>JBBDSM010000047.1:22824-48559 GCA_040904945.1 Gemmatimonadota bacterium
GGCGTCGTGTTCGAGATCTCGAGGGTCAGATACCCCTCCCACGTCGGCTCGAGCGGCGTGACGTTCACGATCAGCCCGCAACGGGCGTAGGTCGACTTGCCGACGCACACCACCAGGACGTCGCGCGGAATCCGGAAGTACTCCTCGGTCCGGGCGAGCGCGAAGGAGTTCGGCGGAATGATGCACTCCGGGCCGTGCACGTCCACGAACGATCGGTCGTCGAAGTTCTTCGGATCGACGATGGCGTTGTGCACGTTCGTGAAGACCTTGAACTCGGGCGCCACGCGGATATCGTAGCCGTAGGACGAGAGGCCGTAGGAGATCACGCCGTCGCGGACCTGGCCGGTCTCGAAGGGCTCGATCATTCCCGTCGTCTCGCACATGCGGCGGATCCACTTGTCACTCTTGATGGGCATGGGACGGGGCGCTCCGGTGTCTCGGATGGGTGCGTCGGAGGCTCTCCCGGGGGAGCTCCGGCGCCAGGTCGGGCCGCCCAAGATATCCACGACCTCGAAGTAGGGGCAAACCCGGTCAAAAACGTGAAAAATCCGCCTCTCGTGCGGTTGACACCCCATCGCAGCGACGGGTACCTTCCTTCCCGTCACACGGCTTCGTGAACGATTTCACAAACCCACGCGACCCCATGTCGGGAGCCTATCTCCCTTTATTGCTTCTGTTCGGCGTCTCGGTGTTGAACGCCATCGGGATGGTCGTCACATCGCACCTCCTGAATCCGCGCCGGGATACGCCCCAGAAGCTGATGCCGTACGAGTCGGGCATGATCCCGCTCGGGAACACGCGGGCCCGCTTCTCCGTGAAGTTCTACATGGTGGCGATCAGCTTCATCGTCTTCGATCTGGAGACGATCTTCCTGATCCCGTGGGCGGTGCAGATGCGGGAGCTCGGTTGGGGTCCGTTCATCGCGATGAGCCTCTTCGTGACCGTGCTCGCCGTGGGACTGCTCTACGAATGGAAGAAGGGAGGTCTCGAATGGGACTGAAAGACAAGTTGCCTGGAGTCGGACCCGCTCCGACCTCCGGTGGAATGTTCGGTGAGGGAAGCCCTACGTTCCTGACTAGCAAGATCGACGCGATCGTGAACTGGGGACGGCTCAACTCGCTGTGGCCCATGCCGTTCGGAACCGCGTGCTGCGCCATCGAGATGATGGCTTCCGCCGCGTCGAACTACGACATCGCCCGCTTCGGCATGGAGCGCATGTCATTCAGCCCGCGCCAGGCCGACGTGCTGATCTGCGCCGGCCGCGTGCCCTACAAGCTGGCACCGGTCCTACGCCGCATCTGGGACCAGATGCCGCAGCCCAAGTGGTGTATTTCCATGGGTGCCTGCGCGAGCTCCGGCGGCGTCTTCGACGTCTACTCGATGGTGCAGGGAATCGACACCATCGTTCCCGTGGACGTCTACATCCCCGGCTGCCCGCCGCGGCCCGAAGGACTCATCTACGGACTCATGATGGTCCAGGAGAAGATCCGGCAGGAGTCGCTCTCGAAGCACTTCGAGCATCGCGCCGAGGACCCGCTCCGGGTCGCGAAGCCCAGGGCGAACGAGGAGGAGATCGTCGGCCTCACCGGACCGTTCGGGAACTCGACGCGTCAGGAGCGGCTCTCCACGGGCCAGGTGCCGCGCGGAGAGACGCCCGAGGGCAAGCCCCGTCGGAACCCCATTTATGACTGAACGAAAGATCAGCGCCTTCGACGCGATCGAGGACGGCCCGGCGTCGTCCGATCCCGTTCGGGCGCCCGTTCGTCGTTTCCCGGCGGCCGAGAGTGACCATCCGTCGATCGTGGCGCTCGGCCAGAAGTTCGGTGACGCCATCCTCGGACAACGGGTATCCGCGGGCGATCAGCACGTGGTCTGGATCGATCCGGCTCGCAACCTCGACATCCTGACCTGGCTCAAGGACGACGCCGACCAGGCGTATGACATGATGTCGGACGTGACCGGCGTGGACTACGGCAACGGTCGGCCCGTCGAGGTCGTGTACCAGATGTATTCGACCCGGCACAAGCACGCGCTCCGCGTCCGGGCCCCGCTGCCTGTGGACGCCCTCCGGATCCATTCCGTGGCGCTGCTTTGGCAGTGCGCGAATTGGCTCGAGCGCGAGGTGTTCGACATGTTCGGCGTCACGTTCGAGGGGCACCCGAACCTCACGCGGATCCTGATGCCGCTCGACTACGACGAAGGGCATCCGCTACGGAAGGACTTCCCCCTGCGGGGACGCTACTCCCGCGCGGAGCAGACGCGGCGCGCTCTGAACCAGGACGTGGACCGCTTCTATTCGGAAGAGGTGCTCGCCCAGGGCCGCGAGCCGCAGGAGGCCGAGCCCGAGATCGGAACCCGGGGCGCGCCCGAGGGAGACGCCTGATGGCCCAGAAGACCGTGGAGATCCCTGTAGGCCGAACCCCCGAGATGGGCGTCGACGGCCGGCCGGTGCAGAGCCCGCTCCAACCGTTCGATATTCCGGAGCCGCAGCTCGGCACGGAGCGCATGCTCATCAACATCGGGCCTCAGCATCCGGCCACGCACGGCGTGCTCCGGTTGGTCTGCGAGCTCGACGGCGAGACCGTGACACGGGTCGTGCCCGACATCGGGTACCTGCACTCGTCGTTCGAAAAGCTCGGCGAGTACCGGACGTGGAACCAGATCGTCACGCTCACCGACCGCATGGACTACCTCGCGCCGTTGATCTACAACTGTGCGTACGTCATGTCCGTCGAGAAGCTCATGGGCATCGAGGTGACCGAGCGGTGCAAGGTCGTGCGGGTCATCCTCATGGAGATGGACCGGATCTTCGGCCACCTCCTCTGGCTCGGCACGACGGCCATCGACGTGGGCGCGTTCACGCCGTTCCTGTACGCGTTCCAGGAACGGGAGAAGATCTACAAGCTCCACGAGACGCTGACGGGTGCGCGCATCACGACGTCCGCGACCCGGGTGGGCGGCATGATGGCCGACCTGCCCGAGGGGTGGCCGGACCAGCTGCGCGCCTTCCTCCGCGACTTCCCGAATACGCTCGCCGAGGTCGACCGGCTCCTGACGCGGAACCAGATCCACATCGGCCGCACGCAGGGCGTGGGCGCCATCAGCTCCGCGGACGCCATCAACTACGGCTTCACCGGACCGAACCTGCGGGCTTCGGGCGTCGACTACGACGTCCGCAAGGACCGTCCGTACTACGACTACGAGTCGTACGACTTCGAGGTCCCGGTGGGGCAGCACGGCGACTGCTACGACCGGTACCTGTGCCGCATGGAGGAGATGCGCCAGAGCGTGCGCCTTCTGCATCAGGCGTTGGATCGCCTGCCCGGCGGCCCCATCAACGTGGACGATCCGAACATCTCGCTGCCCTCCAAGACGGACTGCATGTCCGACATGGCGAGCATGATCCACCATTTCAAGTTGATCATGGAAGGCATTCCCGCGCCCGAGGGCGACTGCTACATGGCCGTCGAGGGCTCGAAGGGCGAGCTCGGCATGTACGTCGTGGCCGAGGAAGGGGATACCAAGCCCGTCCGCTGGCGCGTGCGTCCGCCCTCGTTCGTGAACCTCTCCGTGATTCCCAAGCTGGCCGAAGGACATCTCGTGGCCGACCTGATCATGATCAATGCGAGCCTCGACATCGTTCTCGGGGAGATCGACCGATGAGCGACGTTCCCTTCAAGAACCCGGGATGGGCCGGCAACACCGGCGAATTCGAGCTCAGCGAGGACGAGGTCCGCGGCAAGGATTTCGTGGGCGAGCGGCCGAAGCACGCGGGACACGCGTCCGGCTCCGCCACCATGCCGTACATGCTTCCGGAGAAGAATCCGGACGCGCCGCTCTTCGAGGGCGAGTATCAGGAGCGCTTCGAAAAGATCCTGACGCGCTATCCGGACAAGCAGGCTGCGCTCCTTCCCGCACTCGGGCTGGCCCAGGAGCTTCGGGGCTACGTCAGTCCTGCCTCGATGGACCGCGTGGCGGAGCTGCTCGACCTCTCGCCCGCGTACGTCCGGGGTGTAGCGACGTTCTACACGATGTACAACAAGCGGCCGGTCGGTCGCTATCTCGTACAGGTCTGCACCAACATCTCCTGCAGCCTGTGCGGCGCCGACGAGGTCTTCGACGCGTTCCTGTCCCAGACCGATACGGAGCCGGGAGCGACGTCGTCCGACGGGAACTTCACCGTCATCGAGGCCGAGTGCCTCGCCGGGTGCGGATTCCCCACCTGCGTGCAGATCAACTCCGAGTACTTCGAGAACGTCACGCCCGACGAGGTTCCGAAGATCCTGGAGCACCTCAAGAGCCGGAACACCGGTTGACATGGCCTATCCCTACGTGTCGGACCGTGAGGTCCGCGTTCTCAGCAAATACTTCGGCGATCCCAAGCAGCGCCGCATCGACACGTACGTCGAGCGGGGCGGTTACGGTGCGCTGAAGAAGGCGCTCGGCATGGGGCCGGGCGAGGTGGTCGACGTCGTCAAGGCGTCGGGACTCCGCGGCCGGGGCGGCGCGGGTTTCCCCACGGGCGTGAAGTGGTCGTTCATGCCGAAGGACACGGGAAAGCCGCACTACCTCATCTGCAACGCCGACGAGTCGGAGCCCGGCACCTTCAAGGACCGCGAGCTCATCCGCTGGGACCCCCATCAGCTCATCGAGGGGTGCCTCATCGGGGCCCACGCCATGGGCGCGCAGCACGTCTACATCTACTGCCGGGGTGAATTCTTCGAGACGACGCAAGTCCTGGCGAAGGCGCTAGAGGATGCTTACGCGAAAGGTTACGCCGGTAAGGACATCTTCGGCTCAGGCAAGGACATAGACGTCACCATCCATCTTGGTGCGGGCGCCTACATCTGCGGCGAGGAGACGGGGCTCATGAACTCGCTGGAGGGCCGTCGTGGTCAGCCGCGGATCAAGCCGCCGTTCCCGGCAGCCGTCGGGGCGTTCGGCATGCCGTCCACGATCAACAACGTCGAGACCCTCTCCGCCATTCCGCACATCCTGACGAACGGTGGGGACTGGTACCGGCAGTGGGGTACCGAGAAGAGCCCGGGCACCAAGCTCTTCTGTGTGAGCGGGCACGTGAACAAGCCGGGCAACTACGAGTTGCCGCTCGGCTTCCCGCTCATCGAGCTCATCGAGGACGTCTGCGGCGGTATGCGTGGCGGGAAGGCCCTCAAGGCCGTGATCCCGGGAGGATCTTCCGTGCCGATCATCAACGCCGAAGAGACCCGCGCCTGCATGCTGGACTACGAAGGCTGCGTGGCCGTCGGCACGATGCTCGGGTGCGCATCCGTGATCGTGATGGACGAGACCACGGACATCGTGAAGCAGGTCCGGCGCATGGTCGACTTCTACGCCCACGAATCGTGCGGGCAGTGCACGCCGTGCCGCGAAGGGTCGGCCTGGACCGCGAAGATGATGAAGCGCATCGAGGTCGGGCGCGGCACCGAGGAGGATCTCGACACCCTCATGGAGGTCACCCAGCAGATGGTCGGCACGACGATCTGCGTGCTCTCCGACTCGGTCGCAGCGCCGGTGCAGTCTTCGATCAACAAATTCAGAGACGAGTACCTCGCCCTGATCCGTCGGGGTGAGCGCGTGGGAGCGGCCTGATGACCGACATGGTGAAGCTCACGATCGATGGCCACGAGGTCGAAGTCCCGAAGGGGATGACGATCCTGGAGGCCGCCAAGCGGATCGGGACCGATGTTCCGCACTATTGCTACCACCCGGGGATGTCATCGCCGGCCATGTGCCGCGTGTGTCTGGTCGAGGTGGAAGGTGCGCCGAAGCCGATGCCGTCCTGCGTGACGACGGTGGCCGAGGGTCAGGTCGTCAACACCCACTCCGAAGCGGCGCTGGGTCACCGCCGGGGGGTCCTCGAGTTCTACCTCGTGAACCATCCGCTCGACTGCCCCATCTGCGACATGTCGGGGGAGTGCCACCTACAGGATTACGTCCACGATGAAGGGCGTGACCACGGCCGGGACAGGGAGCCCAAGCGCGTCTTCGGTCGCGACGACTTCGGCGGGGACGTGCTCTTCTACGGGGATCGCTGCGTGATGTGCACGCGCTGTGTGCGCTTCATGAACGAGGTCGAGCAGGACTCTCGCCTCACCGTGGTGGAGCGAGGCAGCAAGTCCGTGATCGACACCTTCTTCGAGGAAGGGCTCGAAGGCACGTACTGGCACGGCAATGTCGTGGACATCTGTCCGGTGGGCGCGCTCGTGTCGAAGGACTTTCTCCACAAGGCGCGCGCCTGGGACCTCGAGCACACGCCGAGCATCTGCCCGGGGTGCGCCCAGGGATGCAACATCGAGCTCCACACCCGCGACAACCTCGTGCAGCGCCTCAAGCCGCGGGAGAATCTCGACGTCAACGGCTGGTGGATGTGCGACTACGGCCGCATGGACTACGAGTGGATGAACGCAGGGGGACGCATCGAGGCGCCGCTCGTGCGCCGGAACGACGCGACCACCGCGGTGGCCTGGAGGGACGCGCTCTCCGAGTTGCTCGACCGGGCCCGGAGCGCAGGATCCGGGAACGTGAAAGCAGTCGCGACGCCGTTCGCCTCCAACGAAGATCTCGCTGCCCTGAAGGCCCTGGTCGACGCGCTCGGGGGTGGTGACATCGTGTTCCGCGGACGCCGCGCCGAAGACGAGATCGTCCTCAAGGGCTTCCCGTCGCTCGCGCGCCGCCGTGATCTGACGCCGAATACGAAGGGCGCCCGGCTCATCGGCGCGGAACGGGTCGGGTCGGACGGCGGGGCGGGGGGGCTGGAAGCCGTCGCGGCGCACGACGGGGTCGTGATCGTGCTCGGCGACGCGCTGCTCGATCAGGACGAGAGCTTCGCCGAGAACGCCTCGCTCTTCGTCTACGCCGGACAGGCGGCCGCACCGGCCTCGGCCGGGGCCGACTTCGTTCTCCCCATCACCACCTTCGCCGAGCAGGAGGGCACCTTCACGAACATCGAGGGGCGCGTCCAACGTTTCTGGGCGGGCCTGCAGCCACCGGGCATGGCCCAGCCTGCGTGGTTCGTGCTCGGCGCCCTGGCAGCGGAGCTCGGCGACGCGTCCGGGGGGGTGCGTACCGCCGCAGACGCCTTCCAGGCCTACGTGGCCCGGGCATCGGCCTTCGAAGGCCTCACCTACGACGACATCGGCACCCGCGGCGCGGTCGTCAACGAGACCGTGTCGCTCACCGGAGACCGCGCTTAGATGGAGTCCTTGCAACCCATTTCCGGCGTCTGGGCGCTCGTCGCCATGTCGCTGAAGGTCACGCTGATCTTCACGATGGTGATGATCACGGTCGCCTACGCGACCCTCGCCGAACGCCGCGTGTCGGCGTTCATCCAGGACCGGCGCGGCCCCAACCGGGTCGGGCCGTTCGGCCTCCTGCAGCCCATCGCGGACGGCATCAAGAACATCCTCAAGGAGGAGACCCTCCCCGCCACGGCGTCACGGGTCTTCTTCATCATGGCGCCCATCATGGTGCTGGTGCCGTCGCTGGTGACGTTTGCCGTCATTCCCATCGCGGCCCCGCTGCCGACGCCCGCCGGCGTGGTCGACATGATCATCGCCGACCTGCCCATCGGCATCCTGTACGTGCTCGCGTTCAGCTCGCTCGCGGTGTACGGAGTGGTGCTCGGAGGCTGGGCCTCCAACAACAAGTACGCATTCCTCGGCGGGCTGCGCGCTTCGGCGCAGATGGTCAGCTACGAGGTCGCCCTGGGGCTGTCGCTCATCACCGTCCTGATGGTCGTGGGCAACGTGACGCTCCCGGAGATGATCGCCCAGCAGCAGCAGCTCGGCATCTGGTTCGCGTTTCCGCTGTCGCTCGCGTTCATCCTGTTCGTGATCTCGGCCTTCGCCGAGACGAACCGGCTCCCGTTCGACATGCCGGAGGCCGAGTCTGAGCTGGTGACGGGCTACCACACCGAGTACTCCGCCATGAAGTTCAGCGCCTTCATGATCTCGGAGTTCGGGCACATGTTGACCGCATCCGCGCTCATGGCGACCATCTTCCTCGGCGGCTGGGACATCCCGATCTGGCAGGGCGACAACGCCTTCTGGCATCAGGGTCAGCTCATCTCGGGCTTTGCCGCCGACGGCAGCGTCATCATGGCGGACCCGACCTGGTGGAAGACGCTGCTCACCTTCGCGGCCTTCGCCGCCAAGACCGGCTTCTTCCTGTTGCTGTACATCTGGATCCGCTGGACGCTACCGCGCTTCCGCTACGACCAGGTCATGGCGCTCGGCTGGAAGGTCATGCTGCCGACCTCCCTGGCGTACGTGATGCTCATTGGAGGGACGATCCTGTTCCTCGACGAGATCGGGATGGCGTGGGGCTTCGGTTACGGCCTCGCCCTCACGGCGGTGAGCGGGGCGGCGACGTTCGGGTTCGTCTTCTTCCTGGACCGTGGCCGGACCATCACCGGTGCGGCGGCCCACAGCAGCCAGCGTGTGGAAACGAAGACCAGCCTTCCTCAGCCTACCTCGGTGGGAGAGTAGTTCGATGGCGATCTCTGTAAGAGTCATGGAGCGCCCGGAGCCGGAGAGCACCTCCTATCTCCGCGCCGCGCTCAGCGGTATGGCGCTCACCTTCAAGCACATGGTGAACCCGCACAAGGTCACCCAGCAGTACCCCGAGGAGCAGACCGACCTCAGCCCGCGGTGGCGCGGCACGCACCGCATGGAAGTCCATGCCGACGGCCGGCCCAAGTGCGTGGCCTGCGGTCTGTGCCCGACGGTCTGCCCGGCGAACTGCATCCGCCTGGTGGGCGGCGAGGACGATCAGGGGAACCGCTATCCGATCGTCTACGAGATCGACGAGTTCCGTTGCATCTTCTGCGGCATGTGCCAGGAAGTGTGCCCGGTCGAGGCGATCCACGTCGGTCAGCACTTCGAGAACGGGGAGTACACCCGCGACCGCTTCGTCTACGACCTGGACCGGCTCATGGAACAGGAACACCCGGTGACGCTCCTCTGGGACCCCGCCGATCCGAGATCCGAGTGACATGACCCTCATCTTGTTCTACGTCTTCTCCGCCGTGGCCATCGGTGGCGCGCTCGGTGTGGTGCTCGCCAAGAGTCCCGTCGGGAGCCTGCTCTTCATGGTGGCCACGCTGGCCAGCCTGGCCGGGACATTCGTGCTGCTCGAGGCGCACTTCCTGGCGGCGATCCAGATCATCGTGTACGCCGGCGCCATCATGGTGCTCTTCCTGTTCGTCATCATGCTCCTGAACCTCGGGCACGATTATCAGAAGGACATCAAGGGCGGCGTGTTCGGCATCCTGTCCTTCGTCGTGATCGGCCTCATGGCGGGCTTGCTCGCCCGGCAGTTCAGCGGTGGGGGTGGTTTCGCCGAGGGTCCCGGAGGCGTGGCCATCGACGCGGCCATCCAGGAGCACGGTGTCGTCGGGGCCATCGCACAGCCGCTCTACACGACCTACGTCGTCCCGTTCGAGATCACGGGCATCCTGCTTCTGGTGGCGATCGTGGGCGCGATCGTCCTGGCCAAGAGAAGGGTCAATTAGATGATCACCGAGGCACTCGTCCTGAGCGCGATCCTCTTCGTGCTCGGCACCTTCGGCGTCCTCGTCCGCCGCAACGCCATCATCATGTTCCTCTGCATCGAGCTTCAGCTCAATGCGGTGAACCTGTCGTTCGTGGCGTTCTCGCGGATGGTCGGGATCGAGGGGCAGATCTTCGTCTTCTTCGTGATGACCGTGGCGGCCGCCGAGGCGGCGGTCGGGCTCGCGATCATCATCTCGATCTTCCGGCACTACGAGACCGTGAACGTCAACAACTTCAACCTGCTCAAGTGGTAGCGGCATGCACGCTTCCCTAGCAGCACTCATGTTCCAGGGCGGGGGCGCGCAAGCGGCCGCCGGCGACTTCGAGCCCTTCCTTCCGGGCCTCGTCGTTCTCCTGCCGTTGATCGGGTTCCTGATCAACGGGTTCCTCGCGCTGAAGCACGCCCGGGCGTCCGCGGAAGCGGTACGCGCCGGCGGCGAGCTCGACCTCGACGGACCCGGCGGACGGCCTGCCACGCATACGCTCCCGACCTGGGTCGGACCCGGCGTGATGCTCGGCGCGTTCCTGATCACGCTCGTCAACTTCACGAGCATGCTCGGCGCGGAGCTCCACGAGCCCGTCGTCGTCGAGTATTGGACCTGGATCGCGACCGGCACCTTCACGGTGAGCGCCGCGCTCCAGCTCGACCAGCTCTCGATGATCATGATGATGGTCGTCACGGGCGTGGGCTTCCTGATCCACGTGTTCAGCGTGGGCTACATGAAGGACGACCCCGGGTACCCGCGCTACTTCGCGTACCTGAACCTGTTCATCTTCTTCATGCTCGTCCTCGTCATGGGCGCGAGCTACCCGCTGATGTTCGTCGGGTGGGAAGGCGTGGGACTCTGCTCGTATCTGTTGATCGGCTTCTGGTTCGCAGACCGCGAGAAAGCCGACGCCGGCAAGAAGGCGTTCATCGTCAACCGGATCGGTGACTTTGGCTTCCTGATCGCGCTCTTCCTCCTGTACACGACGTTCGGCACCCTCGACTTCGCGGGCGTCTTCGGCGAGGCTGAGACCGGGTTGCTCTACGGTGGTGGGCTCGTCACGGCGATCACACTCTTCTTCCTGCTCGGCGCGGCGGGGAAGAGCGCGCAGATTCCGCTCTACGTATGGCTTCCGGACGCCATGGCCGGCCCGACGCCTGTCTCCGCGCTGATCCACGCGGCCACGATGGTGACGGCCGGTGTGTACCTCGTGGCCCGCTCGTCCGTCCTGTTCGCGCTGTCGCCCGTCGGTAGCGCCGCGGTGGCGGGCATCGGTGTGCTGACGGCGCTCTTCGCGGCGACCATCGCGCTGAAGCAGAACGACATCAAGAAGGTGTTGGCGTACTCGACGATCTCCCAGCTCGGGTACATGTTCCTCGGGGTGGGCGTGGGCGCCTACGCCGCGGGTGTTTTCCATCTCATGACCCACGCCTTCTTCAAGGCGCTGCTCTTCCTGGGGGCCGGTGCGGTCATCCACGCGATGCATCACGCCTACCACGCGACCCACAGCCACGAAGACGCGCAGGACATGCGCAACATGGGCGGGCTGAAGTCCCACATGCCCATCACGTGGATCACCATGTGGATCGCGACGCTCGCCATCGCGGGCATCTGGCCCTTCGCCGGATTCTTCTCGAAGGACGAGATCATCTGGTACACCGCGGCGTTCGGCGGGGCAGAGAATGCTCCGTTTTCGGCGCTCTACACCGTCTACTGGATCATCGCGCTGGCCGCGGCCATGCTCACGGCCTTCTACATGACCCGGTTGATGGTGCTCACCTTCCACGGGAAGAACCGGACCGGCGCCGAGGAGGAGAGGCATCTCCACGAGGTGTCGCCGGTGATGTGGGTGCCGCTCGCGGTCCTCGCCGTGCTCTCGATCTTCGGTGGTTGGATCAACGTCCCCGAGGCGATCCGGATGTCGTTCCTGGGCGGCTTCGGCGCGCTCCCGATGACCGAGTGGTTGCACCATTGGCTCGAGCCCATCACGGCGCAGGCGCACCACGTTCAGGAGCTACATCTGGGCGAGGTCTCTCATTCGTCGCCCTTCGGCGGCGGGGAGCTGGCCTGGGCGCTGATCTCGACCATCGCCGCGGCCCTCGTCGTGGTCGTCTCCATGCGGGTGATCGGAGGCAAGACGGTCGTGCCCGCCAGGGACGACGTCGAGCCCACGGGCTTCGGCAAGGTCCTCTACAACAAGTGGTACGTGGACGAGTTCTACGACCGCTTCATCGTGCAGCCCATCATCCGGGCCTCCCGCTTCAGCTGGAAGGTCATCGACGCGACCATCATCGACGGCGTGGTCAACGCTGTCGGTTGGGGCTCCCGCGGCTTCGGGTGGGGAATCAGCATGTTCCAGACGGGCTCCGTGAATACCTACGCGTTCATCTTAACCGTCGGCGTCCTGGTGATCCTCGGCGTCTCGATGCTCTAGGAGACCGACGATGACTGCTTTGCTCGAATCGATCGGCTACGCGAACTGGGCGCTCCACGCGCTCATCTGGCTCCCCGTGCTCGGCATGGGCCTCGTCCTCTGGGCCGAAGAGGAGCAGGCCAAGACCGTGGCCTTCTGGTGGTCCATGGGCGTGTTCGTCCTCAGCCTGGGTCTGTGGTGGGCGTTCGACGCCGGCTACGGCGGCATGCAGATGGAGAGCGTGACGCCGTGGATCGAGTCCTGGGGGGTGAGCTACTCCCTCGGCATCGACGGCATCAGCCTCTTCATGGTGATGCTGACGACATTCAGCACATCCATCGCGATCCTGGGCTCGTTCAACTACATCAAGACCCGGCAGCGCGCCTTCTACGCGCTCATGCTGCTGCTCGAGGCGGGGGTGATCGGCGTGTTCGTCGCCACCGACCTGCTCCTCTTCTACGTGTTCTTCGAGCTCACCCTGGTCCCGATGTACTTCATCGTGGGCATCTGGGGCGGCGAGCGCCGCATCTACGCGGCCATCAAGTTCTTCCTGTACACGGCGTTCGGCTCGCTACTCATGCTGGTCGGCATCATGTACTTGTACTTCAAGGCCAAGACCTTCCTGGGCGTGCCGACGTTCGCCTGGGCCGACCTGCTTCAGATCCCGCTCACCGGGCCGGAGCAGCTCTGGCTGTTCAGCGCGTTCGCGCTCGCCTTCAGCGTGAAGGTTCCGGTCTTCCCGCTGCATACCTGGCTGCCGGACGCGCACGTCGAGGCCCCCACACCTGGTTCCGTCATCCTGGCCGCGGTGCTCCTCAAGATGGGCACCTACGGCTTCCTTCGATTCCTGCTGCCCCTCTTCCCGGTGGCAGCCCAGCACCCGACGGTCGTCATGACCATGCTGGTGTTGGCGGTCATCGGAATCATCTACACGGCGTGGGTGGCGGCCGTGCAGCCCGACGCCAAAAAGCTGGTCGCCTATACATCGGTGGCCCACATGGGCTTCGTGGTGCTCGGCATTTTCGCGCTCACGGTGAACGGCATCCAGGGCGGCCTGATCGTGATGATCTCGCACGGCATCAGCACGGGGGCGCTCTTCCTCCTGCTCGGCATGCTGTACGAGCGGCGTCACACGCGGGTCATCGAGGACTTCGGTGGGCTGGGCCGCGTGGCTCCGCTGCTGGCGACGGCCTTCGTGATCACCGCGCTGGCGTCCATCGGGCTTCCCGGCACCAGCGGCTTCGTGGGTGAGTTCCTCGCCCTCATGGGCGCGTTCGAGACCCACCCGATCATCGCCATCATCGCCACGCTCGGCGTGATCTTCGCCGCGTACTACATGCTGCCGATGGTCCAGAAGATCTTCTTCAACAAGCTCGACAAGCCCGAGAATCGCGAAGTGAAGGACCTCTCGGGCCGCGAGGTCGCGGTGCTCGCGCCGCTCGTCGCCCTGATGATCGTCATCGGGTGGCACCCCACGCCGATCCTCGACCGGATGGAGCCCAGCGTTCGCGCCGTGCTCGAGCGGGTCGAGAACGCGTCGACGGGGATGGCCGACGGAACCTCGGACCCGGTGCCCGCGCTCTCCGAGGAGTCGGCGGAAGGCTTCGAGCCCGCCGCCGCACGCTCACAAGAATCCGACGCCGACCAGGCGCTCGTCTCCGGCGAATAGCGAAGACCAACGATGACGCTTGATTTCAGCAGATCGCTCCACTACTGGTGGGCCCTTCTCCCGGAGATCGTGCTTTGCATCGCCGGCATGGTGGTGCTCATCGCGGGCGTGTCCGGTAAGCATGCCGGCGCCGCACGCGGCGACGGGGAGGATGCACCCGCGGGGCAGGGGAACGAACTCGGATGGATCGCCCTCATGGGCCTTCTGGCCACCGCCGCGGTGAACGGATGGCTGTACGGCGTCACCGAGGTCGGCACCGACTCCATGATCGCCGTCGACGGCTTCCGTCTGTTCGCCAACTGGGTCTTCCTGCTCGGCGCCGCCCTCTCGATTCTCATCTCGTTCGGCTACGTCTACCGCCAGAAGCTGCAGGTGGGCGAGTTCTACGCCCTGATCCTGTTCGCCACGGCCGGCATGATGTTCATGGCCGCCGCCCGCGACCTGATCGTCGTCTTCCTCGGGCTCGAGCTCATGTCGATCGCGGTCTACGCCCTGACCGCCTTCAACCGGCGTGACCGCAAGTCGGCCGAAGCCGGACTCAAGTACTTCCTCCTCGGCGCGTTCGCCACGGGCTTCCTGCTCTACGGGATCGCCCTCGTGTACGGCGCCACGGGCAGTACCAACATCGCGGCCATCGCGCAGGCCATCGAAGCCGGTGCCGCCTCGGAACGCCTGTTGGTCGTCGGCGTGGCGATGCTGATCGTCGGCTTCGGCTTCAAGGTGTCGGCCGTCCCGTTCCACATGTGGACGCCGGACGTCTACGAGGGTGCTCCAGCGCCCGTCACGGCCTTCATGGCCGCCGCGGTGAAAGCGGCCGCGTTCGTGGCGTTCCTGAGGATCTTCGTGGTGGCCTTCGAGGGCGTGCACGATTCCTGGGCGGGCATCGTCTGGTGGCTCGCCGCCATCACGATGATCGTGGCGAACCTCATCGCGCTCGTGCAGTCCAACGTGAAGCGGATGCTGGCCTACTCGAGCATCGCCCACGGCGGGTACCTCCTGGTCGCCATCACGGCCGCCAACCAGACCGCGGCGGCCGGGCTGCTCTTCTACCTCCTGATCTACACCCTGATGAACATCGGCGCCTTCGCCATCGTCATCGGCGTGTCGTACCACTCGGAGCAGCGGCAGCACGTGGAGGACTACGCCGGCTTCGGCTGGGCTCAGCCGGTGCTGGGGGTCTTCCTGACGATCTTCCTCCTGTCGCTCGCGGGCTTCCCGGGCACGGGCGGCTTCATGGGGAAGATCTACCTGCTCCAGGGCGCCGCCGACGCCGAGCTCTGGACCCTCGCGGTGATCCTGGTGCTGACGACCATCGCGTCGTACTGGTACTACCTGCGGGTGGCGTGGTTCATGTGGATGCGCCCCGCGACCGCCGAGGCCGAGCACGCCGGGGTCGTGACCCCGTTCCCCATGCAGATCGCGCTGGTCATCTGCGTCGCACTCATCATGTATACCGGCCTCTTCCCGGGCGCCGCGCTCGACTTCGCACGGGAGAGCGTGGCCGGCTTGGGCAACCTGGGTGATACGATGCTCGGAATGACGGGACGCTGACATGAACGCACACATCTTCAGGCAGTACGACATCCGGGGCATCGTCGGTGAGGATCTCGACACGGACGTCGCCGAGGCCGTAGGACGCGCCTTCGCGTCGAGCCTCCGCGAGGACACCGGGCTGCCGTCGCCGACCGTAGCGGTCGGGTACGACAACCGCGACTCTTCGCCCGAGTTGGCCGCGGCCCTCATCAAGGGACTCCGCGCCTCCGGAGCCGACGTGGTCGAGATCGGCACGGCGCCTACGCCCGTCCTCTACTGGGCCGAACAGACGCTGGGCACGGATGCGGGCATCGTGATCACCGGCTCGCACAACCCGCCCGAGTGGAACGGGATCAAGATGACCGTTCAGCGCGCGGCGCTCTTCGGTGATCAGATCACGGGGCTGCACGAGCGCATCGAGCAGGGTCGCCTTCTCGACGGCTCCGGCGCGCACGAGAAGGTCGAGGTGCTCGACCGCTACGTCGACGACGTGGTCGGACGCTTCGACCTCGCGCGCCCGATCCGCGTGGCGGTCGACTGCGGCAACGGGACGGGCTCGATCGTCGCGGAGCGGCTCCTGACCACGCTGGGCGCCCAGGTCACGCCGCTCTTCTGTGATTCCGACCCGACCTTCCCGAACCACCACCCGGACCCCACGGTCGACGAGAACCTCCAGGACCTCATCCGCGTGGTCCGCGAGAAGAAGCTCGATCTGGGCGTGGCCTTCGACGGCGACGCGGACCGGATCGGCGTGGTCGACGGAGACGGTCGGATCGTGCGCGGCGACATGCTGCTTCTCGTGTATGGGCTGGATCTGCTCGCCAAGCTGGGACCCGGTCAGAAGCTCGTCTTCGACGTGAAGTGCTCGCAGGCGCTCCCGGAGGTGTTCGAGGCGGCGGGCGGCGAGCCGATCATGTGGAAGACCGGCCACTCCCTCATCAAGCGGAAGATGAAGGAGACCGGCGCCCTCATCGCCGGTGAGCTGTCGGGTCACATCATGATCTCCGACAACTACCTCGGTTTCGACGACGCGCTCTACGACGCCTGCCGGTTGGTCGACCTTCTGGCCCGCTCGGACCGGACGATCGCCGAGATGGTGTCCGACTTTCCCGCTTACGTCTCGACTCCGGAGATCCGGATCGACGTGACCGAGGAGGAGAAGTGGAGCATCGTCGAAGCGGCGGTGGAGCACTTCCGCGCATTGTACGACGTCATCGACGTCGACGGCGTGCGTGTTCTATTCGGCGACGGGTGGGCCCTCCTGAGGACCTCCAACACCCAGCCGGTGATCGTCGCGCGCTTCGAAGCCCGCACGGCCGAACGCCTGTCCGAGATTCGTGACGAAATCGGAGGCTGGCTCGAGACGAAAGGGGTCTCGCTACCGGAGTGATGGGCATGAAGCCTGACGCGCCCGGCCCCTCGCAGCGGACTGTCCGCTGACGTGGGCGCATTGCGGACGCTTCTCGGTACCCTGAAGGGCGGGAGACTGGTTGTCGCCCTCGTCCTGGCGTTCGGCGTTGCGCTTCTGCTCGCCCGCGTCGCGACTGCCGCGTACGTGGAGATCCTCTGGCACCAGACGGCGGGATACGAGGGTGTGTTCTGGCGGCGGGTCGCGTGGAGCTGGGGCACGAGGCTCGTGGCGGGCCTCTTCGTGGTGGCCGTCGTGTACGGCAACCTCCGCCTGGCCGCCGTGAGCCTCGGTGGCATCAGCATCCGGCGTCGGTTCGGCAACATCGAGATCTCGGAGCAGCTCCCCGGAAGCTACGTGTCGGGCGCGATCCTCACGGCCGCCTCGCTCCTGGGCCTCTGGTTCGGCGCGGCGATTCCCGCCAACCTCGGCGTGCAGATCGCGGCCATGCTCGGCGCCGGCCCGTGGGGCCTCACCGAGCCGGTCCTGGGCCGGGACGTGGGCTTCTACGTCTTCCAGCTCCCAGTGCTCGCCAGCGCCGTGACGTTCGCGTTGGTGGTCATCTTCCTTCTGTTCACGCTCGTCACGGCTGCCTACGCGACGACGGGCGCCATCCGCTGGATTCGCGGCCGTGTCGACGCTCAGGACCTCGCCCGTGTCCACCTGGGTGCGATCCTGGCCGTCTTCCTCGTCTTCCTCGCCTTACGGGTGTGGCTGGGCCGTTCGCTCCTGCTGCTCGACGGGACCTCGGGCGTGCAGGGCATCTTCGGCTTCGCCGATGCCCAGGCGCGCATGCCTGCGCTCCAGACGCTGGTGGTAATCCTCGTCGTGGCCGCCGGGACCGTCCTGTGGGGCGCGTGGAAGAATCGCGGTGTTCCCATCGTGATCGCGCTGGTTTCGGTGATCGTGGGCGGCACGATCATCTCCCGCATCTATCCGAGCGTCGTCCAACGCTTTCAGGTGGTTCCCAACGAGCTCGCTCGCGAGACCCCCTTCATCGAGCACAATCTCCGTTTCACCCGTATCGGATTCGGCCTGGAGGACCTGGGGCGGACCCGCTTCGCCTACCGCCCGGACGCGGAGGTCCCGGCGTCGAGCGTGCTGGACGGATTCACCGGACTGCCGGTCTGGAGCCGCAGCACGCTGATGCAGAGCTTCCGCGCCATCGAAGCGCGTTTCCCCTACTACGACTTCGAGGACGTGACCATCGACCGGTACGGCGACCCTGACGATCCGACGGTGGTCGCCGTCTCCGTGCGCGAGATCGATCCGTCCGGAATCCAGGATCCCAACTGGCAGAACCTGCATCTCCGGGATCTCTACATCCGCGGGCTCGGGACCGTGGTGAGCCGGGCCGCTTCACGGTCTCCCGAGGCGCGCCCCGAGATGTTGCTGACCGGGATACCGGCGGAGCATACGGAAGCCGCGGCCGGGCTACCGCAGATCCGAATGGAGAGGCCGGAGACGTACTTCGGGTCGCAGCCGCAGCGCTACGCCCTCGTCGACCCCGCGGAGCACCAGCCGGAGACCCCCGAGGGCACGCTCGAGCCACTGCCTGCACAGGACGCGCCGCTCGGGATCGAGTTGAGCTCCCGGGTGCGCACCGCGCTCCTCGCCTGGCGCTTCCAGGACGCGAACCTGTTCTTCGCCTCCGATCTCGCCCCCCGGACGCGCTTCGTCTACAGGCGGAGCGTCGCGGAGCGGGCCCAGGCGGTCGCGCCCTTCCTCCGGTTTCCGGAGGCTCCACGGGCGGTGCTCGCGGGTGGCCGTGTCATGTGGCTTCTCGAGGGCTTCACGGGGACGCGGGCGTTCCCGTTGTCTGCGGTGCACGAGCTCGGGGCGTTCCGCTCACAGGTGAGTTGGGTCCGTGCCTCCGTGAAGGTCACGGTGGACGCCGTCACCGGCGCGATGTCGTTCTACCGCGTCCCAGTCGAGGACCCGTTGGCCGACGCCTACGAGGCGGCGTTCCCGGGGCTGCTGAGACCCATCGACGAGATGCCCGCCGAAATCCGGGAGCATGTGCACTATCCCTCGGCGCTCCTCGATGTGCAGGCCCGCGTCCTCCTCCAGTACCACCAGGAGACCGCGGCGGATTTCCACGGCCAGCAGGACGTCTGGGCTACCGCGCAGCAGCAGGCCGAGAGCACCAGTCCGATCAACTACACGCCGGAATACGGGCTCTACGCCTTCCCGGGTGACGAGAACCGGCGCTTCAACCTGACGACGGTCTTCGTCCCGGCAGGCCGGCAGAATCTCACCGGCGTGCTCGCGGGCCGCACCGACGAGCGTGGTGTCCCGGAGCTCGATCTCCTCGACGTCGCGGTGGCCGACCAGGTGCCGGGACCGCGCCAGATCGAGGCGCTCGCGGAGCAGGACCCCCTGATCTCGCAGCAGTTCGCGCTCTGGCGCAGCGGAGGGAGCGAGGTCTGGACCGGGCATCTGCACCTCATCCCCATCGAAGGCCGGATGTTCTACCTCGAGCCGGTGTTCCTGGCCGCGGAGTCGAACGCCATTCCGGAGCTGAGGCGCTTCCTGGTCAGCGATGGCCGACGGATCGTCATGACGGAGCAACTCGCGGAGGGCGTCCAGTTCCTGACCGGCGAGGTCACGGAGATGCCCACCGGCGATCCGCGTGGCGTCGGCGGCACCGAGCCTGTCGGAACGGAGACCTGGCCGGAAGAAGCCCTACGCCTCCTCGAGCAGGCCGACGCCCGGGCGCGGGCCGGCGATTGGGAAGGGTACGGCGCCGCGCTTTCGGCGCTCCGCGACTTCCTCGAAGAAATCCGGGTGGCGCCCGTATCGGCTCCCGCCGTTGATCGACCTCCGGGTGCTTGGTAGGTTCTACCGTCTTTTTCCGCGTCTCGTGGGCCGGTTCGGCGCACGGGGTCGCACCTCCTCGATCCACCGATCCGAGCGCGCATGAACATCCACGAGTATCAGGCGAAAGAGCTCTTCCGGGCGGCCGGGATTCCGGTTCCCCCGGGCGAGATCGCCACGTCACCGGCGGACGCCGAGACCATCGCCAAGAAGTACGGCGGCATGGTCGTCGTGAAGGCCCAGGTCCACTCCGGAGGCCGCGGCAAGGCCGGTGGCGTGAAGCTGGCCAAGACCTCCGCCGAGGCGCGTGAGCACGCCGAGAACATCCTCGGGATGGAAATCAGCGGCCTCCTCGTCGAGAAGGTGCTCGTGACCCCGGCCGAGGACATCGAGACCGAGGCCTACCTCGGCGTTCTCGTCGACCGGAAGAAGCAGGCCGCGACCTTCATGGTTTCCCGTGAGGGTGGCGTGGACATCGAGGAAGTCGCGCACTCGAATCCGGACGCGATCCGGACCTTCACCGTCGATCCGCGATACGGCCTCCTCCCGCATCAGGCGCTCTGGCTCGCCAATGAGCTGTACGACGATCCGAAGCTGATGAAGCAGGCCAGCAAGATCATCGGCCAGCTCTACACGGCGTTCATCGACGGCGGTTGCTCCATGGCCGAGATCAACCCGCTCATCGCCACGCCGACCGGCGAGGTGAAGGCGATCGACGCCAAGGTCACCATCGACGCCAACGAGCTCTTCCGCCGCCCGAACGTCGCCGAGATGCGTGACAGCTCCGGCGAGCCGCCTTCCGAGACGAAAGCGCGCGAGGCCGGGCTCTCCTACGTGAAGCTCGACGGCGACGTCGGCTGCTGCGTGAACGGGGCTGGGCTCGCCATGGCGACGATGGATCTCGTGAAGTACTACGGCGGTGAGCCGGCCAACTTCCTGGACATCGGCGGGTCGTCCAATCCGGACAAGGTGGTCTCGGCGCTCGAGATCATCACCTCCGATCCGAGCGTGAAGGTGATCCTCTTCAACATCTTCGGCGGCATCACCCGCTGCGACGACGTCGCGAACGGCATCGTCGAAGCCATGAAGCGTATCGACATCCAGATCCCGATCGTGATCCGGCTCACCGGCACGAACGAAAAGAAAGCACTCGAGATCCTCGCCGACGCTGGCTTCTCCGCGTACACGTCCATGGACGAGGTCGTCGAGAAGGCCGTCGAGCTGGCGGGGGAGGCGTAAACGATGGCCATCTTCATCGATAAAGACACCAAGCTCGTCGTCCAGGGCATCACCGGCCGCGACGGATCCTTCCACACGACCCAGATGATCGAGTACGGGACTCAGGTCGTGGCGGGCGTGACGCCCGGCAAGGGCGGTCAGACGTTCGACGGGCCCGGCGGCAAGGACGTTCCGATCTTCGATTGCATGGACGAGGCCGTCGAGGCGACCGGAGCCAACACCTCCGTCATCTACGTGCCGCCGGCGTTCGCGGCGAGCGCGATCATGGAGGCCGTGGACAGCGGCGTGGATCTGGTGGTCGCGATCACCGAGGGCGTGCCGGTGCTCGACATGGCCCGGGCTCACGCCTTCGCGCACGACCGCGGCGTCCGGATCCTCGGGCCGAATTGCCCGGGGCTCCTCTCGCCCGGGAAGTCCAAGGTGGGCATCCTTCCGGCCCAGATCGTGACCGAGGGCCCCATCGGGGTCGTGTCGCGGTCGGGGACGCTGACCTACGAGGCCGTGTTCCAGCTCACCAGCGTGGGCCTCGGACAGACGACGTGCGTCGGCATCGGCGGCGACCCGCTCATCGGCACGAACTTCATCGACTGCCTGGAGGCCTTCGAGGCCGATCCCGACACGACGGCCGTGGTCATGATCGGCGAGATCGGCGGAACGGACGAGCAGGAGGCCGCGGAGTACGTGAAGGCGAACATGTCGAAGCCGGTGGTCGGCTTCATTGCCGGACAGACCGCGCCTCCCGGACGCCAGATGGGCCACGCGGGGGCGATCATCAGCGGCGCCGCAGGTACGGCCGAGGAGAAGATGAAGGCGTTCGAGGACAACGGGATCGCCGTCGCGAAGCGTCCCAAGGACATCGTGGGACTCATTCAGGACGCCCTGGCCTGACCGGGCCCTTTAACAGGTCGCTGAAAGAGGGGAGTGCACCGCGCGCAGGGGTCTTGCGCGCGTTCAGCCAAGGAACGACGACGAGGCGTAGCAGAGCTACGGCGAGGAGGAGAGACGATGGATCAACCGCGCAACACCCCTGCGCCCACCACCGTATCGTTCCACGATCTTCGTGGTTGCGGGTTACGGCGGCACGACCCCGACCCGGTCGTTGGAGCTCCTCCGCGTAGCTATGGCTATGCAGTCGTCGCTCCGCCTACGGGTCGGGGTCGTGGCGCTCGTAACGCGGTGCGCTCCCCTCTTTCAGCGACCTGTTAGGGAGCGCCTCCTCCGGGCCTCACGGTCCGGAGGCGGCGGCCTGCCATCATGAACGACGACGTTCTCGTAGAACATGCGCTGACCAGCATCAGCTACCGGGTGTATCCGGACACTCCGTTCGCGGAGATCCTGGACCTCATAGTGCGGCGGCGGCTTCATGCGGTGCCGGTCGTGGGGGAGGACTACGAAGTCCTCGGCATCATCACGACGGGGGACGCCCTCAAGACCTTGCTCCGCCGTTCGCGGGGCGCCGCTCCGGGGGAGGGTAAGCCCGGAGAAGGGCTGGTGGCCCGTGACATCATGACGCGGACCGTGCTTTGCGTCTCCGAGGACACGGTCCTCACCGAGGCGGCCCAGATGATGGCCAACCGCGACGTCGAGCAGCTTCCCGTCGTCCGGGACGGCGCGCTCGTCGGCTTCCTCACCAGAGATTCCGTGCTTGAAGCCCTCCAGGGCGGTGAGCGCACGTCAACCGAAACCGATTCAAGAGAAGAGGAACCATGAGTCACACCCTGGCCATCATCAAGCCGGACGCGGTCGAGGCCGGCAAGGCCGGCAAGATTCTCGCTCATCTCGAGGGCGCGGGCTTTTCCGTGCGCGCGATGCGGCTCGCCCGCCTCGACGTCGAGGAGGCGCGGGCGTTCTACGCCGTGCACGAAGGTCGGCCGTTCTACGACGAGCTGGTCGAGTTCATGACGTCCGGCCCGGTGATTCCCATCGTCCTCGAGGCGAGCGATGCGGTGCCTCGGCTGCGTGAGACCATCGGTGCCACCGACCCCGCGGAAGCGGCCGAAGGCACCGTTCGCAAGCTCTACGCGGAGTCCAAGGGGCGGAACGCCATCCACGCGTCCGATTCGGACGAGAACGCCAGCAACGAGATCGCGTTCTTCTTCAGCGAGTCCGAGCGCATTCGTCTGGCGCGCTGAGTGGCGATCGACGGGCGGTAGACATTTTCGCTCGTATCGCTAGCTTTCTGGACTATGCTTCAGGTCTCACTGGGAAAGCTGCACCGCGAAGGCAGCGTCGAAATCGATGCGCGGGTGCCGCCCGACGATCCCATGTGGGAAGGGATGGACCCGGCGTGGGCGAAACCCGTGGAAGCGCACTTCAAGGTTTCGTCTGCGGGCTCGGGAGAGGTCATCGCCCGGGGGCGCGTTCAGGGAGCGCTCGCGCAGTCTTGCCGGCGCTGCCTCGAGCCACTGGAGCGAGCGTTCGACGAAGAGATGACGCTCGTGTTCGTCGATGAAGAGGATATCGAGGAGGGGGACGACGTCGGGGAGACCCACATCATCCGTCCCAGCGACTCGAAGCTGGATCTGAGTGGCGCGGTTCGTGAGGAGGTCTTCCTCGCGGTCGAGCCTTACGTTGTGTGTGATCCGGAGTGCAAGGGGCTTTGCCCGGACTGCGGCACGAATCTGAACGAGGGTTCCTGCTCGTGCGTACGGGACGAAGCCGACCCGCGCTGGGATGCGCTCAGGAAGCTCAAGGAGAAGTGACAAAAAGCCATGGCCGTTCCAAAGAAACGTACGTCGAAGCAGCGCAAGCGTAAGCGTCGGACCCACTACAAGGCCGAGGCGGTCACCGTCCATTCGTGCCCGAAGTGCTCCGATCCGAAGCTCCCGCATCGGGTCTGCCCGAGCTGCGGACACTACCGGGACACCCAGGTCCTCGACGTCGAGATCGACTGATACCGGCGCCGCGCGCTCGGCCCCGCCGCGGGTCGTGAAAGCGAGGCGTCGTAGCCCTTCGGCTCCTGACGCACGCACGCGCGCCCGGAAGCCCTCCCGAGCCAAAGCCGGGACGGGTCTCTTCCTGATCGCCTCCACTCGATAACCCGGACGGATCCGTGCGAATCGTACTCGACGCGATGGGCACCGACGACGCTCCGAAGGCGGAGGTCGCCGGTGCGCTTGAAGCGCTGCGCACTTTCGAGGAAGACGTCGAAGTAGTTCTGGTCGGCGACCAAGCCGTGATCGAGGCAGAGATCGCGCGTCATGGCGCGCGGCCCGAGCGACTGATCGTCCATCACGCGCCAGAGCGGGTGACCGCTGAAGACCCACCGGCCTCGGTCCACCGCCGCAAACCCGACTCGTCCATCGCCGTGGGCCTGCGCCTGCACGAATCGGGGGAGGGCGACGCCTTCGTCAGCGCCGGATCGACCGGTGCCGTCATGGCGTCCTCGCTATTCATCCTGCGACCTCTTGCAGGCGTGGCGAGACCGGCCATCGGCACGTTACTCCCGACGTCCGACCAGCCCTGTCTGCTCGTCGACGCGGGAGCGAACGTCGACTGCAAGCCCCAGCACCTCGTGCAGTTCGCCCGCCTCGGGCACACCTACGCGCAGGATCTGATGGGCCGGGAGAACCCGCGCATCGGACTGCTCAACATCGGGGAAGAGCCGGGCAAGGGCGACGAGCTGACGTTGGAGACATACCGTCTCCTGAGCGAGCAACGGGGGATGAACTTCATCGGCAACATCGAAGGCCGTGACATCATCCGGGGTGCGTGCGACGTCGTCGTCTGTGACGGCTTCGTCGGGAACGTGCTCCTCAAGTTCTACGAGTCGGTCGCTGCCTTCATCGTGGGGCTCCTGAAGAAGGAGCTGAAGGAGCTCGACCGGGAGCAGGACCTGGAACACGTGTTTCGGGTCCTCGACTACGCCGAGTACGGGGGCGCCCCGTTGCTCGGTGTGGGTGGAGTATCGATCATCTGTCACGGCGGCTCGCCCCCGAAGGCGATCCGGAATGCTCTGGCGGTCGCCGCGCGCGCGGTGCGGTCGGGTATGGTGCGACACACGGCCCGCAACCTCTCAGAGGCCGTCGACGCGAAGGAGTAGCGACATGAAAAAACCGACCCCCATGGTCGAGATCGCCGCGACCGGCCGCTTCCTGCCGGAAGAGCGCGTCACCAACGACGACCTCACCAAGCTCTTCGATACGTCCGACGAGTGGATTCGCACCCGAACGGGCATCAGCGAGCGACGCCTCGCTCCGAAAGAGATGACCGCGGCGCACATGGGCTCGGAGGCCGCGAAGATCGCCATGGCGAAGGCCGGGGTCGAGCCGGGCGAGATCGACATTCTCATTCTCTCGACCGCCACGCCGGACCGCCTTCTCCCGTCCACGGCGTGCGACGTCCAGGCGATCCTGGGCTGCAACAACGCGGTGGCCTTCGACATCAGCGCGGCCTGCACGGGCTTCATCTACGGCGTGAGCATGTCCGAGGGATACATCGCCGCCGGGCGCGGCGAGGTGGCTCTCGTCGTCTCGACCGAGAAGATGAGCGCGATCCTCGACTGGGAGGACCGCGCGACCGCGGTTCTGTTCGGAGACGGAGCGGCCGCAGCAGTCCTGCGCCGGAGCGACGGCCAGCGCGGGATCCTCTCGAGCCACCTCCGCTCGGACGGGAATCTGGCCGAACTCCTGTACCGTCCGGCGGGCGGCGCCATGGAGCCCATGAGCGAGGACGTGCTCGCCGGTCGGCGGCACCTCATGCGCATGGAAGGCCGCGAGATCTTCAAGAACGCCGTCCGCTCCATGGCCGAGGGATGTGACCTCGCGCTCCAAAAGGCTGGGCTGACGGCGGACGACGTGAAGCTCCTCGTACCGCACCAGGCCAACATCCGCATCATCCAGTCTACGGCCAAGTACGCGGGCATTCCCATGGAGCGGGTTTTCATCAACGTCGACCGCTACGGGAACATGAGCTCGGCGTCGCTCCCCGTCGCGTTGGACGAAGCGCAGGAGGAAGGCCGCATCGAGCCGGGGGATCACGTCCTGGCGGTCGCGTTCGGCGCAGGCCTGACCTGGGGCGCTCTGGCCATGCGCTGGTAGCGCTACCGGGCACCCGTGCGCAGCGTGGGTCCGACCCTCCCTTTTCCGTCTCCACCCC
>JBBDSM010000047.1:48659-49847 GCA_040904945.1 Gemmatimonadota bacterium
TAGCTCTTCTGTTCCCCGGACAGGGATCCCAGGCGGTCGGCATGGCCCGGGCTCTCGCGGACGCCGAGCCCGCCGCGGCCGACCTCTTCCGTAGCGCGGACGAGATCCTGGGCATCCCACTTTCCACCTTGATGTTCGAGGGCCCCGAAGACGCGCTGACCGCGACCAAGAACGCCCAACCGGCGATTCTCGCGCACTCGGTGGCGGTGCTGCGTCTGGTTCGTGGCCGGGTCGGCCCCGTGGCGTACGCAGCGGGACACTCGCTCGGCGAGTTCAGCGCTCACGTCGCGGCCGGGACGATGTCCTTCGAAGACGCCCTCCGGGCGGTGCGGCTGAGGGGTGAGTTGATGTACGAGGCCGGGCTCGAGCGTCCGGGCACCATGGCCGCCGTGCTCGGGCTCGACGAAGACACCATCACCGAGGTCTGCGCGAGCGTCGACCGGGGAATCTGCGTGCCGGCCAACTTCAATGCGGACGGACAGGTCGTCGTGAGCGGCGATGTGGCGGGCGTCGAGCAGCTGGCCGAGATTGCACCCGAGGCCGGGGCGAAGAAGGTCGTGATGCTGAACGTGTCCGGGGCGTTCCACTCTCCGCTCATGGAGCCCGCGGCCCAAGGTCTGCGCGAGCACCTGCAGGGCATCGAGTTTCGGGACCCGGAGATTCCGGTCGTCTCCAACGTGACTGCCGAGCCGGTCACTTCGGGCGCCGAGGCGCGCGAGCTCCTGGTTCGTCAGTTGACGGACCCGGTCCGCTGGTCCGCTTCGGTGCGCACCATGCTCGACGGCGGCGTCGACCGCTTTCTCGAGCTGGGTCCGGGCAAGGTCTTGAACCGGCTCAATCGACGAAATGCCAAGGGAGTGCCGTCGGCCAGCGTCGGCGAGCCGGAAGACATCAAGGGAATGGAGGAGGCATCCGTATGAGCCGGAGAGAGCTCGAAGGGAAGATCGCCATCGTCACAGGAGGCTCACGCGGGATCGGTCTTTCCATCGCCCAAGCGCTGGCGGAGGCCGGCTCCACGGTCGCCATCATCGGGCGGGGTGGGGAGCGCGCTCGTGAGGCCGCGGCGGAGCTCCCGGGCGACGGGCACGCGGGCTACGCTTGCGACGTGGCCGTCGCGGAGCAGGTCGCCGAGACGGTGAAAGCGATCGAGTCCGATCTCGGTCCGGTCGACATCCTGGTCAACAACGC
>JBBDSM010000048.1:0-7205 GCA_040904945.1 Gemmatimonadota bacterium
TCGCTTCCGCCATGTCGCCCATGGAGACGTTGGAGGTGGCCACCATGCACGGGGCCCGCTTCCTGGGCATGGACCAGGACCTGGGCTCCCTCGAGCCCGGGAAGATCGGTGATCTCGTCGTGCTCGAGTCGAACCCCCTCGACGACATCCGCAACACCGCCGACCTCCGGTGGGTGATGAAGGCCGGCACGCTCTACGAGGCCGATACGCTGGACGAGATCTGGCCGGTCGCGCGGCCGTACGGGGCGTATCCGTGGGTCGACGCCGAGATGCTGCGGACGGACGACCGGGCCCTGCGGCCGGGAGGATAGGAAGGCGCGCATCGCCACCGCCTCTCGTCGCCATCGCCCTCGCGCGCTATTGTGCCGCTACGAAATCGTGGGTGAATCGAGACGGAGACGGAGGCGATGACGATGGTGCGGAGGCTGGGGTGGGTGTCGGTGGTGGCGGGTATGATGCTTGGTACTTCCGCGTTGGCGCTGGCCGCGCAGGAACCCGCCGGGACCGAGGGCGTCGGCGAGCACGGTAGTCTCCCGCTGGAGCCCGGGCGCACGGTCCCCATCGATCTCGCCGAAGGCTCATGGATCTCGGTGGACGTCAGCCCGGACGGACGGACGTTGGTCTTCGACTACCTCGGTGATCTGTTCACCCTCCCCATCGAGGGCGGTGACGCCACCCAGCTCACGTCGGGGATGGCGTTCGACGCACAGCCGCGCTTCTCTCCGGACGGCACCGAGGTCGTGTTCACGTCCGACCGGGACGGCGGTCAGAACATCTGGACCATCAACCTCGACGGCTCCGATACCACGCGGGTGTCGAGGGGCGAGGCGAACCGCGCCGAGGCCCCCGACTGGTCGCCCGACGGCCGCTACATCGTGGCCACGTTCGGTGAGGGCAACTTCCGCTTCGGTGGCAATCCCAACCTGAGGCTCTGGCACGTCGACGGCGGCTCGGGGGTGGATCTGTTCGAGGACGAAGGGCTCCGGAAGGCGTTGGGTCCGACGTTCGGCCCGGACGGTCGCTGGATCTGGTTCGCTCAGCGCACCGGCGGCGGGGACTGGGACTACAACGCGCAGCTTCCGCTCTACGAGATCCGCGCCTACGACCGCGAGACCGGCGAGGTCCACGACCGGGTCGAGCGGTTCGGCAGCGCGCTCCGTCCCACGCTCTCACCCGACGGTCGCTGGCTCGTGTACGGCACCCGTCACGACGCCGAGACCGGGCTGCGCATCCGGGATCTCGAGACGGGCGATGAGCGGTGGCTGGCCTACCCCGTCCAGCACGACGACCAGGAGTCACGCGGCACCCTCGACGTGCTTCCGGGGATGTCGTTCACGCCCGACTCACGGCATCTGGTGGCGAGCTGGGGAGGAGGGATCTGGCACATTCCCGTGGATGGCGGGTCGGCGGAGCCGATTCCCTTCCGGGTCCGCTTCGACCTCGCTATCGGACCCGAGGTGGACTTCGACTACCCCATCGAGGATACGGAGACGTTCACCGCCCGCCAGATTCGCGACGCGGTCCCGTCACCGGACGGCTCGCGGCTGGCCTTCACCGTGCTCGACCGCCTCTACGTCTCGGGCGTCGACGGCAGCGATCCGCGGCCGCTGGCGCCCATGCCCGGCGCGCAGCAGCACATGCCGACCTGGTCGCCGGACGGGCGCGACGTGGCGTTCGTCACGTGGGAGGGCGATGCGGGGCACCTGTACCGGGTCTCCGCGGACGGCGGGCAGCCGCAGCGGATCTCCGACCGCCCGGCTTTCTACAGCCGCCCGGCGTGGGCTCCGTCCGGCGACAGGATCGTCGTGCTGAGGGGGCACGCCCGAGCGTTCGTCGAGAACCCGGCCCAGGGAGCGGGGAGCGTGGGCGACGAGCTCGTCTGGGTCCCGTCCGGCGGGGGCCCGGCCACGGTCGTCATGCCGCTCGGCGACCGGAGCCTGCCCCACTTCACCGGAAATGGGGAGCGCATTCATCTCTTCCGCTCGCCCGACCAACTGGTCTCGGTGCGATGGGACGGGACCGACGAGAAGACGCACGTCCGGGTGCGCGGAGAGCGAGCGCCGGGACAGGAGGACGCCCAGACACCGTCCGCCATCGTCATGGCGCCGCAGGGTGACCAGGCGCTCGCCCATGTCCTGAACCATGTCTACGCGGTCACGGTGCCCGAGGTGGGATCGGCACCGACCATTCAGCTCGGGGACCCGGCGAACGCGGCCTTTCCCGCGCGCAAGCTGTCGCAGTTCGGTGGGGAGTTTCCGGCGTGGAGCGCCGACGGCCGCAATGTCCACTGGTCCCTCGGCAACGCGCACTTCGTCTACGACCTCGACGCGGCGGAGGCGTACGAAGACAGCGTCGAAGCTGCGGGCGGACCGGAGGAGGCGGAGCCGGACGAGGAGGAAGAGGGAGACGATGCGGCTGAGGACGACGGATACCGCGCGTCCGAGGTTCGGGTCGCCGTCGAGATCGCCCGCGATATTCCGCGCGGCACCGTGGTGCTCCGGGGGGCGCGTGTGATCACGATGCGAGACGACGAGGTCATCGAAAACGCCGACGTCGTGGTGCGCGACAACCGGATCGCGGCGGTCGGCGCGAGGGGCGACGTTTCCGTGCCGGACGACGCCAGGGTCATCGACGTGTCGGGCCGCACCATCGTGCCCGGCTTCGTCGACGCGCATGCACACCTGCGGCCGTCGTTCGACGTGCACCGCTCCGATGCCTGGCCGTACTTCGCGAATCTGGCCTACGGCGTGACGACCACGCGCGATCCGCAGACCAGCAGCACCGACGTGCTCACCTACGAGGACCGGGTGCGCGCCGGCGAGATCGTCGGCCCCAGGATCTACTCCACCGGCCCGGGCGTCTTCTTCCAGTTCAACATCGATTCCCTCGAGGAGGCCCGTGATCTCATGCGGCGCTACTCGGAGTACTTCGATACGAAGACGCTGAAGATGTACGTGGCGGGCACGCGCGAGCAGCGTCAGTGGATCATCCAGGCGGCGCGTGAGCAGCGGATCATGCCGACCACCGAGGGCTCGCTCAACCTGAAGCAGAACCTCACCGAGACCATCGACGGGTATCCGGGGCTCGAGCACTCGATTCCTGTCTATCCGGTGTTCGCGGATTACGTGCGACTTTTTGTGGAGAGCGGCCGCGTGTACACGCCTACGCTGCTGGTGTCGTACGGCGGACCCTGGGCGGAGAACTACTTCTACACGCGTGAGAACCCGCACGACGACGAGAAGCTCGCCCGCTTCACGCCGCACAGCGTACTCGACCGAGCGACGCGGCGGCGGGGTGGCGGCGCCAGTCCGGGCTCAGCGGGGTGGTTCATGGACGAGGAGCACGTCTTCCAGGATCACGCGCGGTTCGTGGCGGACCTCGTCGAGGCGGGCGGAAAGGCGGGTGTCGGCAGCCACGGGCAGCTGCAGGGGCTCGGCTATCACTGGGAGCTTTGGGCCATGCAGTCCGGCGGTCTGGACGAGCACGACGCGCTGCGGGTGGCGACCCTGTTCGGCGCGGAGGCCATAGGCCTGGACCAGGATCTGGGCTCCATCGAGCCCGGCAAGCTGGCCGACCTCGTCGTGCTGGACGGCGATCCGCTCACGGACATCCGAAACACGAACACCGTTCGTTACGTGATGAAAAACGGACGGCTCTACGAGGGCGACACGCTCGCCGAGATCCACCCCACCGCGCGTGAGCTGCCGCGGATGTGGTGGTGGGACGACGAGCCCGAGGGGGTGCCTGGGGTCGGAGGAGGTAGGTAGGCGGCCGTTCCTAGGGCGTATACGCCGCGCGCAGCGCCGGAGCATCGAGGAGGAACGCCCAGAGCCCGGGCACGCTCCGTTGGGACACGATGAATGGAGAGCGTGCGTGGGCCGCGCGGATCTCGTCGATGATGGATGGCCGCCAGCCACCGGTGAAGAACACCACCCGAGCGGCGTCGTCCAGGCCGAGCTCGGGAAATGCGGTCGCGGCGCGCTCCAGCAGGACCTGCAGATGATCTCCGTCGCGGGTTCCCACCGCGGAAAGGTTCCACGCTTCGGACACGATCACCGGGCGCTCCCCGAGGCGAAAATGGAAGAACCGACCGTCCGGTGAGGAGATGGATCGCTCCCGCTCCGCGACGTAGAAGGGCAGCAGCAGGTAGTACGTCTGCATGCTCATGACGATGGGCTCGTGAGCGGCATCCGGGTCGATAAGGTCCAGGAATTCGGCGATACCCGCGCGTGTGACCACGTGCTCGGGGGCCGGGACCGGAGCGTGGACGTCCGCGATAGGTCCGGCGAGTACGACGAGCAGGACGATCCCCGCCGCGCGGTGGAGCCGGAAGTCCGTTCCTCCCACTGCGTGCGCCACCACCCAGCCGAGCCCGGGAACCACCAAGGGCAGCATCCATGCGGAATGCCGGGTGGGTCCGAGCGGGTAAATCCCGAGCGCGGCGAGGGGAATCGCGATGGTCAGAGCCGAGCCGGCCAAAAGCGCCGGCCGGAAGCGACCCGCGGTGCCAGCCTTCCGTCTCCCCGAAGCACGTGACGACGCCATCAGCGCGACCGGAGAGCCCAGGAGCGCGAGCGTCAGCAAGGCCGTGGCGCCTCGGAGCCAGCCTTCGGCCAGGAGACGATGGAACCCGAGAAAGGCCCGCCAGGCGCTCTCTGGTCCTTCGATCATGTAGGGTGCGAGCCATCCGGTGAGTGCTTCGCTCGCCAGCTCGCTGGCCATGACGTCGCGTAGGTGCACGACGTAGAACAGACCGAGTGCGACCGCAGGAAACGCATGGGTCAGAGCCAATACCCGCCATTCCCGGCGCGCGAACCCGTTTGCGAGACCGTCGTGGGCGACGATCAGTCCGAAGGCGGTCACCGCGAGCACCGAACTGTAGTGCGTGAGCACGGCCAGCACGGCCAAAGCCAAGTACACTCCGAGGTTCCGGCGGCCGCCTTCATCGAGGTAGCGCAGCAGGAAGAGAAGGGCGGCCGACAGCAATGTGAGCTGCAGGGTATAGGGCCGCATCACCTGGGACATCTCCACCAGTGACGGAGACAGGGCCATGAACAGGCCCGCTACCAGCCCCGCCACTTCGCCGCGTGCACCTCCTCCGCTCAAGCGCCGGGCCAGAGCCCAGACGACGGCCGTGGCCGTCAGTCCCAGGAGCACCGAAGGCAGTCGCAGCCACTGGAAATCCCAGGACACCGATCCGACGATCCGGAGGAACAGGTAGTACAGGGGTGGGTGGGCATGGCCCGCGATCTCCTGCCAGAATCCCGAAACCGACTCCCTGGTGAGGATGGAGTAGTAGGTGCCCTCGTCGGGATTCAGCCACCAGCGTCCCAGCTCGTCCCACCTCAGGACGAAGCCGGCCACCAGCACGGCAACGAGACCCTGGTGCCGGGCCAGCCAGTCGGTGGGCGACGATCGCAATGGGGCCTGGGTGTCGTTCATGGGGTGGGCCGTGGGGTCTGGACGGAGCGCGCCCGAAGGTAGAAGCGCGACCCGGGAGGCGCCACGCGACCGTGGCATCCGCGCGGCCGCGTCCCCATCTTGGCAGGATGTCCGAATCCCCAGATCTGGCCACCGCTCCGCGCGCGCCCGTTCAGCCCGGCGCTGACCCGGGCACGGCCGCTCCGCCCTCGGAGGAGGAGTGGACCCGCGCGCTCGCCGTCGCCTCCAAGCTGCGCGTCGCCGTGTTCGTCGTCGCCTACAACGCCGAGTCGCACATCGAGCGGACGCTACGGCGGATTCCTCCCGAGCTCGCCCGACGGCTGGACAGCATCTACGTGATCGACGACTCCAGTAAGGACGCCACCACCCGGACGGCGATCGACCTGAAGGACGAGATTCCGAGCCTCGAGGTATTCCGGACGCCCTACAACCAGGGATACGGGGGCAACCAGAAGCTGGGATACCAGTACGCGATCCAGCGGGGCTTCGACGTCGTCGTGCTCCTCCACGGAGACGGACAGTACGCGCCTGAGTTCCTCCCCCGGATGCTCGCCCCGTTCGACGACGAACGGACGGCCGCCGTCTTCGGCTCCCGCATGATGGTGCCAGGCGCCGCACGTCGCGGCGGGATGCCGCTCTACAAGCGCATTGGCAACCGGATTCTCACCTCCATCGAGAATCGCCTACTCGACGCCGATCTTTCGGAGTTCCACTCCGGGTACCGCGCCTATCGGGTATCGGCCCTCGCCGAGCTCCCCTTCCAGTACAACACCAACGACTTCCACTTCGACACCGAGATCATCATCCAGCTACTCGCGCGCCAGATGAAGATCGTGGAGGTGCCGATCCCCACCTTCTATGGGGACGAGATCTGCCACGTCGAGGGGATCCCCTACGCCCTCAATTGCGTCACGACGGTGCTGCGGGCGCGGGCGAACCGGTACCACCTGGTGTACCATCCCAAATTCGACGTCTACGGAACCGACGACTACGTCTTCAAGGAGGCCCCGAACTCGGTGCACCAGTACGTCGTGCGTCGTTCGTGGGAACCCGGGACGCGAGTGCTGGAGCTGGGCGCGGGCCACGGCGAAGTGGGGCGGTCGCTTCACGACGCGGGCGCGCGAGTGGTCGCGGTCGACCTGCGGAAGCCAAACCGGGACTTCCCCTACCCGTATCTCGAGGGGGATCTCGATGCGGCGTTCGCCGCCGACGTGCTCGAGGCGCACGGCGAGCCTGCGGACGTCGTGGTGGCCCTCGACGTCATCGAGCACCTGAGCCGGCCCGAGGCGAGCCTCCGTGAGCTGCGCCGCGCCATGAAGCCGGGAGGGCGCCTCGTGGCCAGCACCGGCAACGTCGCCTTCGCGATGGTGCGTGGCATGCTCGCGCTCGGTCAGTTCAACTACGGCAAAAAGGGGATCCTCGACCTGACCCACCATCGTCTCTTCACGGTGCGGTCGTTCTGCCGGACCCTGGAAGGCGAGGGCTTCCGCGTCGAGTCGGTGCGCGGCTTCGGGCCTCCGATCCGTGACATGGTCGGAGCCTCCTGGCCGCTCAGGGTGCTCGACTCCCTCGCGGGAGGGCTCGCGCGCATCTGGCCTTCGCTCTTCGGGTATCAGTTCCTCGTCGAAGCGACCCGGCTCGACGACGTGGATACCTTGCTCGAGCGAACCGTCACAGGGACGTCGTCGGCCGCCGCGGGTCCGCAGGACCGCGTCACCCGCTGAGAACGATCGTGAACGACGCCTCCAACCTCCCGGTCCAGC
>JBBDSM010000048.1:7305-9447 GCA_040904945.1 Gemmatimonadota bacterium
CCGCGTCACCCGCTGAGAACGATCGTGAACGACGCCTCCAACCTCCCGGTCCAGCTGAACCGATCCGAGCTCGACCGCATCATCCGCCGGGCCGCGGAGCTCCAGTTCCAGGAGAGCGCCGGTGACGACGCGGGAACGCTGTCGGAGGACGAGATCCTCAAGATCGGCAAGGAGGTCGGCCTCGAGGCGTCGCACGTGCGGCGAGCGCTTGGAGAGCTCCGGGCCGAGGCGCTGGTGCCCCAACTTCCGCCCGACGTCGGACCGCTCAAACGGCTGGTCGGTCCCGGACGGGTCCGGGCGGAGCGGGTCGTACCCGGCGACGTCGATGAGGTCGAGGAGCTGATCGTGAGCTGGCTCTCCGGTGTCGAGAGCCTCGACGCGGTGCGCAGGCGCGCGGGTGTGTCGCTCTGGGAGCCGGCGGAGGGCGTCGTCGCGCAGATCCGGCGGGGGCTCAAGTGGGGCGGCCAACGCTATGAGCTGGCAGAGGCGAAGCAAGTCGAGGTGTCGGTGCAGAGCCTGGAGGACGGCTTCTCGCTCGTCACGATCACGGTCGATCTACGCAACGTGCGGATCGAGCAGGGCGGCGGAGCAATCTTCGGCTTCACACTGGGCGGGGCGGGTGCCGCGGTGGGCCTGAGCCTCGCGTTTCTGACACCGGCGGCGGCCATCGCCGGGGGTATCGTCGGAGCGTCGCTGGGCGGCGCCGGCGGCATGGCGATCGGACGGTCGACGTATCAACAGAAGAGCGAGCGGGTGCGGCTGGCGGCGGAGGGGCTTCTCGACCGGCTCGAGCGCGGTGAGCTGGTGAAGCCCACGAAACGGAGGATCTAGAAGGGTGCGGCCGAGGTCTCGAGAGGGACGCTCGGCTTCGTTTGGCCGATTCATCGCTCTTTCTACGCTTGCCCTCGTGAGAAAGTCCGTCCCGTGCTCCGGTCCATCATGGATCGTAGCCGAGTCCGAGGTCAGGTCGCGCAATGTCCGAAGTCGTCGCCAAGCAGCTCCGGTTCCTTCGATTCCTTCCCCTTCTGTTCGTCGTAGCGTGTGGCGGCGGCGATGGGCCCACGTCTCCGGCGGGACCGAGTGGCCCGGACGCCCCGGACGACGAGCCCGACGTCCCTCAGGAAGCCGCGGCGCCCACGTTGTCAGCGTCTCAGCTGGGCGCCATGGAGCCGCTGGTGCTTCAGGGTCTGCCTGCCGGCCGGGACGACCTGGTCGCCGAGGTGGCGGAGCCGGGCGCGTCGTCGCCCGAGGCCGAGGGCGACTTCATCTTGCCGCTTCTTCCTCTGGAAGGGGGCGACTACCGACTGTGGATTCCGGTCCACCCGACCACGATCGTCGAAGGTGGTCCGGTCGAAATTCGGATCTGGGGCGAAGACGACTTCGTGACGGCTCCCACCGAGTTGACGCTCGATCCCATCCCCGAGGCGCCCGGCGCCTTCGCCGAGTTGGCGGATACGCTCCAGGCGCTGCTCGATCTGCGCTTCGAGGCATTGGGCATGACCCGCACCGAAGCGCTCGCCGCGGACTGGGAGACCGAGCTCGATCCGTCGGTCTTCCCGGTCGCCATCGCGCAGACGCTGCTCGACGATCCGAACCATGACCGGGACTTGAGGGACCTGCTCGACGGGGCCGCCTCGTTCGAAACGCTCCTTGGCACATCCGACCCCGACCTCGATCTGCTCGACCGCATGACCGGGGTGGGCGGGCTGGTGTCCTTGGTGTCCGCCCAGTTGGCCGCCGAGCGGGGTGTTGTTCCCGCCGCGCCGGGAGCGCGGAGTCCGGAGGTTGCACCTGGCGCCGAGGCTGCGGGCCCGGCGGGTGTGGTGAGCATCTCCTCGGCCGCCGAGCTCGATGCGGCCATGGAGCGAGCCTGGGCCGCGGCCCGCGAAGGAGACCCGGAGACGGCCACGGGTGAGCTGCTGCAGGGTTACGGCCTCACTCTTGGCGCCATCGGCCTGGTCACCGGCCCCGGCGGTGCGGCGGTCACCGCCGCGCTGGGGTCCGTGCTGTGGGCCTACCAGACGTATCTGGAGGGGACGAGCAAGCTGCTTCCCAAGGAGTTCGTCCCCGGGAGCCTCTTGTTCGACCTCGACATTGCGGCGTTCGAGGAAGACCAGCCGGGTCCGGGAAACTGGTCGAACG
>JBBDSM010000049.1:0-9130 GCA_040904945.1 Gemmatimonadota bacterium
TCCTACTCCACGAGAATGTTCAACATCATGCCCATGTCCTCGTGCTCCAGATTGTGGCAGTGCAGGAGGAACAGGCCGCGCTCCGCGGTGAAGCGTACAGCCACGCGAACCGTCTCCTGGGGGAGGATGAGGACCGTGTCTTTCACGCCCTCCTCCCATGGCATGACCTGGCCGCGCCCACCGCTGCGGGTCAGGACTTTGAAGTGGGTGGCGTGGAGGTGCACCGGGTGGGGCAGGACGCTCTGGTTCACGAAGGACCAGATCTCGGTGTCCCCGAAGGGTACCGTCTCGTCCACGCGGGTCATGCCGAAGGCCGTGTCGTTGATGGTGTGGAGCATCATCTCCGATCGGAACACGAAGGTGCGTTCGCGCACCGAGAGGTCGGGGTCTGGTGCCGGAACCGGCGGCAAGGTTTCGGGAACGGTCGCCTCGTCCTGCACGGCCCGCGTCACCCGGAGCTCCAGAAGCTCGAGGGGTTGGCCCTGGAGGTTGCTCCCTCCCATGAAGCCGGTTCCCCCGGGGATGGAGAACGGGAGCGATCGGAGCACGATGCGGTCGCCCACGGCGTGCGTCCGCAAGTCGAGGAGGAAGTCGATGCGCTCGGCGGGTGCGACATCCACCGCCGTCAGGGTCCTGGGTCGGTCCATGAGGCCGCCGTCGTTCCCGATAAGGACGATGGATCCCTGGTCCTCGCGTCCTACCCGCAGGATCCGCGCATTGGATCCGTTCAGCAAGCGGAACCGGTAGAGCGCGGTGTCCACCTCCAGGTAAGGGCGCCGGGTGCCGTTCACGAAGGCCTCGGTGCCCATGTAGCCCGCCATGAGATCCGGCCCGGCGGGCTGGTAATAGGGCACGCCCTGAGCATCGACACGGCGGTCCTGCACCACCAACGGGATCTCACGCTCGCCGGACGGGAGCCCGAGAGCGTCTTCCTCGTCGTCTTCCACGAGGAAGAGTCCGGCGATGCCACGGTACGTCTGCTCCGCTGTCCTCATGTGCGTATGGGAATGGTACCAGTACGTGCCTGCTCGGGCTTCGACGGTGTACGCATAATCGTAGGAGCCGCCGGGACCGACGGCGAAGCGTGGGTGACCGTCCATGGCCTCTGGAGGAGTGAGCCCGTGCCAGTGCAGGATGCAGTCCTGGGGAAGCTGGTTCTGAAGGCTCACGGAGAAAGCCGCGCCCCGTCGCGCCCGGAGCAATGGGGAAGGGAGACTCCCATTGAGGAGCCAGGCGGGTCCCGAGATGCCTCCTCCAAAGCCGGCGGTGCCGGGAGCGGCCGTGAGGGTGAGCCCCATGGGCGCCACCTCGTCCGGGAATCGGAGGGGGAATCGTTGGGTGGGATCGATGCTGTCGGCGTCGGAGGGCGACCGGCACGCGGTGAGCCAGGCGGGGAGGGCCGCGGACCCTCGGGTAGCGATGAGGGCTGCCCCGGACAGCGTGCGGTGAAGGAACTGACGTCGAGTTTCGGGCATGGCTGGTCCAGCGGGTTGTTTCGCGTGATGAGGCAGCGCCAGGAGGATGCGGCTCAGAAGTTCACAGCGCCAGCCAGACTTCACTTGCCCCCTCGTCGTCCGTCTGCCAGCCTGGTGTGAACTTCCGCTCACCCCCCACCCGGGACCGCGATGTCCGACCGCACCAGCCCCCTGTCCAACCGCGAGATCGTGGAGGCGCTGGACCGCATCGCCGTGCTTCTGGAGGCTCGGGAAGCCAACCCGTTCCGGGTGGGGAGCTACCGGGGCGCGGCCCGTGAGATCGAGGCGCTGAACCGTTCCGTGGCGGCGATCTACGTGCAGGAAGGTCCGGGAGCTCTCCAGGACATCCCCGGCGTAGGAGAGGGTATCGCCTCCATCCTCGCAGAGCTCGTGGAGGAGGGGCGCTCGCGGCTGTTGGAGCGTCTGGAGGCGGAGCAGTCGCCGGAGATGGCGTTCCAGCGACTTCCGGGTGTGGGTCCCAAGCTCGCCGCGCGTATCCATGACGAGCTGGGCGTGAACACGCTGGAGGACCTGGAGGGCGCGGCTCATGACGGACGGCTGGCTCGGGTCCACGGCATCGGTGCGAAGAAGGCCTCCGGCATCCGCGATGCGCTGGCGGGTATGCTGGGACGGTCCCGACGTCCACCGGCCGGAGGGCGGTCCGGTCCCGCTGATGTGCCGCCCATCTCCCTCCTCCTGGAGGTGGACGCCGAGTACCGGAGCGCCGCCGACATGGACGCGCTCCCGCGCATCGCGCCGCGCCGCTTCAATCCCGAGGGGCGGAAGTGGCTGCCCATCTACGAGCTGGAGCGAGACGGCTGGGACATCACGGCGCTCTTCTCCAACACGCGCCGCGCCCACGAGCTCGACCGCACCCGGAACTGGGTGGTGATCTACTACCACCGGAACGGCGACGACGGTCAGGCCACGGTGGTGACGTCCAACGCCCAGGGGCTCGAGGGCCGCCGGGTGGTGCGGGGTCGTGAGCCTGAGTGCCGGCGGTACTACGCCCGGGGAGGCTGAGGGCGCCGCGCGGGCGCATAGCATGCTGCATCCCCCACCTTGTGCCCCCAGCCGCCCCTCTCGAGCAGCCCCCCGCGACGTTGTCACACCCTCAGCCTAGATTCCGCTCGTCCTGAGTGGCTCCCCGTCATCCAACCCCGGACCCCGTGACCCATCGCATCGAGCGCGTCTTCCTCGGCTGGGATCAGCCCCTGCTCCCGCGAGCCGCGGCCCATCTGATCGATCACTACGCATCGGGTGGCGTGGCCGACCTCCGAGGCGCGACCCTCGTACTTCCAGGCGGGCGGGCCCGCCGGCGCATGATCGAGCTGCTGCTGGGCGAGGCCGAGAAGCGCGGCGTCACGCTGGTCCCGCCGACCTCCACCACGGTGGGCGGGCTGCCCGACGCGCTTCATACCAGCCTGAGGCCCGTGGCCGATGACGCCACCTCCCGGCGGGCTTGGTCGCTCGCGCTCCGCGGCGTCGACCGCACGAGCTTGCAGCAGGTCTTTCCCCGGCTCCCGAACGCTGGCCACCTGGGCGACTGGGACGAGATCGCCCGACTCCTCGCGGAGCTCCACGAGAGCGTGGCGGGAGAGGGGCATCGGTTCCGGGACGTGGCCGGGATCTGCAGCTCGGGGATGCTCTTCGACGACGGCCCGCGGTGGCAGACTCTGGCGCTCGTTCAGGAGCGCTACCACCGCATCCTCGACGAGGTCGGGCTCGTCGACCGCTATGCATCCCGCATGGCCGCGCTCGCCTCGGGTGTGCCCCCGTTCGACCGCGATCTCTGGCTCGTCTCCATCGTGGACCTCCCGGCGGTCACCCGACGGCTCATCGAAGCGAGCGGCGCCGAGCTGCACGCGCTCGTCCACGCGCCGGAAGGTCTGGAAGACGCTGCGGGCGACGCGTTCGACGCGTTCGGGCTTCCGCGCGTGGACTACTGGCAAGATGCCCGCGTGCCCCTCACCGACGACAGTGTGTTGCGGGTGGTCGAGAGCCCTGCCGATCAGGCCGACGCCGTTCTCGATTTTCTCGGCGGGCTGGGTGGCCGGTACGCTGCCGAAGACGTGGTGGCCGCTGTGCACCCGGAGTCGGACGTCGTGCCCTTCCTCGAGCAGCGGCTCGAGGCCAGGGGCATTCCGCCTCGCTATGCCGCGGGTACACGCCTGGCCCGCACCGGACCCTTGCGCCTCCTCGAGGCCGTGGCCGACTACGCCGAGGACCATGGATTCCTGGCGTTGGCCGCGCTCCTCCGGCATCCGGACGCCGGGCCGCTGCTCCAGCCGAGTGCTGCGTCTCCCGACCTGCCCACCCGCGTCGAGGCCATCGATGCGGCGGACCGGTTCTTCAACGAGCACCTGCCGCATCGGCTCCGTGGACACCTTCCGCGCGGACAGCGGCTGGCCGCCCGGTTCCCCGTCACGGTTCGTGCGCTCGAGCGTGGAGGCCCGCTCAGCAAGCTCGAGGGCCGGCGACGCCTCTCGGAATGGATGCCGGTCGTCCGGGATCTGCTCCTCGTCGCCTACGGGGAGCGCACGTTGGACCGCAGCAAGCCGGCGCACCGCCACCTGCTGGACGTGCTCGGCCGCGTCCGCGCGGCGGCCGTCTCGCTGGCGACTTTACCACCGAAGTTGGACGAACCGTGCTCGGGAAGCGCGGCGATCCGGACGCTCCTGCTGGAGCTGCGCAACGAGGCGCTTCCGCCTGATCCCCGACGCGGCGCGGTCGAGCTGCTGGACTGGCTCGAGATCCCCCTGGACGACGCGCCCGTGGTGATGCTCACGGGGTTCAACGAGGGCCTCCTCCCGAAGTCCGTGACCGGGCACGCGTTCCTGCCGGACGCGCTCAGGACGCGTCTGGGACTGGTCGACAACCGGGGCCGGATGGCCCGGGATGCCTACCGCCTCACGACCGTGCTGCACTCCAAGACGTCCGTGTGCCTCATCGCGGGTCGGCGTACCGGCCAGGGCGATCCGCTTCGCCCGAGCAGGCTCATGTTCCGCATCCCCGAGGAGGAGTTGGCGGCGCGCGTGCTCGCGTTCTTCAAGAGCGACGGCGTCGCGCCGACCCCGCCCAGCCTGGCCTCGCTGGGGCTCGAGCCGGGCTCTACGAGCGACTTCATGGTGCCGCCGGAGCCGGTGCTGGAGCTGACCCTGGAGCAGGTGCCCACCCGGTTCTCCGTCACCGCGTTCAAGTCGATCCTCGCCGATCCGTACCGGTACGTCCTGGAGCGCGTCTATGGCCTCGACAGCGTGGACGACGGGGCGCGCGAGATGGACCCCATGGGGTTCGGGACGCTCGTGCACGAGGTGCTGCACCGGTTCGGGATGTTGGCACTCGAGTCGCCGCCCGCGGTGGACGTCGGCGACGCCGGGGCGGTGCGCACTACGCTTCTGGACATCCTCGAACAGGTGGTCGCCGAGCGGTTCGGGAACACCGCGCTTCCGGCCGTCGCGCTGCAGGTCGGCCAGCTCGAAGCCCGCCTCGCCGCGTTCGCCGATGCGCAGGCGGCATGGAGCGCCCAGGGGTGGCGCATCGTCGCCGTCGAGCGGCAGCCCGAAGGCGAAGGCGTCCCGTTCGAGGTCGACGGGGAGCCGGTGTGGCTCCGGGGCCGTATCGACCGTATCGACTTCAACCCATCGACCGGGGAGTGGGCGGTGCTCGACTACAAGACGAGCAACAAAGCCGAGACACCGGAGAAGGCGCACCGGAAGGGGAGGGGAGACCAGAGCCGGTGGGTCGACCTGCAGCTCCCGCTCTACCGCTGGCTCCTCGAGGGGATCGTCGACGCGGACGGCCGTCCGGTGGTCGACGAGGCCGCCGTCCGACAGGGCAGGGTGAGGTTGGGCTACGTGACGCTCCCGAAGGATACGCGCGATACGGCGTTCCGCTTGGCCGAGTGGACCGACGAGGAGCTCGCCGACGCCGAGGAGGTGGCGCGCGCCGCGGTGGCCATCCTGCGGGAGGCGAGGTTCGAGTTCGACGCCGCGGTGACGAAGCCGAGCTGGTACGGTGGCGATCCTCTCGAGCCGTTGCTGGCGCGGGGTTGGCAGGCCGCGGGCGACGACGACGATGGTGGATGGGACCAGGATGACGGCGGCCCCGGAGACGACCGATGAGCGTTGAGCCAGGGGTCCCGATGCTTCCCCGCGAGCTGGTGCTGGCTTCGGCCGGATCCGGAAAGACCTACCACCTGTCGAGCCGGATCATCGAGCTTCTGGCCATGGGGGCGCCCCCCGGTGAGATCCTCGCATCGACGTTCACCCGGAAAGCCGCTGGCGAGATCCTGGACCGGGTGCTGTTGCGCCTCGCCGAGGGCGCGGCCGATGCGGACAAGGCGCGGGAGCTCGGCCGGGACGCGCACGCCAGCCTGTCCGACCCCTCGGCGTGCCGGTCCCTCTTGTCCCGGCTGGTGGAGGACCTCCACCAGATGAACGTGGGCACTCTCGACGCGTTCTTCATCCGTGTCGCTCGTAGCTTCTTTCAGGAGCTCGGGTTGGCGCCGGGATGGACCATCGCCGACGAGCCCATGGAGGACCGGCTCCGCACGGAAGCCGTGCATGCGGCGCTTGCCGACGTCGACCGGGCCGAGTTCGCGGAAGTCCTCCGCATGGTCAACCGCGGGGGCGCGAGCCGAAACGTCCACGACGACCTCGTGAAGAAAGTCGACGACCTCGTCCGCATCCGTCGTCAACTCGACCCTCATGCCGTCGATCCCTGGAGCCCGGACTTCGGCGTAACCGAGCAGCTGACGCCGGAAGAGCTCGCGAGCAGGGCGGGTTCGTTGGCGGACAGGCTGCGGGCACTGGACGTGCCCGTCACGAAGAAGGGTACTCCGGTGGTCCGGTGGGTCGGGGCTCGTGACGGCGGTGCGAAGGACATCGCGGCGCTCGACTGGGGTGCCGTCCTTGGCAAAGGTATCGGCGCCAAGCTGCTCGAGGACGAGGATGCGTACTGCGGCCATCCCATCACCGAGGACTACGACGAGGTCTACCAGGACGCCATGGAGCTGGTCCGGATCGATCTCGCCGCCCACCTCCGCCGCGAAACCGAGGCGCTCGGCCGGCTCGCTGAGCTCCTGGAGACCGCATTCGAGAACGCCCAGCGTCGCCTCGGCGCGTACCGCTTCGAGGACGTCACGCATCTGCTGGGCGGACCCGATGGGGCCGGCGGCAGGGACGATCTCCACTACCGGCTCGATCAGCAGGTCCGCCACATCCTGCTCGACGAGTTCCAGGACACGTCGCTCGAACAGTGGCAGGCACTCTCGCCGTTGGCCGACGAGCTGTTGTCCGGGCATCTGGACGAGCGTGCGGGGGTCATCGTGGCGGATCCCAAGCAGTCCATCTATGGATGGCGGGGTGCGCGCCCGGAGCTCGTGCATCAGGTGGGCAGGCGGTACGCCCTGGCCGGTGACACCATGCCCAAGTCCTGGCGCTCGAGCGCCGTCGTGCTCGATTTCGTCGCGGACGTGTTCCGGGATCTCCCCGCCAATACGGTCCTGTCGGAGCTCGACGTGGGTACGCGCGTGGCGTCGGAGTGGATGGACGATTTCACCGAGTTGGAGCCGGCGTGGGATCTGCCCGGCCACGTCTCCATCCATCTCGCTCCCGCGGACGATGGCACCGGCGCCATCCAGCCCAACCTGCTTCGTCGCGCCGCCGAGGTCGTGCGCGATCTGCACGAGGAGATGCCGGGGCGGAGCATCGGGGTGCTGGTGCGGCAGAACAAGGTTCTGGGGCATCTCATCAACGAGCTCCAGGCGCTCGGCGTCCGGGCCAGCGGAGAGGGTGGAACGCCGCTCACCGACACGCCTCCGGTCAATGCGCTGCTTTCGCTGCTTCGCCTGGCCGATCACCCAAGCAGTGGCGCCGCCCTGTATCACGTGGCCCGCTCGCCTCTGGGCGAAGTCGTGGGACTGCATGATCATCGGGACGAAGCTGCGGCCAGCTCCGTAGCCGACCAGGTCCGCCGCCGGCTCGTCACGGACGGGTACGGGCCCACCCTGGGCGCATGGGTGCGGGCGATCGCCCCCCGGTGCGATGAGCGGGAGGTCCGCCGACTGCTCCAGCTCGTGGGCCTCGGACACCGTTGGGACGAGCGGCCGACGCTTCGCCCGAGTGACTTCACGCGGTTCGTCGCCCGCGAGTCCGTCGAGGATCCTTCGTCGGCGCCCGTGCGAGTGATGACCATCCACCGGTCGAAGGGCCTCGAGTTCGACGTCGTCGTGTTGCCCGAGCTCTACTGCGGCCTGACCGGCAGGGCCAAGGGGGTGACACCGGCGCGGGACCGGGACACGGGCCGCGTCATGAAGGTCTATCCTTCGGTGAAGAAGGCGCTCCTGCCGCTGTTCCCCGAGGTCCATCGAGCCGTCGATGAGCTGCAGGCCGCGGACCTTCGTGACGGGCTGAGCCTGCTCTACGTGGCGCTCACCCGGGCGCGGTACGCGCTTCACCTCGTCATCCCTCCGGAGGGCGGGAAGGCGAAGCATGGCGCGGCTCTGATCCGTGATGCGCTGGGCCTGGAGGATGCTTCGGTCGACGGGTCGGGGTTGCTCTGGGAGCGCGGCGACGCGCGGTGGTTCGAGCAGCTGCCTGACGAGGCGGAGCACCCCGAGCCGGCGCCCTCTGAAGCTCTGACTGCCGCCGCCGGTCCGCTCTTGAGGCCCACGGCATCCGGGCCCGGGCGCAACCTGGCACGCCGGAGCCCGTCGAGCCTGGAAGGGGGCGTCCGTGTGGACCTGGCCTTCCACCTCAAGCTCGACGCGGGCCCCGCCCTCATGCGCGGCTCGGTGGTGCATGCTTGGTGCGAGGACATCATTTGGATCGAGGACGGGGTGCCGGACGACGAGGCCCTTCGTGCGAGGGCACGGAAAGAGGCCCCGGCGATGCACGCCGAAGAGGTGTCCGGGCTGATCGAGGAGTTCCGGACCTGGATCGCACATCCCGATGTGCGCGGAGCGCTCTCCCGGAGCGCCTATGCCGCGCTACCGGATATCGTCCTGCGGGTGGAGAACGAGATGCCCTTCGTGCGGCGCGTCGGCGACGAGATCCAGGAGGGCGTCATCGATCGGCTGGTGCTCCTCGAGCAGGGCGGGCGCGTCGTCGCGGCCGAGGTGCTCGACTTCAAGACGGACCGGATCGCACCCGACGACGAGTCGGGGATGGACGAGCGCGTGGAGCACTACCGGCCCCAGATCGAGGAATATTGCCGCGTGGTGCGGGCGACGTACGGCTTGGACGAGGACGATGTGAGAGGGACGCTCGTGTTCCTGGAGCCCGGCGTGGTGCGGGAGGTCGTGGGAGAGATCGATATCGCCGTGGGATGAGGGCAGTCCTGAGCCCGTCGGCGTTTCGGTTCCTGCTGGACGTGTGGTTCCGTATATGGTACCATCATCACCCCGCTGTCAAAGATTGTTGGAGCGAGCCCGGACGAACCCGGCTGGTCTTCGCTTCCGGGAGTTGATCCGATTAGCAGAGTGCTACGGCTTCGAGAGGCGGCGTCAGAAGGGAAGCCACGTCGTTCTGGTCGCGGAGGGACGCCATCGGCCCTTGGTGGTCCAGGACGTCACGGGAGGCGCGAAGCCCTACCAGGTGAAGCAGCTTCTCGCAGCGATCGATGAGATGGAGGCCGGATGATGAACGACATGC
>JBBDSM010000050.1:0-6043 GCA_040904945.1 Gemmatimonadota bacterium
GCGACCGCGGGCGGACCACCGCGGAGGAACTGCTCCACGTCTTCGACCTGGCGGATGCGGTCCGCTGAGCCGTAGCCTACCAGTCCGTCGGCGCGTAGTCCTTCAAGAACTGCCCCCACACGTGCTCGCCCGTGTTGATCCCGTCGATGATCGGATCCACGATGCGGGCGGCGCCGTCCACGATATCCAGCGGCGGGTGGAACCGGTGCACGCGCGTCTTCCGTGCGGCGATCGGCTCCGGGTCCTCGTCCGTCACCCAACCGGTATCCACGGCGTTCATGTGGATCCCGTCGTTGTGGTAGTCGGTGGCCGCGGTGCGGGTCATCATGTTGAGCGCGGCCTTGGCCATGTTCGTATGGGGATGGCGGGTGGTCTTGGCGTTCCGGTAGAACTGCCCCTCCACGGCCGACACGTTCACGATGTGCTTGTCCCGGTTCTCCGTGCGCAGCATGAGCGCCTTGAGCCGGGCGTTCAGAACGAACGGCGCCACGGCGTTGATGAGCTGAACCTCGAGAAGCTCGACCGTGGGCACGTCGGCCATCAGCATGCGCCATGAGTTGCTTTCGCGCAGGTCGATCTGCTGGAGGTCCTGGTCGAGCCGTCCGACGGGGAAGAGCGCCTGTTGGGCCTCGCGTTCTTCGGGCAGCAGCGGCAGCTGCGACAGCTCGGCGGCGTGTGTGAGCCCGGGGGCCTCGGTACGGTCGGCCGCGCCCGGTCCCAGTGAGGTCCCACTTCGCGTCGCGCTCGGCAGCAGGTCGTAACCCCGCAGCCCTTCGTAGTCGCCCACCAGCGCCCTTACCCGCGGCGACATCTCCTCGAGGGCGGCGGCCTCGTGCTCCATCATGTGCCGGTAGAAGTCGGGTGGCCGGCGCACCGTCTGGCACGCATTGTTGATGATGAAGTCGAGGCGGTCCTTGGTGCGCATGACCTCCGAACAAAACGCCTCGACGCTCGGCGTGTGGCGCAGGTCGAGCCCGTAGATCCGGAGTCGGTGGCCCCACTCCTCGAAGTCCTCCTCCTCGGCGTAGCGCTTGGCCGCGTCACGGGGAAAGCGGGTCGTGACGATCAGGTCGGCGCCCGAGCGGAGCAGCTTGATGCCCGCCTGGTACCCGATCTTCACCCGGCCCCCGGTGAGCAGGGCGACGCGTCCGGACAGGTCCGCCAGCTCGCCCCGCTTCCGGTAGTTCAGCGCCGCGCACGGGGGGCAGAGCTGGTCGTAGAAGTGATGGAGCTCCGTGAACGCCTGCTTGCATACGTAGCAGTGCTGTTCGCCGGCCTCGGCGGGTGCCTCGGACGGGTCCGCGCTCGACTCCCCGGGATCGTCGTGCTTTGCTGGGCCCACTTCGCCGGCCAGGGCAGGGGGATGCACGTTCGGCGTGGTGAATGTCGGCTTGCGCCGGAGCTTCCGGATGCCGGTCTGGTTCCGCGCGGCTTCCTCCTCCCGCCGTGCCTCGGCCTTCCGCTTCTTCGCCAGGGCCCGGGTCAGCTGCCGCCTGCGCGTCTCGTCGGGGGTCCACACCTTACCGGCAGCGTGGATGAGCCGGCGCTGGTCGGCCTTCTCCACGTGGGAGAGCAACGACCGGTCCTCGACGATCTTCTCGAGCAACTCGGCGGCGGCGCGGATCTGCGCTTCCAGGGAGGGGTCTTTGGTGGTCATGCCGTGAAGCTATGTAAGGGTCACGTCACGACCCACCCTCGCACGGGGCGTCGAAGGGCAGATCCTGGCATGGGCTCCCGTCCGGAGTCGCGAGGTCAGGAGTTGCGTCAGGCGTCGGACCATCGTACCCGTCAGAATACCGACCTGCCTGCGGGGGCTGAAGGAGGTGGTCCCCGTGCGCCATGTCATCCTGGCCCTAGCGGCCCTGCTGCTCGCCGCTCCGGCGAGCGCTCAACAGACCGAGGCGGAGCTCCGCGCGACCCTCCGGGCCGCGGAGGGGTCGCCCACGCCGCCGAACATCCTGTCGGCCGCGAACGCGGCGCGGCAGCTACGCGACTATCCGCTGGCCGCCGAGCTTTACGAAGACGCCTGGGCGTCCACCCTGGACATGCTGAACGCGGTCATCAGTAACACCCTGCTCTACGAGCTCGCCTCGGGCGGAGGAGTGGATGGCGTCCAGCGCCGGTTCCGGGAGATGCGCGCGGTGGTCTCCCTCACGCCACAGATGCTCGTCGGCCACGCGTCCAACTACCCCAGCTTGATGGTTGGTGGGGAGTTCGACGAGATGATTCTGAGCCTGTCGAGGGATCACCCCGATCCCCGCTATCGGTGCTCCTGCTACGGGGCGAAGGCCTGGGTCCACCGGGTGGCGGGCCGGGCGGACCAGGCACGCATCTATTTCGACTCCCTGGCCATGGGGCAGGAGAACGCCACCCCTCCCGGCAATCCCGACGCCGCGGCCGACGGGCGTGCGCAGCTCGCGCGCAACCTGGCGCGGGCGGGCCGCACCGATGACGCCCGACGCGTGCTGGCCGAGGCGATGGCCATGCCCATCAGCGATGCCTACCTACCCACGGTGCGCCGCCGCTGGGCTCAGGCGTACGCCGAGCTCGGTAACGTCGAGGGAGCCATCGAGCACCTCGAGCCGCTCCTGGAAGTGCCGTCGCTCGTGACCGTACATACGCTCGAGACCCGCTGGACGTGGGAGCCGATCCGGGATCACCCGGCCTTCCGCGCGCTGCTCGAGCGACACCGGAACTGACCGGCGGGCCAGCGCCTCTGCCGGGGCCTCCACGCCCCAATCTGCCTCGCCCGCTCGCCGCGCCCCCCTCACTCCACCACGACGATCGGTCGGCTCGCCACCACCGGATCACGCCCCGGCAGCTCGAGCTGCAGATGCAGCGTGTAGTCCCCCGGATCGAGGTCCGGCAGCTCCAGCTCGATCGAACGGAACACGGCCTGAACGAGGTCCTCGGGTCCGGTCTCGTCGAAGGTGACCTCGACCGGCCCCTCGGGCTCGATGACGCCCAGAAACGCGCCGACCCGCTCCAGGAACCCCGGCCGCCCGCGGCTGAACCCGATCGTCACCGTGACAGGCTCGCGCACGCCGAGCCCGTACACCTCCCAGACGACCGGGAAACGCTCGCCCGCACGGATGCGCACGCCGGGACGCACGTCGGGGATCGCCGCCTCCAACGACTCCGGGAGTGGGGCGCCTTCCCGCAGGATCATCAGGTCCGACACGGCCACCAGCCCGGGCGCGAGCTCGGACTGCACCACGCCCTGCCGCGCTCTCCACGCCCGGTCGCCCTCGAGGTCGACGACCTCCAGGCTGCTCACGTACCGCCCCGGCGGCGCCTCCATGGCGAGCACGCCCTCCGGCTCCTGTCCCTGCACGTACACCCACGCCCCCCCGTCCTCGGGCACCAGGAAGAGCGCCGCGCCGGCCGGACCCTGGGCGTCGCCCTGGGGCCCCCACGCCGATACCACGTCGTCCTCGTCGACGGCGATGGTCGGACGGTACGCGCCGACGACGAGCATCCGGTCATCCCTCCGGAACCGGCCCACCTGCGTCTCGAGACCTTGGATGTCCGGGGCGTACAGCGGAGCGTACCAGGTCCGGGCCTCGCGCGGCGCCGTGATCCAGGTCTCCGGGGGGATGTCCGACGGAGACTCGAGGTACTGCTCGGGGAAGAGGTATCCACGGCTCTGGGGATGATGGTGACCCACGACGCGGCGTGTATCCTGCAGGGTGCCGAATCCGCGTGCCGGATCGTGGGTCCGGCTGTAGCCCATGTTGATGCCGTAGCGGATGAGCGACTCCTCGAGGTCTTCTTCCCACTCGATGTTCTGCGGATGCGCGGCGTCGCGGCGATTCTCGGCGAGCACGAGCCGGGCGTAGTGATCCGTCAGACGGTCGTTGCCCTCGAACGAGAAGAGCGGGTCCGATAGGCGCCAGAGCGTCTCCCACCGGTGGCTGCGCTCCGCGGGCGTGGCGTCGTTGAACGCATCGACCGCGTCGTCCGTGAAGACGTAGCGCGGGGTCGTCCACTCGTGGTAGACGGAGTCGGGCATCGAAGCCAGGGCGTCGCGAAACGCCAGCTCCGCGTCGACGTAGCGGGTCCACGTGTCGTAGACGTACCCGAGCAGCGCGTCGCACCACCAGACCTCCGCGACGCCGCACTCCTCGGCCACCCGCTCCGCCTCGCCCATGTTCTGGCTCTCCACCAGGTAGTGCACCCACTGGCCGAGCAGCCATCGATCGGGCACGCGGTCGAACGCGTCCGAGAGCTCGCGGATGAACGCGATGCGCGCCTGGCTGACCTCCCGGAGCTCGCCGGGGAAGTCCGCCTCGTCGTCGCCGCCGAACCAGATGCAAATCCGTCCGATGCGCTCGTCGCACGCGGCGGGCTGCCGGTCGACGTCCACGGGGATGCGGCTCTCCCGGAACCGCTCGAACTCCTCCTGGCGCTCGCGCATCGCCTCGACGACGGCCGACGCTTCGGGCGGGTCCTGCGCGAACGCGGGGGAGGAGGGAGCGAGGAGGGCGACGACGGCACCGACGACCGTCCTCGCGCCGGCGCGTGCACGTCCGGCGTGGGGTCGCATCGAGTCTCCGGGTTCGGGGGCGGGAAGAGCGCGTACCTGCAACACGCTACACTAGGACGTCCGATACCCGTGCCCTCGCACAACCGGTCCCTCGCCAGGCCCGACGTCAGCCTGTTTCGAGTATTGTTGCCCCGGGGCGGGGTCGGCACCCAGCTTTTAGGATGAACACAACCACGGAGCATGCGAGTACATGGACATTCTGAGCGGGATCGCGGTGGGGTTCGGCCTGCTCGGCGTCGTCATGGTGGGGCTCGCCGTGCGGGCGGTCCGGGGCGGACGTTGGGGCGGGGGCGTCGCCCGAACGGGCGGTGGGGCGCTGTTCCTCGCGCTGGGAGCGTTGGCGGGAACGTTGGGCGTGTCCACCCACGGATATCGCGCGTTGACCCAGGAGGAGCTGGCCTTGACGGTGACGACCGTGCCCACCGGCGCCCGGACGTTCCAGGCCTTCCTCGAGTTCCCGGATGGGCGCGACACCACGCTGCACGTGCTGGGCGACCAGCTGCTCGTCGACGCGCACATCCTCAAATGGCAGTACTTCGCGAACGTTCTCGGCTACAGCACCCAGTACGAGCTCGATCGGCTCACGGGGCGGTACGTGGACATCGAGCACGAGCGCGCCCTCCCGCGGACCGTGCATTCGCTCAAGACCGAGAAGCCGGTCGACCTCTTCGACCTCGTCGCCCGCCACGCATGGCTCCGGTTCCTGGTCGATACCGAGTACGGCTCGGCGACCTACGTCGACGTCGATGCGCCCGCGCGGTTCCAGGTGCTCGTGTCGACCACAGGCCTCCTCGTTCGGCCGGTTCCGTTCTGATCCGTACCCATGGCTAACCCGCCAAAAGTGGACCTTTTTCGGCGCAGGTGCGTACCTTTAGTGGTGGCTTCCGCTCTGGAGCCGCAACCGTTCAACCCTTCGAGGAGAGCCTCATCGACAACCCAAGAGTCAACGACAGCATCCGGATCAGCCCCGTGCGTCTCATCGACGCGGAGGGCGAGCAGGTCGGCGTCGTCTCGCTGGACGCCGCCAAAGAGCGGGCCGCCGAGGCCAGCCTGGACCTGGTCGAAGTTGCCGCCGAAGCGCGTCCTCCCGTGGTCCGTCTCATGGACTGGGGAAAAGAGCGCTACGAGCGACAGAAGGCCGCGCGTGAAGCGCGGAAGAACCAGCACACGGTCGAGCTGAAGGAGATCCAGCTCCGGCCGCGGACCGACGATCATGACTTCGAGGTCAAAGAGAAGCGCGCGCGCAGGTTCCTGGAGGAAGGGAACGCCGTCCGCGTGGTGCTCCGGTTTCGGGGGCGTGAGCTCCGTCAGGCCGAGGTCGGCGCGAAGACGCTCGACCGTATGCTCGAGAACCTGTCCGACATCGGACGCCTCGAGCAGCGCTCGAACACGATCGAGGGGCGCCGTCTCGTGGCCCTGATGGAACCCCAGAAGGTCCAGTGATCGAGTGACGGGAAGGGGGGGGGGGGGGGGGGGGGGGGGGGGGGGGGGGGGGGG
>JBBDSM010000050.1:6053-9122 GCA_040904945.1 Gemmatimonadota bacterium
CCCCCCCCCCCCCCCCCCCCCCCCCCCCCCTTTTTTTTTATGTCACCGGCTCTCGGGAATCCCCACCGAGACGCCGATCCGGAACGTCCACAGGTTGGTCTCGCTCCGCTGCGGGTTGATCTGGACCGACCCGTCCGGCTGGTCCTCGATATCGCCCTTCCTCAGATACTCCGCCTCTCCGTTCCCGTGGTAGCGGGCCCCGACGTCCACGAGCACCGGATGCCGGCCGACGTTCGTCCGGAGTTGGATCCCGCCTCCGCTCATCCACGCGAGGGTCGTGTCGTCGAAGTTGGTGGACTGCGCGAAGGGATCGCCGTCGTTGTTGGCGCCCTCCACCGACGAGGTGGTGCCGAAGTAGGCGAACCCGCCGCTGATGTTGCCGTAGAGTCTGAACGGACCCCCGACGAGGCCGAGCTCCGGGCCCAGGCCGCCGAACACGATGTTGTTCGAGGTCGTGAGATCACCGGTGACCCGGCACGGCAAGGTGACGCAGATACGGATGGTCTCACTGCCGTAATTCACGAAGCCCAGGTCGAGGCGGAGACTGATGAGGCTCGTCTCGCTCCCGCCGTACCGCCCGTGCAGCCCGAGGCCGAATCCCGTGCCCACGTTCTCGGCGAACTCACCGACGGGGGTGGCGACCAGGATGTCGCCGCCGACGAAGCCCCGGACCAGCCCGTCCGACTGAGCAGCGACCGGAGACACGAAGGGTCCCGCCACTGCGGCGGTCGAGATCAGGATCGAGGTCAGAATATGAAAGATGCGCATGTGTGCGCTCACTAGCGTTCGATGTGGCGTGGCGGGCCTGGAAGCGCCCGCGTATCGCCTCTCCTACGCCGAAGGCGAGCCGTTTGTGTCAGGCATCTAGGGACGCAGGGCAGACACGCCGGCCTGCGCCACCTGAGCGTCCTGCTGGGACGTCACGCCGCTCACGCCGACGGCTCCGATGACCTGTCCATCCACGACGATGGGCACGCCCCCTTCGAGCGGAAGGATCCCGTCCACGGCCGCCAGGGCCATACGTCCTGAGGCGATGGCGTCCTCGAGGGCTTTCGTCGGCCGCCGCAGCCGCGCGGCGGTGTTGGCCTTGCCGATGGCGATGTCGATGCTGGCGGCCTGGGTGCCGTCGAGCTTCTGGAAGAGGATCAGCTCTCCGGCCGCGTCCACGATGGCGATGGCCACGGGCCAGCTGTTCCGGGTGGCCTCCGCTTCCGCTGCGGCCATCATCGTGCGGGCCGCGTCGAGGGTGATGACGCGTGCGCTGGAAAGCTGGGCGTGCGCCTGAGAGGGTGGTGCGACGAGGAGAGCACGGTACGAGCGCGCATCGTTCTCCGCATCCCCGTCATGACGGCCGTGGCCCCGGAGCGCTTCGTCGCGCTCCAGGCGGACTGAAGCCGCCGCCCGGTGCCGGAACTCGCGACAGCCACCGGTGTGCAAAACGTCTGACATTGGAACGATCCGCCGCCTTGTTGGCGCGGGAGCCCTGCCCCTGGAATAGAGGATAGACCGATGGTCCGTGCCCTATCGTTGTCGCTCGCTCTCGTGCTCGGCGTATCCGCCGCGCCCCTCGCCGCCCAGGACACGCATCAAGGCGCGGCGCACGACTTCCGGGTCGTGACCGTCGTGGACGGCCTCGATACCCCGTGGTCGATGGCGTTCCTGCCCGGCGGCGACATGCTCGTGACCGAGCGCCCGGGCCGGCTCCGGATCGTGCGTGACGGTCGCCTGCTTCCCTCCCCGGTCGGGGGCGTCCCCGAGGTGTACGCGCGGGGCCAGGGCGGGCTCCTCGAGGTCGCGGCGCATCCCGACTTCTCGTCGAACCGGCTCGTCTATCTGACCTATTCGAAGCCGCTGACCGATGGATCGACTACGGCGGTCATTCGCGGCCGCTTCGAGAACGACCGGCTCACGAACGTCGAGGAGATCTTCGAGGCGCGCTCGTCCGGCAGCGGCCACTACGGATCGCGGCTCGCGTTCGACGGGGACGGATACCTCTACATCACCGTCGGCGACCGTCAGGCCCCCTCGACCGGTAACCTCGAGGCGCACCCGGCGCAGGACCTCTCGAACCACCACGGTGTGACCATCCGTCTGCACGACGACGGTCGCGTCCCCGCCGACAACCCCTTCGTGAACCAGCCCGGCGCGCTGCCCGAGATCTACTCCTACGGGCACCGGAACGCCCAGGGGCTCGCCGTCCATCCCGAGAGCGGCGAGGTCTGGCTCAACGAGCACGGCCCGCAGGGCGGGGACGAGGTGAACGTCGTGCGCGCCGGCGCCAACTACGGTTGGCCGGTGGTGGGATACGGGGTCAACTACCGGGACGGCTCGGCCATCCATGAGGGCACGCACCGGCCCGGCATGGAGCAGCCGATTCACGTCTGGGTCCCGTCCATCGGGGTGTCCGGCCTCGCGTTCTACACCGGAAGCCAGTTTCCGGGATGGCAGGGTGACGCGTTCGCTGGCGGCCTGAGCGGCGGATATCTCGCACGGCTCGACATCGAGGACGGTGAAATCTTGCGCGAGGAAGTCCTCCTCCCGGGCATCGGCCGGGTGAGGGACGTGCGCCAGGGACCGGACGGCTACCTGTACCTGGCCGTCGAGGCGAGAGACGGCGTGCTCACGCCCATCGTGCGGCTCGAGCCCGTGGCGACGCGCAACTGAGGGTGGTCCCCGGGGTGCCGCCTCTGGTAGCTTAGGCTCCGCCGGCTTTCCGCCGTCTCGGGCGCCTGTAGCTCAGCTGGATAGAGCATCGGCCTTCTAAGCCGAGGGTCCCAGGTTCGAGTCCTGGCAGGCGCGCTCGCCGAACGACAGCGCCCCCCGGTGCGATCCACGCGCCGGGGGGCTCGTCGTGGCCCAACGACAGGAAGGAGTCTCCACCGAAGATGTCCTCTCCCTACCAGAGTCCCACCCGGCGCCTCACGGCCGATGCCCGCCTGGACAACGGCAGCCGCGTCTCAGGGGACATCCACCTCCACCCCAATACGCTGGTACCCGGCGGATACGAGTCGCCCCTGGCGATGCTGAACGGTGAAGAGCCGTTCTTCCCCGTGTCCGTGGAGGGGGCGG
>JBBDSM010000051.1:0-9036 GCA_040904945.1 Gemmatimonadota bacterium
AACGCGCACCTTGTTCGAGAATCCTCCATGCTCCACATCTTCGATACGATCAAGACCGTCCTGAAGAAGGCGATGGCGGACGACATCCTGGGGACCACCGCCCGCGTCGCCTACTACTTCTTCCTCGCGATCTTTCCCGCCATCATCGCACTCTTCGCGCTCGCCGGGATCGTAGGCGGAGATCAGGCGTTCCAGTGGATCATGTCGCGGGTGAGGCAAGGACTTCCTCAGGATGCGGAGAGCATCGTCGAGCAGTTCGTGGGCGGAATCACCGGCGAGAGCCGGCCGGGGCTGCTGTCCGTGGGGATCGTGGGCGTCCTCTGGGCGGCATCGAGCAGCTTCAACGGGCTCACCATCGGCCTGAACAAGATGTACGACGTCGAGGAGGGGCGGAGTTGGTGGAAGCGTCGGCTGGTCGCGGCGGGCTTATTCATCGCGGCCGGAGTCGTGCTCAACCTGGGCGCGGCGGCCATTCTCGCGGGCCCGGAATTGATCCGTGCACTCGGACTCGACGCTGTCGTGGTCTACGCGACCTGGGCGGCCGCATTCGTCGTCATCACGGCTCTCTTCTGGCTCACCTACTACCTGTTGCCGCACGCGGACCAATCTTCGGGGAAGAAAGAGGTCCTGATCGGGGCGGTTGTCGGCACCGTCGTCTGGGCTCTGGCGAGCGCGCTGTTTCGCGCCTACGTGGCGAATTTCGGGAGCTATGCGGCCACGTACGGCGTCCTTGCCGGCGTCATCGTGCTCATGCTCTGGCTCTACATCACGGCGCTCGCGATCCTGTTCGGTGGCGAGGTCGCGGCCACGCTGCAGCAGGAAGCGCAGAGCACGCCGGGGAACCGGCTTTCGCGGAACGTGTAGGCCCCACCCATGACGCTTCCGGAATCCGACATCGCCGAGCCGGTCCTCACGCCGCCTCGCATTCAGCTCACGGAGCCTGCGGTGGAGCAGATCCGCGAGATGTTGGCGGACGAAGACCTACTCGAAGAGGGTGGGCTCCGTCTCACGGCCCACACGGGAGCCGGCTGCTCGGCGCCCCTGCAGTTCGGCATGGTCCTGGAGATGGCGCCCGAGGACGATGACCTCGTCCTGCAAGGGCCGGGACTCCGAATCTTCATGGACCCGGAGAGTGCTTGGGCGCTGGACGGTCTCCAGGTGGACTGGGTGGACTCGCCGACCCTCGGTGAAGGGTTCGCCTTCCGGCATCCGCGGGGGACGACCGGGCGCGCCTGCTAGACACACGCCTCCGCCCACCATGCTGGGCGTGACCGTCCGCTCCTCGTGCTCCAGTTCCTGGTGGCGGCGATCTTCTGGGTAGGCAGCGCCCCGCTCGACCATTTCCGCTGGAGGCGCGGGCCCGAGTGGGCGCGGGTTGAGCTCACCCGCGTGGTCTTGCCCCTCCTCATGGTGTCTTCCGGGCTACTCTTCTTTTCCGCCCCCCTTGCTCCGGTCTGGCAGTCGGCGCTGGACCTCGATGGCTTTCGGGGAATCCCGGCGACCGCATCGCGCGGGGCCTTCCTAACGTTGAAAGGCCCCGCCGAGCATCTCGGGCGGCTCGCTCCATGGGCCCCTGCACGGAAAGGAGCGTGCCCTCGAACACGAGGATCCCTGACAAGAGCTTGATCCAGACCCACCCGGCGCTGTGGAAGGCCGTCCGTCAACTTCTGGCTAGTACACCTTGAACTGGTCCGTCTTGTACCGCGTCCAGTAGTCGTCGAGCATCGACTTCACCTTGCCGCTCAGGATGTAGACGCCGAGTAGGTTCGGGAACGCCATACCGAGGATCATCAGGTCGCCGAAGTTGAGGATCTGCGTGGCGGTGATGATGGAGCCCAGGAACGTGAACGTGAGGAAGATCACCTTGAAGGGGATCGACGCGTTGGCGCCAAAGAGCCACACGGCGCACCGCTCGCCGTAGTACGACCAGGAGATCATGGTCGAGTAGGCGAACATCATGACCGCGATGGACAGCACGTACGAGAAGAACGGCAGATCTTCGCCGAACGCCCGGGACGTGAGAGCCGCCCCCTGGTTGGCCGCGATGACGTCCGCGTAGGCGGGGTTGGCGTAGGCTCCGCTGAACACGATGACGAGCGCGGTCATGGTGCAGATGACCACGGTGTCGATGAACGGCTCGAGGAGGGCCACGATGCCTTCGCGGATCGGCTCGTCGGTGCGCGCCGCCGAGTGGGCGATGGCCGCCGAGCCGGCGCCGGCCTCATTGGAGAAGGCCGCACGCTGGAAGCCCACCACCAGTACGCCGATGAACCCGCCCCACATAGCGTCGGGGTTGAACGCCTGGGTCACGATGTAGAGGAGTGCCGCCGGCACGTCCACGATGTTCATGAAGATGACGGTCAAACAGCCCAGAACGTAGATAACCGCCATGATCGGCACGATCTTGTCGGTCACCTGCGCGATCCGGCGAAGGCCGCCGATGATGACGATCCCGACGAAGAAGGTCATGATCAGACCGTAGGCCCAGTTGTACTGACCCACGATGGGGAACGTCTCCGCCACGGCGTTCAGCGACTGGTTGACCTGGAAGCTGTTGCCACCGGCCAGCGATCCTCCGATACAGAGGAAAGCGAAGAACACGGCGAGCACCTTCCCGAGTGGCGCGAGGCCCTTCTCGGCCAGGCCACGCGACAGGTACTGCATGGGCCCGCCGAGCACATTGCCGCTCGGGCCCACGTCGCGGTACGCCTGCGCCAGCGTGCACTCGGCGAACTTGGTGGACATGCCGATGAGGCCGGCGACGATCATCCAAAACGTCGCGCCCGGTCCGCCTACGCTCACCGCGATGGCCACACCCGCGATGTTGCCGAGCCCCACGGTGGCCGACAGGGCCGTGGTGAGCGCCTGGAAGTGCGACACCTCGCCCGGCTCGTTCGGGTCCGTGTAGCGGCCACGCGTGACCTGGATGGCGTGCTTGAAGGCCCGGACGTTGATGAAGCCCATCCGGACCGTCAGGAAGATGGCCGCGACGACGAGCCACAGCACCACGAGAGGCAGCGTAACGTCGTTCCAGAACATGACGTCGAAGAAGAAGACCGCCGAGATGATGCTGTTGACCACGCCCATCGCGTTGTCCGCCGCCTCTTGCCAGCCGACACGCTCCTCGGCGCTGCCCTGTCCAGGGATCTGGATGGCGGCTACCCCGCGCAACGCCACGTTGGGAGACGCGACGTTGGCAGGTGAAGCCACGGAGGGCCCCGTCTCAGCGGTGGCGCTCGGGGCGACAGCAGCGGCAACCGGAGAGTCGTCAGCGACCGCGCTGGTGGGGACCAGAAGGCCCGTGCCTGCGGCGATGGCGATCAGAACGAGCAACAGCGGTGAGCGGAGCGTCATGACGGCCAAGAGCTGGAGGAAGAACTCGCGCACCGTCCGGACGATCTGCCCACGGACGCGTACGACCGCGCCAAGTAGAAGGCGCGCACCGGTCTCCGTCAAGCACAATCGCACACGCGCATCGCTTGCGCGTCGTTCCCGGGCTGGGCAGGTTGGGCTCGTCATCGCCCCGATGTTCCGACCCCCAACCCCGACCATCTCCATGAAGATCGAGCACATTCTCGTCGCCACGGACCTCTCGGAGGCCGCGCTCTCCTGCTGCGCGCCCATTGGGGGGCTCGCGCGTACGCTGGGAGCACGCATGACCCTTCTGCATGTCCTCGGCGGCCACGAAGCCATCCCCCACGGAGCGCCGCTCGCTCCCGCTCTCGAGGAACCCGCCTCCGCCAAGGAGGTGGAGAAGGCGCGAGCCAAGCTCGACGAACGACTGCCGGCCTACGGCGAGGGCGTGGAGCTGAGCCCGGTGGTGATCTCCGGCGGCGACACCGCCGATGAGATCGTGGAGTACGCGGAGAAGCACGGCGCCGACCTCATTGCAGTGGCGACCCACGGACGCACCGGCTTCCGGCACATGGTGCTGGGCAGCGTCGCCGAGGACGTGGTGCGGAAGAGCCCCATTCCCGTGATCGTGTTGCCGCGACCGAAGAAGTAGGAGGCTCGGAATTACGATGGACGCACTCCGCGACCGAGTCGCCCTCATCACCGGTGCCAGTCGTGGCATCGGTGCCGGGCTCGCCCGCCACTTCCACCGCAACGGCCTCAAGCTCGCCCTCTGCGCCCGGTCGGACCCGGACGCCGGGCAGGTCCCCGATGACGGGGAGCGGATCCACTTCGGGAACGTGGACGTCACGGACTACGCCGCCCTGAGCCGGTTCGCGGCCGACGCCGAGGAGCGTCTCGGGCCCATCGACCTCTGGGTGAACAACGCCGGCCTCCTCGACCCGATCGGCCCCCTGCGGAGAGTCTCTCCGGACGACGTGCGCACGCACATCGACGTGAATCTGCTCGGCGTCTTCCATGGGACCCGCATCTATCTCGAGCGCCTCCATGCGGCGGGGCGGACGGGCACGATCGTCAACATCTCGTCGGGTGCCGCGGTGCGGCCGGTGGCGGGGTGGGGCGCCTACTGCGCGGGCAAAGCCGCGGTCGACATGCTCACGCGCGTGACCGCGGTGGAGGAGCATCCGCACGGCATCCGTGCCTTCGCACTCGCCCCGGGCGTGATCGAGACCGGTATGCAGGAGCTCATCCGCCGCCAGGACGAGAAGGACTTTCCGGACGTCGATCGCTTCCGCGAGATGCATTCCTCGGGCGATCTGCTCGAGGCGGAGTCGCCCGGCCCCGCGATCCTCCGTCTGGCCTTCGGCGCCCCGCTCGCCGAGGACGTCGTGGTTCTGGATGTGCGGGATTCAGCCGAGCTCGAGGACCTGGGGGCGTTCGCGGGGTTGTGAGGGACCCCACGACCTGGCCCGGGTCTGGTCTCAGCGCGACAGCAGGTGTGTCAGCTTGAGAATGAGACGACGATCCTCGAACTCGCTCAGCCCGGTCGGGTCTCTCCGCACCTGGTCGTAAACCAGGTAGACGTCACTCCCGGGGCTGTAGGTCCAACGGAAGCGCGCGCTCGCACCCCACTGCTCCGTCGATGAGTTGTATTGGGTCAGCGTCCGGAGGGTCATGTCGGGGGACAGGGCGAAGTCCACCCGGATCGAGGCGATGTCGAGGTCGAACGACCCGCCGGGAAGCTCCACCTCGTTACGCCGGTACGCCGCTTCGGTCGAAAGCCGACTGCTCAGTCGCAGACCGAGGCTGCCGCTCATGTCGGTACGCGTCCCGTCGTAGAATTCCTGCGGTGAATACGCGAGACCGTAGTAGATGCGGCGGGCCTGGTTGCTGTCGAACGAGAAGCGCCACTCGCCGAACCGGTACCCACCGGCCGGGATCGATACGTCCCGGTGGACCTGGAACGGGGTGTCCAGCCGCTCGAAATAATCGTTGTACCAGACGTTGAAGTACGCCCCGTTCTCGAAGCGCGTCCCCATCATGTAGTGATTACGACGGGAAACCAGGCGGCTCTGTTGGTCCGTCGTGTAGGTGAAGTTGTACATAGGGGAGAGCACGCGTATGCCCAGAACACCGGGACGCGGGTTTCGCTCGACGTGGAGCTTGGTCGTACGAATGCCCCTCCGAGGCACGAACCCCACCTCCGGATTGAAGCCGTCCTGAAGGTCCACGTATTCGGCATAGACGCGGCCCGTTGCGTTCAGCCACGTCGCGTTCACATACCCGCCGAGATCTTCGGCGTCGATGCCCGGCGTGGACGTCTTGCCCACGAAGCTCGTCACGGTGAAGTCCGGAGTGGGCGCGAGAAGCATGTCCACCGCATAGGTGCGGTTGAAATGGTCGCCGCCGACCTCCGACTTATTGATGAACATCGCCCCGATCCGCGAGCGATCGAGGACGTTGCGGCTGAAACGCGTGACCAGGAAGTTCTCGCCCTGGCGGCCGAACGCATCGGCCGTTTGAACGTTCATGACCGCCACGTCGCTGCGTCCGTGGCTGCCGGTGAGGCGCGCCCCACCGATGATCGGTACGGCCTCGCCACCCTCGGAGAGACCGATTCGGCGACTGAAGAAGAGCTCCGCATGTCGGTTGAAGGAGGCCGTCGATCCCACGTTGAACTGACCGGCATTCTCCAGGAAGAACTCACGCTTCTCGGGAAAGAAGAGCTGAAAGCGCGTCAGATTGACCTGCTCGTCGTCCACCTCGGCCTGCGCGAAGTCCGTGTTCACGGTCACGTCGAGGTTCAGGCTCGCCGTGATGCCGTAACGCACGTCCACTCCGACCTCTCGCTGGAACGTGTCGTCAGCGATGCCCTCGTTGGTGACCCGGCGTGCGCCGCCCACCGCGAACGGCTTGACCCGGAGCCCGCTCCCGCGGCTCAGCGACTGCAGGTCGTCGAGGCTCCCCGCCATGCTGACCCGGGTCAGCCCATACGCCTTCGGGATCGGCGCCCAGAATGCCTGCTCGTTCTTGCGTCCGATGTTGCGCATCAGGTTGATGCCCCAACGTTGGACCTCACGATCGGGGAAGCGGAGCGTCATCATCGGGATGACGATCTCGGCCGACCAGCCCTCCGCGGTCTGGCGCGCCTCGACGTCCCAGATCGCGTCCCAATCCCGGTTCACATTGGAGGACACCCCGCCCCGACCGCCCTCACCCTCGTTGAAGACCTGTTGGTCGAGTTGGGCGCCGAGCGGGTTGGTCACGAACATGTATCCGGACCGGGAATCCATGAACGTGTCCAGAATCAGCTGGAAGCTGTCTTCCTCGAGAATACGGGGAGAGTCACGCCGCATCTCCGTGGCGCTCACGGACTCCGGGCTGGAGTCGAACGCCTGCACGCCGATGTAGAGATTCTCGGCATCATACAGGATGCGGACCTCGGTCCGCTCCGTGGCCGGCGCACCTTCGTCCGGCTCCTGCTGGACGAAGGCGTCGATCGGCTCCGCCATCTGCCAAACGGGCTCGTTTACGTACCCATCGACGATCGGAGTCTCCTGCACGCGCACGGCTCCGATGCGGTACAACTCGCGACTGTCCTGCGCCGAGGCGGGATCGGTGAAGGACGCACCGATCCCGATGAGGGCCATGAGCCCACAGAACACTCGCATGGTCTATCCGTTTTCGGGCGGTTCAGGCCCAGCTCAGGTCGTGTTTCGAGAGCGGCAGGGAGCGCACCCGCTTCCCGGTCGCCTGGAAGACGGCACCGCAGAGCGCCGGAATCAGGGGTGGAAGCGGCGGCTCTCCGAGCCCGCTCGGCTCGTTGTCGCTCTCGATGAAATGGACCTCGATCTCGGGCACGGCCGCAATGCGCGTCATCGGATACTCGTCGAAGTTGGCCGGACGGACCCGTCCGCCCTCGACCGTCACTTCCTGCAGGAGCGCGTGCGAGAGCCCCTCGACCACCGCGCCCTGTACGTTGTTGACGGCGTTCAGCGGGTTGATGATGTGCCTGCCGAAGTCACTCACGACCCATACCTTGTCCACGGTCACCGCACCCTGTCGGCTCACCCTGGCCTCCACGACCTCCGCGACGTATCCGCGATGGCTGAAGTGAAACGCCACGCCCTTACCGGTGCCGGCAGGTAGATTCGCCCGAGTGCTCCACTCCGAGAGCTCCGCGACACGCTCCAACACGGCACGCATACGGCCGGGTTCGAGCGCCGTTTCCGATCCGGCCGCATCCAAAAGGTCGAGGCGGAACTGGACAGGGTCGACGCCAGCGGCCTCCGCGAGCTCATCGATGAACGACTGGTAGACGAAGGCGAGCCCATTGCTGCGCGGCGCCCGCAGAGGGCCGGTGGGGACACCGAGCGGAATGAGGCTGGCGCCCATGGACAGGTTCGGCACGGCCCCCACCGGAAACTCGGTGTCGCTGACGTTGGCGCTCGATGTGAACCGGTCGCCCTCTCCGAAGGAGACGAAGTGGTTCCGCCAAGCGACGAGCTTGCCCGACGCATCCACGCCGCCCTCGAGGCGATGGTACCCGGCCGGCCGGTAGAAGCTCTGCGTCATGTCGTCTTCGCGGGTCCACAGCACCTTGACCGGCACCCCGACTTCGCGAGCGATCCAGGCGGCCTCGACCAGGTAGTCGTTGTTGAGCCTGCGGCCGAATCCTCCACCCATGCGCAGGAGGTGCAGCGTCACGTCCTCCTCCGCGATCCCGAGCAACTCGGCGGCCATGGACCGTCCGCGCTCGGGCGTCTGGGTGGGAGCCCAGAGCTCCAGCTTGCCGTTCTGGAAGTGCGCCGTGCAGTTCTGCGGCTCCAGGGGCGCATGCGCGAGGAACGGGTACATGTAGTCCGCTTGGACCCGGTGCGGCGCAGTGGACATCGCCGCGCTCGCGTCACCGTCTTCGCGCAAGCTCAGGGCGGGCGCGCGTCCGAAGAGCGCGTCGGCCTGCGCCTGGAAGCCATCACTGTTCTGGGAAGCGGTCGAGCCTTCGTCCCATTCGACCTGCAGCACGTTCAGGCGCGCCTGGTTCACGAGCCACCAATTGTCCCCGACGATCGCGACACCGGGCCGGACACCCGTGAGGTTGCCGTCCCCTTCCACCACGAACGCACGCTGAACGCCAGGCTGAGCGAGCACCTCGTCGAGGTTCGCGCTGCGGACGCGGCCGCCGAATACGGGGCACTTCTGGAATACGGCGTAGACCATGCCGGGCACCGTGACGTCGATGCCGAAGATCGGCTCACCCGTGACGATCGCGTCGATGTCGACGTTTCCGACCGGCGTGCCGATGATATCGAACTCGTGCGCTTCCTTGAGCGATACGGTCTCGGGGTCCGGTGGATCCAATGTGGCCGCGCGCTCCGCGAGGTCGCCGTAACCGAGACTCCGGCCGCTGGACCGGTGGTGCACCACTCCAGCGTCGGTCTCGAGATCGGCTGCCGGAACACCCCATTCCTCCGCCGCCGCCTGGATGATCAGCCAACGAGCGGCCGCACCCGCGCGGCGCATCGGAAGCCAATGCGTCGGGACCGCGGTGCTTCCACCCGTGAACTGCCGCTCGTAGAGCGAAGTATCGAGGTCGGCCTGCTCGACCGTGACATCGGCCCAGGCGACATCGAGCTCATCGGCGATCAACATCGGCAGCATCGTCTTCACGCCCTGCCCGAT
>JBBDSM010000052.1:0-1489 GCA_040904945.1 Gemmatimonadota bacterium
CCAGACTGCTCCACCCCGCGTCGTTGAACCCCGAAGGGTAGAAGGGTGAGCAGTCCTCCGCAAAGTGCCGCGGGCGTGTCTGAAACTGCATGGCGATGGGTATGCAACGGGCACCGCACTCGAAAGGACAACAACATGGCCAGCAAGCACACCGTCGCCGACGACGTCGTCTACAACCTTGTGAGCATTCAGTATCACGCCCTGCAGGCGGCGGACCTCTACGCCCAATTCCTCGAGGACGCCCACTCAGCGGACCATCCCGAGGTCGCGGATTTCATCCGGAAGTGCCAGGACGAGGATAATCAGAGGGCTCTGCGGTGCCATGAGCTGCTCAAGCAGCTGACCGCTCAGGGCGGGATCGGTTGAGCCAGCCGGCACGCGGCCCCAAGCAGCACAACAAGGAGACGCAATGAAGAACGTGTGGAAGGGACTCGCCGTCGGAGCGTTCGCCGGTGCGATCGTCGGGGTTGCGATCGACATTGTCGAGAGCGCCGGACGGAAGGCTGCCGACGTCTCCAATCGCGCCGCGTCGGGGGTGTCGTCCTCCGCCAGGAGTGGCGCCACTCACTTCGCAGATCTCGTCGAAGAGAAGATCGACGACTGGGACGTGACGAAGAAGGTCGAATACGCCAAGGACGAGGTCGGACAGGTCTTCGAAAAGGGCAGGGACGCTCTCAAGCGCAAGTAGCGGGCGACCCGGCAGTCAGTCGGAGAGTTCGGCCCTCTCCCGATACATCGCGAGCGCCTCGGGGTTGGCGAGCGCTTCGGTGTTCTTCACGGCGTCGCCGTTGATGACGGCGGTCACCGCCAACTCCGAGATCTTGCCGCTCCGCGTGCGAGGGATGTCACCGACCGTCGTGATCACCGCAGGGACATGGCGGGGAGACTCCTCAGCGCGTAGCCGGCGACGCATCTCCGCCTCAAGCTCGCGCGTCAACTCGGCCCCGTCAGCCATGCGCAGGAAGAGCACGACCCTGGTGTCGGATCCCTGCCGCTGGGCCACCGCCACCGCCTCGGCCACCTGTTCGAACTGTTCGACCACCCGGTAGATCTCTGCCGTACCGATCCGCACCCCACCGGAGTTCAGCGTCGCGTCGGACCTGCCCAGAATGACCATCCCGCCCCGGTCGGTCCACACGGCATAGTCGCCGTGAGTCCACACATCCGGGAAGCGCTCGAAGTACGCAGCCCGGTAGCGGGCATCGCCGTCCGGACCCCAGAACGTGATTGGCATCGAAGGAAAGGGCTCGGTGCAGACCAGTTCACCTTGTTCGCCCGGACCCACCGGCCTGCCCTCGTCGTCAAAGATCTCCACCGCCATTCCCAGCGCCTTGGCCTGGATCTCGCCCGGATAGACAGGCTTGGTCGGATCACCCCCGACGAAACAGCCACAGAGGTCGGTCCCACCCGAAATCGACGCCAGATGGACGTCGGCCTTGATCCCGTCGTAGACGAAAGAGAATCCGTCGGGCGAGAGGGGCGACCCGGT
>JBBDSM010000053.1:0-8895 GCA_040904945.1 Gemmatimonadota bacterium
AAGGGTGCCCGACGACCACAGCCTGGATCTCTTCGACGACGGCGGCGACGACGGCGGCAATGACGAGGCGCCATCTCCGCCGGCGCCCCAAGCTCCACCTGCTGCTCCCGAGCCCGAAGGCCCCCGCGTCTGGTCGGTATCGCAGGTGAACCGCGCGGTGCGCGGCATGCTGGAAGGGAACGTCGAGCCGCTCTGGGTCGGCGGCGAGATCGGGAGTTGGACCCGGTCGCGCGCCGGACACTGCTACTTCACGTTGAAGGACGACCGCGCCCAGATCCGCTCGGTCATGTTCCAGCGGGAGGCACAGACCCTCCCCATCGACCCCGACGAGGGGATGCAGGTGCGCGCCCTCGGGCAGCTGACACTCTACGAGGCCCGCGGCGAGTACCAGCTCGTCGTGCGTCGCCTGGAGGCCGAGGGCACGGAGGGACTGTGGCGGCTCGCCTTCGAGAAGCTGAGGGGCCGTCTCGCGGCGGAGGGACTCCTCGATCCGGCCCGCAAGCGGCGCCTCCCGGCGTATCCGGAGTGCGTCGGCGTGGTGACGTCGCCGACCGGCGCCGCCCTGCGTGACATCGTTTCCGTGCTCAGGCGGCGTGCGCCCTGGACCCGGGTCGTGGTGAGCGGGACACGCGTCCAGGGGGACGGCGCTTCGGTGGAGATCGCCGAAGCGCTCGATGCGCTGGCAGCCAGCGGACTCTGCGACGTGATCCTCGTATCGCGAGGCGGCGGCTCGATCGACGACCTGTGGGCCTTCAATGAGGAGCCCGTGGCGAGGGCGGTGGCCGCGTGCCCCGTGCCCGTCGTGTCCGCCGTGGGCCACGAGGTGGACGTGACGATCTGCGATCTGGTGGCCGACCTGAGGGCGCCGACGCCATCGGCCGGCGCGGAAGCGGTGGTTCCGGACGCCGCCGTGGTGCTGGATACGCTGCGGACCACTCCGGAGCGACTCGCGCGTGGGCTCCGCGGGGTGGCGACACGCCGGCGCGACCGGATCGAGCACCGCCTCGAGCGCCTCGGACGGGCCGTCGAGCGGCGGCTGGCCCCCGCCAGGCAGTCGGTGGATCTGGCGACGGCCCGCCTCGAACGCGCCATGCGCTCGGGCATCGAAGGGAGGCGGCGCGCCCTGCGGGGAAGCGCCGGCAGACTGCAGGCGCTGTCGCCGCTCGCGACCCTCCAGAGGGGGTACGCCGTGGCCCGCGCACCCGACGGGGGCGTGCTCCGCTCCGTGGACGACTTCGAGGCCGGCCGGCCGTTTCTGGTGCGCGTGACCGATGGAACGGTGAGGGCGGAGACCCTGGACATCACGAGGACGACAGAAGATGAGTAGAGACGGACACGAAGAGGACGAGGCCGTGGAGGGCGAGGAGCTCGGCCTCGAGCAGCGGATCCGGCGCTTGGAGGAGATCCTCACCCGCATGGAATCGGACGAGGTATCGCTCGAAGAAGCCCTCGAGCTGTTCGAGGAAGGCGTCGGGCACGTCCGACGTGCCGAGACGATCCTCTCCGAGACCGAGCTGCGCGTGGAGGAGCTGCTCTCGAAGGGGAAGACCGAGACCATGGAGCTCGGCGACTCGTGACCGGGGCGGCAACCTTCGATCTACGTGGCTATCTGGACCACGAGCGCGGCATCGTGGAGAACGCCCTGGAACGTGCCGTAGCGGCCGTGGAGCCACATGTGGACGCCGAGGTGGGCGCCGCCGTGCGGCACGGCGTCATGACCGGCGGCAAGCGTCTGCGTCCCATCCTGTGCGCGACGGCGTACCGGGCCTGCGGGGGCGAGGGAGCTGCCACGGACGTGTACGACCTGGCCGTCACGCTCGAGCTGATCCACGCCTACTCGCTGGTGCACGACGACCTCCCGTGCATGGACGATGCCGAGCTCCGACGCGGGACGCCCACCACGCACCGCGTGCACGGGGAGACGAACGCGGTCCTCGCGGGCGCCGCCCTCATCCCCGCAGCCGCGCTCCAGGCCCTCCGCGCCGCCCGCGCGCTCGGACGAGACGAGAGCGCTGCACGCGCGGTGGCCCGCGCCCTTCTGCAGGCGGCCGGGGCCGGAGGCATGGTCGGTGGACAGTGGCTCGACCTCGAAGGGGAAGGGGCCCGGCTCACCGGACCGGAGCTCGATACCCTCCATAGCCGCAAGACGGGTGCGCTCCTCGCGGCCTCGCTCGTCATGGGTGCGTCGGCCGCGGGGGCCGACGAGAAGACCGTCGGCGCGCTGGAGGCCTACGGCAAAGCCATCGGTCTCGCGTTCCAGATCGCGGATGACGTGCTCGACGCGACCGCCTCGGCCGAGGTGCTCGGCAAGAACCCGAGCGACGCCACCCTCGACAAATCCACGTACGTGTCGCTCCATGGGCTCGACGCCGCGCGGGCCAAGGCCCGGGAGGTCGTGGCGGCGGCGCTGGCCGCGCTCGACGACGCCGGCCTGGACGCTCCGGCGCTCCGTGCCCTGGCGCATTACGTGATCGAGCGGGACCGGTAGTATCTTTCCTATCCTTGATCGACAACGACGAGACGAAGGAGTGACGCGGTGTCCCTTCTGGACCGCATCCAGTATCCCCGGGATCTGAGACGGCTCGAGCGCAATCAGCTCGAACAGGTCGTAGAGGCGGTGCGCGAGCGGCACATCGACGTGGTCTCCCAGAAGGGTGGCCACTTCGGGGCCAGCCTCGGCGTGGCCGAGTTGACCGTCGCCCTCCACTACGTCTACGACACGCCGCGAGACCAACTCGTGTGGGACACGGGTCATCAGGCCTACATCCACAAGATCCTGACCGGACGGAACGAGCAGCTTCCGACGATCCGCAAGAGGCATGGGCTCTCCCCGTTCTTGCGGCGCGACGAATCCGAATACGACGCCTTCGGGGCGGGGCACGCCTCCACGTCCATCTCGGCAGCCTGGGGCATGGCCGTAGGACGTGACCTGACCGGTCAGGACTTCGACGTCGTGGCCATCATCGGCGACGGCGCGATGGGATGCGGGCTCGCCTACGAGGCGCTGAACAACGCCGGTCACACCGACCGGGACTTCGTCGTCGTGCTCAACGACAATGACATGTCGATCGCGCCCGCGGTCGGGGCCATGAACAAGTACCTGACCGGGATGATCACCAACCCTGCCTACAACAAGGCGCGTAAGCTGGTGAAGGAGATCCTCCACCGGACCCCGTCGGCGCTCGGCGAGGTGATGGAGGAGGTTGCGGGACGGCTCGAGGAGAGCGTCAAGCACATGCTCACACCGGGCATGATCTTCGAAGAGCTCGGCTTCACGTACGTGGGGGCCATCGACGGTCACGACGTCCAGCAGCTGGTCGACACGTTCCGGCGCGTGAAGGACATGAAGGGGCCCATCCTCGTGCACGCGATCACGCAGAAGGGACGGGGCTTCGCCCAGGCCGAGGACGATCCCTGGACCTGGCATGCTTCCGGCCCGTTCGACAAGGTCACGGGCAAGGGGACGAAGTCTTCGAAGGGGCTCCCCCGCTATCAGAAGGTGTTCGGCAAAGGGCTCATCGAGCTCGCCGACGCCGACCCCAAGGTGTGCGCCATCACGGCCGCCATGCCCGACGGAACCTCCACGGACATGTTCCAGGAGGCCCATCCCGACCGTTACTTCGACGTGGGGATCGCCGAGGGGCACGGGGTGACGTTCGCGGCCGGGCTCGCCACCCGGGGGGTGAAGCCCATCGTCGCGATCTATTCGACGTTCCTGCAGCGCGCGTTTGACAACATCGTGCACGACGTCGCCCTTCAGGGCCTGCCGGTGGTCTTCGGCATGGACCGGGCCGGCATCGCCGGCGAGGACGGGCCTACCCACCACGGAACGCTCGACATCGCCTATATGCTGTCGATCCCCGGGATGACCGTCACCGCGCCCAAGGACGGAGCCGAGATGCTGGCGCTCCTCCGCCTCGGCACGGAGCAGGACGAGGGCCCGTGGTCCGTGCGCTGGCCCCGGGATGCCGTGCCGACCGAGGTTCCGCACCTGTCGAAGATCGACAGGGTCGAGCCGTTCACCTGGGAGATCCTACGGAACGGCGGTGACATGGTGTTTCTCGCCACCGGGACCATGGTCGAGACGTCGCTCGAAGCCGCGGACGTGCTGGCGGAGCAGGGGACCCGCGCGAGCGTGGTCAACTGTCGCTTCTTGAAGCCCTACGACCGGCAGGTGTTCGAGGAGATGGTGCGGAGCCACCCGGTCGTTGTGACGGTCGAGGAGGGTCAGATCACCAATGGGTTCGGAGCGTTCATGAGCCGGGAGATCGACGCTCTGGACCTCGAGACGCGGCCGAAGGTGGTCACGCTCGGCATTCCCGACCGCTTCATCGAGCACGGCGGCCGGGGCGAGCTGCTGGCCGAGATCGGTCTCGACGCCGCGGGCGTCGCCGCGTCCGCGCAGCGGGCCCTTGGCCGGGCGGCGTCGGTGCGTAACGGGTGAAGGTGTCGGGTCGGGCCCGATTCGAGGGTCCTCTGAAGAGCATCGGAGTCGTGCTCCGCAGCGAGAGCCCCGAGGTGAGTGCGGTGCTCGATCGCCTGGACACGTTCTGCGACCGTCACGGCATCCGCGTGGTCTTCGAGCGTGGCTCGGATGTGGCTCCCGCGGGCGCCGACGTGCAGGAGATCGGCAACGGCGGACTCGATCTGGTGGTCGCGCTCGGCGGCGACGGAACGTTGCTCAGGGCCGCGCGCTCGGTCATCGGGACCGGCATTCCGGTGCTGGGCGTGAACCTCGGCCGTCTCGGCTTCCTCACGTCACTCCCGGCCGACGATCTGGAGTGGGGGCTCGAGCACGTACTGAAAGGCGACGCCTACCTCGACGTCCGATTCACTCTGAGGACGACCATCGCTGGCGGCGGTGCCGACGCGGGGCCCTACTTCGCCCTGAACGACGTCGTGATCCACACCCGTGGCGCGGCGCGCGTGACGCCCATGAACATCGAGGTGGGCCACTCGGGCGTGTTCGAGCAGGCAGGCAGCTTCTCTGCGGACGGCGTCATTCTGGCCACACCGACGGGCTCGACGGCCTACTCGATGTCGGCCGGCGGCCCCATCGTGGCCCCCGAGGTCGAATGCATCGTGATCACGCCCATCTGCCCCCACTCGCTCGCCGTGCGGCCCCTGTTGGTGCCGGCCTCGCGCGAGATCCGTATCAGCTTGCTCGGCAAACAGGTCGGCCATCAGCTCACGGTCGACGGGCAGGTGGTCCGCGCGCTGGAGACGGACGACGCGGTCGTGGTCAGCCGGGAGCGCGAGCCCGTGCCACTGGTCCGGTTCCCCGGACAGTCGTTCCTGGACACCCTGCGCCGGAAGCTGAACTGGGCCGCCAAGCCGCCCGAGCGGACCTGAACGGAGAACTCCGTCCGATCGAGCCATTGTAGGAGCCGGGCGGACGGCTCACCTTTGAGCGACCATGCTTTCCGAACTCCGCATCCGCGATTACGCGGTCGTCGACGACCTGACGCTCACGCTCGCCCCCGGGCTGAACGTGCTGACCGGCGAGACTGGCGCGGGTAAATCGATCATCGTCGGAGCGCTCTCCCTCCTGCTCGGCGAGCGTGCGTCGTCCTCGGTGGTACGTACCGGTGCGGACCGCGCTACGGTCGAGGCGGTCTTCGAGATCGCCGATTTGCCGGCGGTCCGTGACCGGCTCGAGGAGCTCGGCTTCCGCGCGGACGACGACATGCTCATCCTGCGGCGCGAGGTCGCCGCGGAGGGTCGGAATCGCGCCTGGGTCAACGGATCTCCTGCCACCGCGGGCGTGGTCGGCGAGCTCGGCACGGCGTTGGTGGACCTGCACGGCCAGCACGAGCATCAGACGCTCCTGAGGCAGCGAGAGCAGCGCGACATCCTCGACGCGTTCGCGGGCTCGACAGGCGACGCCCAGTCGGTTGCCGAAGCCTACCGGGAGCTCCAGGCGCTCGAGGCTGAGCGCGAGGCCAAGGAGGAGCGGCGCCGCGACGTGGAGAGCCGGGCGGACTTCCTGCGCTTCCAGCTCTCGGAGATCGACGAGGCGGACCTCGCCCCGGGGGAGGACGAGCAGCTCGAGGAAGAGGCCGGCCGGCACGAGCACGCCGAAGAACTCGTCCGGGGCACGACGGGTGCGAGCGAAACGCTGTATGCGGGTGACGAGTCCGTCTCGGACCGAGTCGCCGACGTTCGCCACACGCTCCGCGACCTGGCGCGCTTCGATGCGAGCCTGGGCGGGCACGCCGACGCGCTGGACGAGGCCTACCACCTCATCGCCGAGGTCGGCCGCGCGCTCGGTGACTACGCGACGTCCATCGACCATGACCCCGCGCGTCTCGAGGAGGTACGGCGCCGCCTCGACCGGATCTTCCGGCTCAAGCGGAAGTACGGCCCCGAGCTCGCCGACGTCCTCGCCACGGCCCAGCGGGTCCGCACGGAGCTCGCCGAGCTCGACGCCGCGGAGCACGACATGAGCGAGCTGGAGCGCAGGATCGGCGAGGCGGACGAACGCCTCGCGATCGCCGCGGAGCGCCTGAGCGAGAAGCGGCGGGAAGCCGCGCTCCGGCTGGGTCGGGAAGTCGAGGCGCAACTCCCCGACCTCGGCCTGAAGGGCGCGTCGTTCGAGGTGCATCTGACGCCGTACGACTCGGTATCGGCCGGGGGCGCCGAGGGCGTCGAGTTCCTGGTCTCGCCCAATCCGGGCTTCGACCCCATGCCGCTGGCGCGCATCGCCAGCGGCGGAGAGCTCTCACGCGTGATGCTGGCCCTCAAGGCGATCCTCGCGGACGTCGACCACGTTCCGGTCCTCATCTTCGACGAGATCGACGCTGGGATCGGCGGTGCGGTCGGGGCGGCCGTGGGCGAGAAGCTCCGGAACGTCGCCGTGCGCCACCAGGTCTTCGTCGTCACCCATCTCGCTCAGGTCGCGTCGAGAGCCAACCATCACCTGTTGGTGGAGAAGAAGGTCGATGGCGGAGCGCCCACCGCGACCACGGTGCGCGCGCTGGCCGACGACGCGCGGGTCGAGGAGATCGCGCGCATGCTCGGTGGCGATCCCGGCTCGGCGACCTCGCGTGAGCATGCCAGGGAGCTCCTCGCGGGATAGCGAGGTGCTTCGCTCAGCCGCCCCAGATCCGGGCGAACAGCTCGCCGGAGAGCTCGACCCGGGTGGCCGCGGGCGACCGTACGCCCCCGATGGCGCGCAACACCCGTAGCCGGAAGCGGAGGGGTCGCGTGTCCAGCTGTGGCGCCGTCGTGTCGTAGGTCAGCGCTCCGCCGACCCGGTGCAGCGAAGATCCTCGTCCGACCGGAGCGGGTGTGGCCCCGTCGGAAAGCGTAAACACCGACGCGTCATGTTGTAAGAGGCGATAGCTCGCGCTCAGGGTGAGCTGCGGGGCCAGCCTCAGTCCGGGCTCGACCTCGAGTCCCAGGTAGCTGCCCGGCGACCACTCGTACACAGCCCGCCGGCCGACTGGAACCAGTATCTCGTCCGCGACGCCGACCCGCATGGCGAGCAGCCGCGAGCCCTGCATCCCATACAGGGCGCCCGCGCGGAGCGAGAGGGTCCGGCCGGCCGTGGCGTGTGCACTCGTGCGGACCTCGACGTCGGTCTGGCCGTCGCCCGTGCCCAGCGACAGTGGAACGTCCGGATCCGGCCCCAGGCCCGTGCCGAGGCGAACGAGCACGCCGGCCAGGACGTCGACGCTCCAGGGTGGGACGTCGGCTCCCCGGTCTCCGAGCCGAAGCAAACGAACGAGGGTCGAGAGCTCGACGTCACCCACCGACCAGAGGCTCGTGCGGGTCCGCAGGGGCTCGTCGTAGCCGAGAGGTGAGTGGCGGACCGGGAATGTCTCGAGCGCGCTCTCGGTCGGGCGCTCGGTGGCCAGCACAAACGGCGCGTCGATGCCGTTCAGACCCGCTGCCCGCAGCTCCGTGTCGAGGGTCGCGATCTCCGAAGCCAGAACCGTCCCGGCGGCCGAGGCATCGAGCGGGAAGAGGGGCGTTGCCGTGTAGAGCGTCGTCAGTCCCGAGCTCAGCCGCGCCGCGTTCTCCGCCAACGCCTGCGCGGAAGCACAGCTCGGATCAGCTCCCGCGCACAGGCCGTCTGCACGAGCGCCTGCGTCCGCTCGGGCGGTGGAGAGGTCGAGGAGGAAAGCGTCCACCGCGCCGGCGTCCGTGATCCCCGGTGACACGCCCAGGTCGCCCGCGAGCGTATCGGGCGTGAACACGAGGTCGATCGCCGTTCGGTTCTTGATGCGCGGGAGCATTGCCCCGATGGTCCACCAGTCGGTGATCCCGAGGTGGATGCCGAACTCGATGCGCGTGACGTCGTGCGACGCGCGCCCGTCGACCGCGCCAGTGACCGGCGTGTACGCCGGGTCTCCGAGGAGCCCGCGCATCTCGCCCAGGAAGTCCGCGCTCCCAGGAAAGAGATCGAGTGCCGAGGGCGAGGATAGCCCGGCCCCCAGGAGTATACGCCCGTCGTCGCCAAAGCGCTCGTCCCACGCCGTGAACGAGGGCCATCCGGAAAGCCGCACGGTCCCGGCCGGCACGAGGCGGTCGTCCAGGAGCTGAGCCTCGACACCAGCCGGCGACAAGCTCCCTATGGTCCACAGGAGGGCCGTGAGGCCCATCGCGAGCAGGGAGGAGGAAAGGCGCGCGAGGACTCGTGCGGCGGGCGCGTGTAGCGGGGTCTCAGGCATCGCAGAACATAAGCCGAGCGCCTCGAGCCCGTACAGTCTGCCGGCGCCGGCGCCGGCCACCTTCACCCACCATACCCAGACCGACCTAGCGGGGGAGAACCCCAACGCCGCCCGGGGACGGTCGTTGACCGGGCCGCACCCTTTTTCTAGGTTCATGTCTGCTGTAAACATTGCGGGAATAGCTCAGTTGGTAGAGCACAACCTTGCCAAGGTTGGGGTC
>JBBDSM010000054.1:0-1478 GCA_040904945.1 Gemmatimonadota bacterium
CAGGCCTTGCACTGGATGCAGAGATCCATCACCTCGTGCATCCGCTCGCCGGTGAGCTCTTCCGGCGGGAGTCCGCCCGACATGACCTCCCGCAGCGCGTTGGCACGGCCGCGGGTCGAGTCCTGCTCTTCGCGCGTCACCATGAAGCTGGGACACATGGTGCCGCCGTCCAGCTTCCGGCAGGCCCCGTTGCCGTTGCACAGCTCGAACGCCCGGGCGAATCCGCCCTGCGCGGAGAAATCGAGCTCCTCGGTGAAGGGCAAGGTTGCGTAATCCTTCCCCATGCGCAGGTGCTCCGTCATGGGCGGAGCGTCGACCACCTTCCGCGGATTCAGGCGTCCGTGCGGGTCGAAGATCTCCTTCGTCCGCCGGTAGACCCGGTACAGGTCCGGCCCGACGAGCTCCTCGAGCAGCCAGCCGCGCGCGAGTCCGTCGCCGTGTTCCGAGGAGACCGTTCCGCCGTAGCGCCGGACGAGCTCCATGGATCCGTGCGCCACCTCGCGCATCCGTTCGACGTCACCCGCGTCTTTGGTATTGATGAAGGGGCGGATGTGGAGGGTGCCCGCCGAGGCGTGGGCGTATACGACCGTGCGGATGCCGTCGAGCAGCTCCAGCAGCCCATCGACGTAATCCGCGAGATGCTCCACGGGGACCGACGCGTCTTCGATGAACGCCACGGGCTTGTGATCGCCCTCGACGCCCATGATGAGTCCGAGTCCCTCCTTCCGTACCGTCCACACGTTGTCGATTTCCCGCGGCGTTCGAGCGGGCACGACCGCGTAGCCGCGTCCGGCCGCGTCCAGCACGCGCCGGAGCTCAGCCAGCTTACCGGCCAGCTCGCGCTCGTCGTCGCCATAGTATTCGGTGATGAGCACGGCTTCCGGCCGGCCTTCGAGGAACGTCAGTCGATGGGCGTAGCCGGGCGCGCGGCGCGTCTGCTCGATGGCGATGCCGTCGAAGAGCTCCACGGCCGAGGGTTCGGTCTCGAGGATCGTCGCGACGGATTCGAGCGCTTCGCGGAGGCTCGTAAAATGGACGATGCCGAGAACGGTCTTCCGGGGGCGCTCGACGAGCGCGAGCTTTACCTCAGTGGTGACGGCGAGCGTCCCCTCGCTGCCGCAGAGAAGCCGCGCCGGATTGCGGTGCCGGGCGTCGAGCAGCGCTTCGATCCGGTATCCGCTGTTGCGCCGCCAGTGCCGGGGCGTGCCGCGCTCGATGGTCGCCGCATCCGCATCCAGCAGCGCGTCGAGACCCCGGTAGATGGCGCCCTCCCGGCCGCCGCGTTCGAGGCGCCGGCGCCATCCCTCCTCGTCCACCTCCTCGAAGTGCGCGGCCGAGCCGTCGTCCAGAAACACGTCGAGCTCCAGAAGGTGGTCGATCGTGCTCCCGTACAGGATGGAATGCGTCCCGGTGGCGTTATTGCCGACCATCCCCCCGACGGTGGCCCGGTTGCTCGAGGCCGGATCCGGCCCGACCAT
>JBBDSM010000055.1:0-1472 GCA_040904945.1 Gemmatimonadota bacterium
CAGATGCAGTCGGAAGAGCCCCGCTGGACCTGGGACCCGAACGACCCCCGCGTCGATCTCGCGGCCGGCTGGCAGGACGCAGAGGAGGCGATCTGGAATCTCCGGATGCTGACGAGCCTCGAGCGCCCGGAAGGCTTCCTCAACCCCGAGACCCCGGGCGACGGGCGCTTCAACAACACCGACGTCGCGTTCAGCGGAGACCGCCTCTTCCAGGGCAACTACAACGGCTTCCAGGTCTATGACATCTCCGATCCCGCGAATCCGCGGCTCGAGGTGGCGGTCGTCTGCCCGGGTGGGCAGGGCGACGTGTCGGTGTACGGCGACCTGCTGGTCATGTCCGCGCAGGAGAACCGTGGGCGTCTAGACTGCGGCGTCCAGGGCGTCGAGGAGACGGTGAGCGACGTACGGCTGCTCGGCGTGCGCATCTTCGACATCTCCGACCTCACGAATCCGCGCCAGGTGGCCGCGATCCAGTCCTGCCGTGGATCGCACACGCACACGCTGGTCGAGGATCCGACGGATCCGGACCACGTCTACATCTACATCCAGGGCACGGGTGGCGTGCGGCCGGCGGAAGAGCTCGCGGGCTGTTCGGGCGCCGAGCCGGAGGAGGACGAGAACACCGCGCTCTTCCGCATCGAGGTCGTGCGCGTGCCGCTGGCCGCGCCGGAGCAGGCCGAGGTCGTGAATATGCCTCGGATCTTCGCGGATGCCGAGACGGGCGAGATCGCCGGCCTCTGGGGCGGTGGTGACCACGGTGCCGGCACGCAGGCGTCGCGGCGCACCACGCAGTGCCACGACATCACGGCGTATCCGGAGATCGGGCTCGCCGCGGGGGCGTGCGCCGGCAACGGCATCCTCCTCGACATCACCGATCCGGTGAACCCGACCCGTATCGAAGAGGTCCTCGACCCGAACTTCGCCTACTGGCACTCCGCGACGTTCAACAACGACGCCACCAAGGTGCTCTTCACGGACGAGTGGGGCGGCGGTTCCGCTCCGCGCTGCCGGGCCACCGACCCGGAGACGTGGGGCGCGAACGCGATCTTCCGCCTGGTGGACGGGGAGCTCCAGCTCGCCGGCTACTACAAGCTTCCGGTGCCGCAGGGAGAGACCCAGAACTGTGTGGCGCACAACGGCTCCATCATCCCGGTGCCGGGCCGTGACATCATGGTCCAGGCGTGGTACCAGGGCGGCGTGTCGATCCTCGACTTCACCGACCCGGCCAACGCCTACGAGATCGCCTACTTCGACCGCGGCCCGCTGAGCGACACCGAGCTCTTCACCGGTGGATACTGGTCGACGTACTGGTACAACGGGGCCATCTACGGCGCCGAGATCTCCCGCGGGATCGACGTGTTCGAGCTGGTGCCGAGCGAGCACCTCTCCGAGGCCGAGATCGAGGCCGCGAAGCTCGCGACCCTCGACGAGTTCAACGCGCAGATGCAGCCGCGCTTCACGTGGCCGGCCGC
>JBBDSM010000056.1:0-8632 GCA_040904945.1 Gemmatimonadota bacterium
ACTCCAGGTAGCGGCCGGCCCGGCGGAATCGGTCGAAGAACACGGCCCTCGTCCTGCTAGCGAGAGCGCGCGAGAAAGCGCCGTACGCCCGTGCGGCACTCCTCGGACATGCGGGCCTCCGCGTTCACGCGGGCGCCTCGCTCGACGCCCTCCTGCAGAGAGAGACCGTCGAGGTCGTAGAGCAGCTTCTTGGTGAGCGCGACGGCGCCGGGGGGCCTCTTCGCGAGCCCAGTCAGGTATCGCCCCGACTCCGCGTCGAACGAGGCCGACTCGTAGACCCGGGTCACCAGGCCGATCCGCTCCGCTTCCGAAGCGCTGACTCGCTGACCGTCGACGACGAGGTCGAACGCCTTCGCCTCGCCGACCTTCCGGCGTAGGATCGCCATGACCGTCGCCGGCACGAAGCCGAGATGGACCTCGGGGTAACCGAGCTCGGCACCTTCGTCCGCCAGCACGACATCGCACGCCGACGCGAGCCCGCAGCCGCCAGCGAGCGCCCGGCCGCGCACGAGGGCGACCACCGGGCAACGCAGCCCGCGCATCTTGGTGAACAGCGCCCCGAGCGAGCGCGCGTCCTCCAGATTCTCTTCCTTCGAGAGAGTCGCGATCCGCTCGAGCTCGGCGAGATCCGCCCCGGAGCAGAAGTCCTTCCCTGCCCCCGCGAGAGCGACCACGCGCACGCCCTCGTCGGCTTCCGCCCGGTCGAGGCCGTCCTTGAGCGCCGCGACAAGCTCGCCGTTCAACGCATTGCGCTTGTCCGGCCGGTTCAGCGTCAGCGTCGCGACGCCGTCCTCCACCTCGTACAGCAGGACCGGCTCGGTCACACGTACGCTCCCGACTTCGGCTCCCACCCGTCCGGCACGCGTCCGCGTCCACGCACGGCCTTCGCGACATCGTCGGGAACCTCGACCTCCATGCGGAGAAGGGCGGTGCTGAACACCTTCCCCTGGGCGTCGTTCATGAGCGACATGGTACCGCCGCCACCGAGCGCGCCGTGGAGCAGGAAGTTCAGCGCGCTCAGGTTCGGCAGCTCGAAGCGCTCGACCTCGCCCTTCACCATCGGGCCGAAGAACGCCTTCACCTTCTCCGAGGTCAGCTGCTCGACCAGGAGCGGGTAGTGTTCCGGGTCATAAGCGATGATGCCGACATTGGCCGTGTCGCCCTTGTCTCCGGAGCGGGCGTGGGCCAGATGCACGAGTTGGATGCGGCTCATACGTCCTTCACCTCCACCTGCAGATGCGGCTGGACGGCCTCCTTGCGGATGAGCGCCGGCCAGTAGGCCATGATCTGTTGGACTCGCGGGCGGCCGCCAGCGAAGCCGGTCACCGAAGGCGGACCGGTCAGTACGAGCGGCGCGATCTCGCGCGTGAAGCGCTCCACCGCGGCACGGTCGTCCGAGCGGACGCCGACCCGGAGCTGCACTTCCGGCAGGTCCGCCGGAGGCTCGCCCACCAGCGCGCCGTGCGTCGAGTCCCACCCCACGAGCTCCGTGCGCACCTCGTCGAACTCGAGGCCCAGCCGGTCGAGTCGCTCCCGCAGGATCTGCGCCGCCCCACGTGCCTTGGCGGCCGCATCGGGCCACGAGTACGTGAGCGTTCCGGTGGCCTTCCATCCCCCGGCATAGGCGATGGAGACCTTCAGGAAGTCCGTCGCGGCCCTACCCTTCACACCGTCCACGCGCACCCGGTTCGTTCCGATCTCCTCGAGCTGGATCGAGGTGAACTCCGCGATCACGTCGGGAGTGATGTACTCGTGCGGATCCCCCATCTCGTAGAGGATCTGCTCGGCGACGGAAGCGCGCGTGACGCGTCCCCCGGTGCCGTCGTGCTTGGTGACCACGAAGCTGCCGTCCGGGGAGACCTCGACGATGGGAAAGCCGATCTCGGCCATCCCCTCGAGCTTCCACCAGTCGATGAGGCAGTTGCCCCCGGTGCACTGCGCACCGCACTCGTTGATGTGTCCGGCGATGACACCCGCGGCGATGCGGTTCCAGTCGTCGGGCGCCCAACCGAACTCGTGCATGAGCGGGCCGTACGTGAGCGCCGTGTCGGTGCTCCGGCCCGTGACGATGACGTCTGCGCCCTTCTCGAGCGCCTTCACGATGGGCGTCGCGCCGATGTAGGCATTCGCGCTCTGGACCTGGTCGCGGATGGTCGAGAGCGGCTCGTCGGTCTCCATGTTACGGAGCTCGTGACCCTGCTCGAGCAGCTCGTCCAGGCGGTCCATGAGGTCGTCGCCCGTGACGAGGCCCACCTTGGCCTTGCCGCCGACGCCGGCCGCGCGTCCCGCCTCGACCAGCGCATCGGCGCACCCGACCGGGTTCACGCCACCGGCGTTGGTGACGACCCGTACGCCCTTCTCGATACACGCTGGGAAGATGCGCTCCATCAGTTCGACGAAGTCGCGGGCGTATCCGGCCGACGGATCACGGCTCCGCTGCTTCTGCATGATGGACATGGTGACCTCGGCCAGATAATCCAGCATGAGGTAGTCGATGGGTCCGCGCTCGACCTGGCGGACCGGGGCTTCGAGGTCGTCGCCCCAGAAGCCTTGGCCGCTCGCGACGCGGATGGTTCGGTCGGTGCTGCTCATGCACTCTCCGGTATGTGGAACGCTCCCACGTGGGGACCGTCGTTGTTCAAGGAAGCTCTGAGAAGGAGACCCAGCGCGAGACGCAGCTCCTCGGCCAGCACGATCTCGTCCACGAAGCCGCGCGCGGCGGCGAAGCGGGCGTCGAGCTGACGATCGTATTCTTCACGGACCTCGTCCATACGCGTCGTGAGGTCCTCGTCGGGAACCTTGCCCTCTGCCTTCAGCTTGTCGATCTGGCCGCTGAAGAGCGCCATGACCGCGCTAGAGCCCTCCATGACCCCCATGCGTCCTGTCGGGAGCGACAGGATGAAGTCGGGGTCGAAGCCCTGTCCGGCCATGGCGTAGTAGCCCGCGCCTGACGCGTGGTTCAGCGTCAGCACGAGCTTCGGCACGGTGGCGGTGGCCATCGCCTCCACGAACTGCGCACCCGCACGGATGATCCCCGAGTGCTCGGCGTCGGGACCCACCATGAAGCCGGAGACGTCCTGCACGAAGAGGATCGGCGTCCTGTGCCTGTTCATCGTCTCGATGAAGTAGGCCACCTTGAGCGCGCTCTCCGTGTAGACGATGCCGCCGAAGTGCGGGGGGCCACCCTTGGCGCTCTTGTACATGCCGCGCGCGTTCGCGATGACGCCGACCGGCATGCCGTCGAGGAAGCCGGTCCCGCAGATCATCTCCTTGGCGTGCTCGGGCTGGAACTCTTCGAGCCCGTCGCCGTCGAGGATGCAGGCGAGGACTTCGTGGATGTCGTACGGCTGCCGGTGATCGTCGGGGAGGATGTCGTACAGCTCCTGAGGGAGCCGCGCGGGAGGCGTGCCCTCACGCGTTTGGCGCTCCACTTCGACCGGCAGCTCCTCCACGAGCCTCCTCAGCCGGGTGATGCACGCCTGGTCGTTCTCGACCATGTAGTGCGCCACGCCGCTCACCTCGGTATGCACACGGGCGCCGCCGAGCTCCTCCTGCCCGACGATCTGACCGGTCGCGCCCTTCACCAGGTTCGGCCCGCCGAGCCCCATGAACGACGTGCCGTCGACCATCAGGATGACGTCCGAGAGCGCCGGGAGATACGCGCCGCCCGCGATGCACGGCCCCATGACCGCCGAAAGCTGCGGGATCTTGAGGTAGCGGCGCATGATCGAGTTGTAGTAGAAGATGCGCGCAGCGCCGTACTGCCCGGGGAAGACGCCGCCCTGGTAGGGGAGGTTCACGCCCGCGGAGTCCACCAGGTAGATGATCGGGATGCGGCAGCGCATCGCGACTTCCTGGGCCCGCAGGATCTTCGTGATGGTCTCCGGCCACCAGGAGCCGGCCTTCACGGTGGCGTCGTTCGCGACCACGACGACCTCGCGGCCCTCGACCCGGCCCACGCCCGTGACCACACCGGCGCCTGGCGCCTGGCCGTCATACTGATCGTAAGCGACCAGCATACCCAGCTCGACCCACGGCTCGCCCTCGTCGAAGAGCAGGTCGATGCGCTCCCGCGCGGTAAGCTTGCCCTGGTCGTGCTGCCTGGCGATGCGCTTGGCGCCCCCACCCTGGCGCAGCTTCTCGCGAAGCTCCTTCAGCTCGGCCGAGAGCTCACCCAGCCGTCCCTTCCCTTCCTTCGCTTCCGAGGCCTTCGTCGCCATCAGGCGACCTCCCGGGCGGCGAACCATTCGCGGATGTAGTCGATGGCCGCCGAGGTCGGGGTGCCAGGCCCGAACAGCTTGCCCATCCCCTTCTCCTCGAGCGCTTCCATGTCATCCTCGGGGATGATGCCGCCTCCCGTCAGCAGGATGCCTTCGGCGCCCGCCTCGTCGAGGAGCGTCTTCACCCTGGGGAAGAGCGTCATGTGCGCTCCGGAGAGGACCGACATGGCGACCACGTCGACATCCTCCTGGACGGCGGCGGCGACGATCATCTCGGGGGTCTGGTGCAGGCCGGTATAGATGACCTCGAAGCCCGCGTCACGAAAAGCGCTCGCGATTACCTTGGCGCCGCGGTCGTGGCCGTCGAGGCCGGGCTTCGCGACGAGCACTCGGATCTTGCGATCGGTGTTGGACATCGGGCACGTCCCCGTGTCTAGACGTTGTGTTTGTTGAGGATCGGGATGCAGCCTGGAAAGATAGGGAAAGCCGGACCGCGCGGGAATTCAGGGCCGGATCAGCGCTCCCGGACCTGCATGCCTTCGACTTCCAGCGCCTCGATGATGGCATGCAGGTGCTCGAGGCCGGTCGTCTCGACGAGCGTGACGATCTCCACGTCCCCCACCCTGATGTCCGCGAAGGCCCTGCGGTGGCTGGTCTCGAGAACGTTCGCGCCCTGGTCCGCGAGGACCCGCGTGAGACGCGCCAAGGAACCGGGACGATCCGGGGCGCGAACCACCAACCGCGCGATGCGACCATCGGCCTCGAGCCCGCGATCGATGATGCGGGAGACCCGGTTCATGTCGATGTTTCCGCCCGACAGGACCACCACGACGGGGGCCTCGTCCGGCGCGGGAATCTTCCCGGCGAGGAGCGCGGCCACCCCGACCGCTCCCGCGCCCTCCACGACGGTACGGCCGCGCTCGAGCAGAACCAGGATCGCCGACGCGATCTCGTCCTCGCTGACGGTCACGAAGTCGTCGACGTAGCGCTCCATGAGTGGAAAGGTCCTGTCGCCGATCCGCTTGGTGGCGATGCCGTCCGCCAGCGTCGGCGCGTGGTCGATCTTCACGACATGGCCGGCCGCCCTCGACGCGGTGGCCGATGGCACGGCCTCCGCCTCGACGCCCACCAGGCGGACGTTCGGACGCACGGCCTTGATGGCGATGCCGATCCCCGAGATCAACCCGCCCCCGCCGACGGGGACGACGACGGTCGCGACGTCGGGCACGTCCTCCAGGATCTCAAGGCCGACCGTCCCCTGTCCGGCGATGACCGCGTCGTCGTCGAACGCCGACACCATGATCGAGCCCTCGCGCTCCGCGATCTCGCGGGCGATCTCCGCGCTCTCGTCGAGGATGGTACCGGAGAGCTCCACCCGGGCGCCGTACCTGCGGGTGTTCGCGATCTTCACCAGAGGGGCGGCCTCGGGCATCACGACCGTAACCGGAATCCCCAGACGACCGCCGTGGTAGGCGAGCGCCTGAGCGTGGTTCCCGGCGCTCGCCGTCACGGCGCCCCGGCGACGCTCGTCGTCGTCGAAACGCGCCAGCTTGTTGAGCGCGCCCCGGTCCTTGAACGAGCCCGTGTGCTGCTGGTTCTCGGCCTTGAAGTAGAGGCGGGCCGGGCTGAGGTCGGAGAAGCCCGACGCAGCGAGACACGAGGTGCGCACGACCGAACCGGCGATGCGGCCGCGGGCCTCCTCGATCTCGGCCGGAGTCACCATGGCGTTTCCCATCTGCTCACCCGCCCGGCGGCATGGGCACCGGCACGGCGTCCACGAGCGGGCGCCTGATCCCGAGGCGCACGAGCTCCTCCTGAAGCGCGGGCAGCTCGGTCTCCAGCAGCTCGTTCAACGAGCGGACCGCGTCCGGCATCCGCTCCCAGGCCAGATCGACGAGGAAGCGCTGGTCCGACGTCGGCGCCCCCCAGTAGCCACGGGCACCGTTCATGGCGGTGCGGGCGTTCCCGGCGAGCTCGTCGATCCGCTCCGACACGTCTTCGATGCGCTCGGCCATCTCCGAGACGCGCTCGCTCAGCGCTTCGGCTTCGCCGTTCTCGCCGTCCTCGTCCCGGTGCTCCTCGACGAGCGTCCGGATCTCCTCGATGGTCCGCTCCGCCTCCGACGCCGCCTCCCCGGCGGGCTCCGCCGCGTGGGTCAGGGATGCCGCGTCGAGGAAGAGCCGGTACCGCTCCTCGAGCGCGACGGCCGTGGTCTCGACCCGGGGATCGAGCCGGACCTCGACGTCCTGGGACGCCCGTGTACCATCCACGTCGAGGGTGACCGTGTACCGGGCGGGCAGAACCGGGAGGGTCGCTTCACCGTCGAGCTCGCCCGAGAGGTCTTCGTCCAGCGCCCAGAGCACCTCGTGCGTGCCCGCGGCGGTCGGAGCGCTCAGTCGACGGATGGTGTCGCCCTCCGCGTCCGTGACCAGGATCCGTACGGACTCTTCCCCGGCGTCATCAGCGAGGCTGTAGCGGACGCGGGCGGCGACCGGTGGGTTCTCGGCGAACCACGTGTCGCCCCAGAACGGCCATCCACCCGTCCGGGACCAGAAGGTCGCGCGTCGGATCGGGAAGAGCGTCACGTCGCCCAACCCCTCGTTGGCCACGTGCTCGAGCGGCCGGAGATCCTCCACGATCCAGATCGAGCGACCGTGCGTGCCGACGACCAGGTCGCGCTCCCGGGGGTGGATGACCAGATCGTCCACGGGAACCGTCGGGAACGCCCCGCCCCCGGTCATCCGCGTCCAGCTCTGCCCCCGGTCGGTCGAGGCGAAGACCCCCACCTCGTTGCCGACAAAGAGCAGATTCTCGGCCTCGGGGCTCTCGCGGACCACGTTGATGGAGTGACTCGGAAGTCCGGAGGTGATGCGCCGCCACGACCCGCCGAAGTCCTCGGTGACGAAGACGTACGGCGTGAGGTCGTCGTCCCAGTGCCCGTCGAAGGTGACGTACGCCCGTCCGTCGACGTGGGCCGAAGCCTCCACGCGGCTCACGTAGCGGCGGCCGGGCATCCCCGGAACATTCTCAACCACGTTGGTCCAACTCGCCCCGCCGTCGCGCGTCACCTGCAGGTTCCCGTCGTCGGTCCCGACCCACAGGATATCCGCGGAGCGTGGCGATTCGTCGACCGTCGTGATGGTCCCGTAATTCGACTGACCGTCGTTGCGGGAGAGGTGCGGCTCGGAGAGGGGTCGCCCGAAGATCGCGAGCGTGTCCCGATCGATTCCGCGGCTCAGGTCAGGGCTGGCCTCTTCCGAGGTCTGCCCACGGTCGTTGGAGCGAAGCAGGTGGTTGGCGCCGTGATACACGCGGTCCGGCACGTGCTGCGACACCACGATGGGCGAGTTCCAGTTGAAGGCGTACCCGTCTTCGGTGTCCCCCCGCTCCTCCGCACGGTTCACCGCCCGGATCCGCACGGCCTCTCCGGTATCGACGTTCACCCGGCTGATGTTCCCGCCCTGCGACTCCGAGTACATGATGTGCCAGTCGTTGGGATCGATCTGGTTGTAGAAGCCGTCGCCGCCGGACACGTCGTACCAGTTCCGGTTCGAGACGCCGTAGGTGTCGAGGGTCTGGCTGGGGCCGCACCAGGAGGAGTTGTCCTGGAGCCCGCCGCACACGTAGTACGGGTCGCGCATGTCGACGCCCACCTCGTAGTACTGCCCGACCGGAATGTTGTCGTGGTGCTGCCAGGTGACCGCGCCGTCCCACGACGTGGCCATCCCTCCGTCGTGACCGAGCACGATGTGGTTGGAGTTGTCGGGATCGATCCACATGGCGTGGTTGTCGACGTGGATGGACCAGTAGCCGTCCTGCTCCCACCAGGTCCGTCCGCCATCGTCCGAGACCTGCATGATGACGCCCCCGACATAGATGCGCTCGGGGTTGTTCGGGTCGATGCGGATGAGTGAGAAGTACATGGGGCGCGGGTTCATGTCGCTCACCCGCTCCCACGTCTCGCCCCGATCGAGAGAGCGGTACGTCCCCCGCTCCTCCGGCGTGCTCCCCTCGACCAGCGCGTAGAGGAGGTTCCCGTCGCGCCGGTAGACGTCGAGGCCGATCCGCCCCTTGTCGCCCGCCGGGAGCCCTTCCGTCAGCTCGTGCCAGCTGTCGCCTCCGTCGAGGGTGCGGTAGAGCCCGCTCCCGTCGCCCGAAGCGCTGAAGCCGTACGCGGTCCGTCGGCGCTGGTACATCGCCGCGAAGATCGTGCGCGGGTCGCCGGGATCCATGACCAGGTCGATGGCGCCGGTGTTCTCGTCGATGTAGAGGACCTTCTCCCACGTCTCGCCGCCGTCGGTGGTGCGGTAGACGCCGCGCTCCTCGTTCGGACCCCACAGGTGCCCGACCGCCGCCACCCACGCCACGTCCGGATCCTGCGGATGCACGACGATCTTGCCGATGTGGTGGGT
>JBBDSM010000057.1:0-2212 GCA_040904945.1 Gemmatimonadota bacterium
GCACCCCAAAAGCTGTCCATGTCCGGATGGGACAGATCATGGTCCGCATGGGACAGCTCGCGGGGCGAATTGCCGTGAACCCCATTTCGGGCTTTGGGCGCAATGTCCTAAGCGCCGCGCTCTCCCCACTCCATAACCGGTACCTCAGTCATCAGCCGCCAACCCGCCGAGCGGCCTACTCCGCCCTGAGCGCCTCCCGCGGATCCACGCGGGTGGCCTCCCGGGCCGGCGCCCACGCTGCGGCCAGGGCAACCACCAGGAAGACCGCCGCGACGGCGCCGTACGTCACCGGGTCGATGGAGGGAACGCCGAAGAGGAGGCTCCCCAGCACCGACGAGAGGCCGGCGGCCACGAGCAAGCCCGTCACGAGGCCGCCGAGCACCGGCCGCAGCGCTCCGCCGATGACCAGACGCCGCACGCCGCCGGTATTCGCCCCGAGCGCCAGGCGCAGCCCGATCTCGCGGGTACGGCGGCGCACGGTATACGCCACCACGCCGTAGATCCCCACCGCCGCCAGCAGCGCGGCGCCCGCCGCGAAGATCGACATGACGAGCGCGAAGAAGCGAGGTTGGCCGACGGCCTCGTCGTACGCCGACCGGGCGGTGTACAGGGTGCGGATGGGCTGGCGGTCGTCGAGCTCGGTGAGCGTGCGCTGGAACGGCTCGGCCAACGCCAGCGGATCGCCGTCCGCGCGCACGACGAACGCGAACACACGCCGGGTGTTGATGCGGTCGTCCACATAGATCATAGGGGGCGGCTCGGCCGCCGGATCGGCGTGAAGCACGTCGCCCACCACGCCCCGCACCGGGACCTCCATGCCGCTCACCACCAGGACGGAGCCCAAGGCGGCGTCCGCCGAGCCGAACGCGGCGCGGGCGAGGCGCTCGTTGATGATCAGCGACAGCTCGGGGTCGGCGCCCGGCAGCGTCCCCCTCAGAAGCGGGATCCGCATGACCTCGAAGAAGTCCCTGTGGATGTGGAGGGCATGCGCCGTGCGGGCCTCTCCGGGAAGCGGCTCGGGCTCGCCCCTCAGGCGCCAGGCCCACTGCTCGCCCATGCCGCGGGTCGGGAACTCCTTGGCCGTGGTCGCGCCGAGCACGCCGGGCAGCGCTTCGAGGCGCTCCAGGAACCGGTTCCGGAAGCCGATATAGTCTTCCGCGTCCTCGTAGCCGGACACCACCATATCCGCCACCAGCAGCCCCTCCGGCTCGAAGCCCGGGTCGACGGTCCGGAGCTCGATGAAGCTCCGCATGAGCAGCCCGCCCGCCACGAGGAGGACCACCGCCAGGCCGACCTCCGCGAAGACCAGGCCGTCGAGGAGCCCCCGCGCCTCGACCCCGTCCCCACCCCCACCCCCGGCTCGGCCGGCCGCGCCGAGCGATCCCCGACCCACGCGCATGGCGGGGAGGAGCCCGACGAGCAGCCCCGTCCCCACGGAGACCGCGAGCGCCACCAGCAGCACGCCGGAGTCGACGGTCACCGCCTGGCTGCGGGGGATCAGCTCGCCGGCGCGAGCCAGAAGGGCAGGAACCGCGACGGTGGCGAGCAGCATGCCCGCCACTCCGCCCAAGACTCCGAGCAGCAGCCCTTCCGCCAGCACCTGCCGCACGAGCCGGCCCCGCCCCGCACCCAGAGAGGCCCGCACGGCGAACTCCCGCCGGCGGACCGCTCCCCGCGCCAGCAGGAGGTTGGCGACGTTGGCGCACGCGATGAGCAGCGTGAGCGCGACCGCGGCCAGGACGATGAGGAGCGGCGTCCGGACCTCGCCCACCAGCGCGGTTCGGATGGGCATCAGCTCCACCGAGGTGATGCCGGCATTCGTGTCGGGCAGGTCGGAAGCGATCCCGCGGGCGACCTCGGCCAGCTCCTGCTCGGCGGTTGCGAGGTCCTCTTCGGGCGCGTCCGTCCGTGGTGCGATCCGCGCCACGGCGTCGAACACCCGGACCTGTCGGATGCGCCACGGCACCGACGCCTGCTCCACGTTCGCGAGGAAGGTCCAGAGCTCGGTGTCGGCGTCCGGGAAGGCGAAGCCTTTCGGCATCACGCCGACGACGCGGTACGCGCCCTGCTGCGCGCCCAGGACCCGCCCGACCACGTCGGGGTCGCCCCCGAAGCGCCGCTGCCAGAACCCGTGTGACAGGACCACCACCCGGGGATCGCCTTCCTCGGCTTCAGGGGGAAGCGTGCCGCCCACCACGGTCGCGGTGCCCAG
>JBBDSM010000057.1:2312-8533 GCA_040904945.1 Gemmatimonadota bacterium
CGGTCCACCGCCCTCGCGTACGCGTCCCAGCTGTCCGACTCCTCGGCCAGCGCGTTGCGCCCCTTCGCCGTCAGCTCGTAGAACTTCGCCCGCCGGTTGTTCTCGGATACGCCCCACTCCGACGCCACCAGCCCCTTCCGGCGCAAGCGGTGGAGAGCCGGATAGAGCGCCCCCTCTTCGACGGTGAGCACGTCCCGCGTGGTGCTCTTGATCCATCGGCTCACGGCGTAGCCGTGGCGGGGGCCCCACTCGAGGGCCTTCAGAATCATGACGTCGAGGGTGCCTTGCAGGAGGTCCATGGGATGCCGGGTCCGGTGCGGGGGTTCCCTAAGATGTCGAGGGGGGCGCGTCCCACCATCACTCGATGACCCCTCAGTTGTCAATGGGAACAGGGCATCGGTTGTCTGAAGAGCCACGACACCAGATGATCCCCACCATGCACAGCGACGTCTGGAACCCCGAAGAGCTCCGTCGACGCCTCGAGACATATCCCCCGTACGTCGGCGCCGGAATCCGCGTACCGCATATCGCCGACGACGCCAGCGAGATCCGGGTCGAGATGCCGTTGACGGACGCAAACACGAATCTGGTGGGGACCCACTTCGGGGGGAGTCTCTACGCCATGGTGGATCCCCACCTGATGATCCTCCTGATGGCACGGCTCGGTCCGGAGTACGTGGTGTGGGACAGGGCGGCCCACATCGACTTCCTCCGGCCGGGCTCGGGCACCGTCCGCGCGACCGTCCGCATCACGGACGACGAGGTGGAGTCCATCCGGCGAGCGACCGCCGACGGCGCCAAGCATCTGCCGGAGTGGACGCTGACGATTCTCGGCGAGGACGACGAGGTGGTGGCGACGGTCCGCAAGGTGCTCTACGTGCGAAGGAAGCCGTCGGGGTAACGACCGGGGGGCCGCTACCCGCCCAGCCGCACCGGCATGGTCATGGCCCCGTTCCCCGCGGTGTCCCAGGCCGCGAACCGGATGTAGACGAGCGTGTCCTCGGCCTCGATCATGGCCGGCGAGCGTGGCGAAGAAGGATGCCGGTAGGCGCTGGAAAGGCGAGCGTGGACGCTCAGTCGAGCGTGTTCACCTCGGCCTCGGGCGAGCCGTCCCGCGCGAAGCGCAGCGAGACGCGCCACGGCCGGCAGCACACTTCACAGTCCTCGACGTATTCCTGGGCCGATCCACCGCCCGGATCCACGAGTAGCTCCACCGGCTCGCCGCAGTAGGGACACCAAACGGTGAGCGCGCCCTCGAGCTCGGCGAAAGGCTCCCCGAGCTCGTCGTCGAGATCGTCGTCGAGATCGTCGGTCACCGGTCTTCCGGCGTCGGACGTGGAGCTGACGGGAGGCACGGCGCGGGGTGCAAGGGAGTTCGGCCTACGCGCTCGCGGTCGCCGCGAGCTCCTGCGCGTGGAGCTTCGGCCCCTTCGCCATGTCGCCCCCCGTCACCTTGCCGACGGCGTCCTCGCCCATGTGCACAGCGGCGTTGACGACCGCGCCCTCTCCGACGCGAACCGTTCGGGCGTAGACCTCCCCGTCCAGGCGACACGTCTCCTGCAGGTCGAGCTTGGACTCCGCGATGAGCGTGCCTTTGATGGTGCCCGCCACGGTGGCGTCACGCGCCCGGACATCGCCGGTCACGATCCCGTCCGGACCGATGACCACGGTGCGGCCCGCCCGGATGGAGCCCTCGAACCGACCCTCCACGCGGAGGGTTCCCTCGGTCTCGCAGTTCCCGACAAAGGTCATGCCGGGTCCCACGATGGAGATCGCCTCGGCGGATTCGTGCGCACTTCTGTCCCGATCGCGTCCCATGTCTCACCTCACTCGCAATGGATAAAAAGTTGCGACGAGGGGGGTGCCGGAGCGGGGCCCTGCGGCCCGCGCGCCGGCTTCGACGCTTGCGTCTGTATGAAGCTGCAAGGTGCATGCCCAGCACGACCGATACGAAATCAGCGTGACGGGGAGACCTCCAGGGTCCGTACCGCACCGATCTCGTGCTCGGGGATCACGAACTCGATCTCTTCCGACCGGGCTGCGGGCGTCCAGGCGCGGAGTAAGAGCCTCGCCTTCGCAGGCACGGTACAGAACGTATATGACCCCCTCGGGCCCGCGGTGGCTTCGAGAAATTGCGGGATCTGCCGAAGGTCCGTTCCTCGTCGGTTGTTCCGGACCCCGCTGAAGTCATAGACATTCCATTGCACCCGCACAGTCGCCTCCGACACGGGCGTTCCGAACCGATCGACGACGGTGCCGGCCAGCACGACGGTTTCCTCTTCCCGCGCCACGTCGCGGCATTCATTGAAGAGCAGGTCTGTCATCGACGGGACGTAGAACTCCAGGTAAGCCATCTCTCCTGGGACGACATCGCGCCTGACGGGCTCCAAATCATAGCCTGCCGCCTCGACGGCAGGCGTCACGAAGCGCACCTGATAGCGCCCTTCTGGAAGACCCGTAATGCCGAACGTTCCGGTCGCGTCGGTGAAAACTTGCTGATTCGAACCGACGATACCCACGCGGACGCCCTGGAGCGGCGCGCCCAGGGAATCCAGCACGACGCCTTCCACTCCTCCAGTCCGCGCGTGTCGCCCGAGGCTTCGCCCACCAGCCTCCCGGATATCGACCACAAGGCCGCCAGTCTGCTGATATCGAACGATGAAGCGGAGCGGCCGTCCCCGGAAGTCTGGCTGCACCGCCATGATCGGCATCCGGATCCACCACTCTCGCACGATCCAGGTCCCGTCCGGCATTCGCTCGAAGTCGACGCGCCCGCCGACCTCCGGCGAGGTGCGTTCAGGCTCCAAGTACACGTAGGTGTACTGCAACCATCGCAGCTCGGCGGTTTCGCGGTCGATCCACAGCACGCCGGCGATGTCCGGCACCGAGCGATACTCGCCCGTAGGTCGGAACCCCAGCCCCACGAGCCCGGGGGGAGCTTGCGCCGGGTCCGCCAGGTGAAAGCAGTGCGTGTCCAGAAACGTGTCGGACAGGAGGACCGACGCGTCCGGAGCCAGATAGAGATTCCGCGTCCCCTCCTTCCGCACAAAGCCATGCTCCGCGAGGTCCTCCGCTGGACGACTCTCGTACGGCGTCTTCATGAAGCCTCCGCGGCGGCTCCGCTCCTCCTCCAGGACCACGCCTGTTTCCCGGTCGATCTGTCGTTCGTACTTCACTGTTTCGTATCGGAACCGGCCCCGTTCGTCCGTGAGGGAGGCGACCGCCAATGCCTTGCGGGCCTCGTCCCAGATCTGGAAGACCAGGGCTCCATCCGCCGGACGTACAGTGCATCGGTCCGAGGCGAGTGCCACATCGAGACCCTCCAACTCGATAGCGCGTGACTCGACTCGGATGACTCGCGTGACAGAAGCTCCCTCCGAAGCCTCGAACGACTCGGTCTCGACCGTCGTCATTCCGATCATCTCGACCCGCACCTGGTACGAGGCCTCCGGGATCCCGACGAATAGGGCCTGACCGCGCCCATTCGTCAGACTCTGTCGCACTACCGACTGATCGCCGCGGACCAGGTGCGCCAGGGCTCCGACCACGGGAATCGACGTCTCCGCCTTCAGCACGTGTACCAACACGGTCTGCGCGGAACCGGCTGCCGGAACGGCCGGGATCAGGGCAGCAGCCGTCAGGAGGGCACGGCAACGGCTCGCGATGATCCGAGGCGGAAGCTTACTCACTCCGGAAAAATGTCCTTCGGCACGTACCCCGTGACGACCTGCGTCAGGTCGACGACCTCGCTCACGCGGAAGTCCACCGCCACACTCGCGAGCGACAGCGCCTCGGCGGGTGTCAGCCCGTGCTCTTCCACCAGGAAGTCCACCACCTCCCACGTGGCGTCACGCGCCGCCCGGTCGAGGTCCAGCGCGATGCCCATCAGCATGTGATGCGTGGCGTTCTCGGCACGGGGGAGCGTCAGGGAGCGATCCTGGTGCAGCACCAGGCGGAAGGTGCCCGTGAGCGACTGCTCCACGGCGGTGCCGCTCACTTCGCCGTCGCCCTGGACCCCGTGCCCGTCCCCGACATAGAAGAGCGCCCCCTCCTGGAAGACCGGTAGGTACAGCGTGGTCCCCGCGTTGAGATCCTTGACGTCGAGGTTGCCCCCGAACGGTCCCGGCGGCCGCGAGCTCTGGACGCCAGGCACGGTCACGCCCGGCTGGCCCACGACGGGGTCGGGCGCGACTGCCATGATCCCCATGAACGGCTGAAGCGGGACCTCGATACCATTCGAATAGAATGCGACCTCGCGCCCACCGGACATCCCCGTCCGGACGAGGTGCCGCGTGCCCGGCGGAATCTCGAGCTCCGGGTCGCCGTCCCGGTAGCCGGGATACGACGGCGAGAAGACGCCGCCCCGCGCGCTCGTGTTGTTGATCCCCCAGGGCACGCGGGTCTCCATGTCGAGGATCTGGATCTCCAGGACGTCACCCGGCCGGGCTCCCTCCACGTAGATGGGACCGGTGATGACGTGGCCGCTCCGACCCTCGCGCTCCCGTCCTTCCCGGTCCTCCCAGAACGCGACGACCTGGTCGAGGATCTGATCGCGCGGGACGCCGAGCGTTTCCAGATACGCCACCGGATGCTCGTTCTGCGTTGCGCCGGCGTGGGTGATCGTCTCGACGCGCACGGTCTCGCCGGAGGCCATGCGGAGCACCGGCTCGGCGTCCGTCGGGAACCAACCCCAGTGCAGGTTTTCAGGCACGGCCTGGACGACGTGATCCGGTGCCGTCACCTGGACGACGCCGGAGGTTCCGGAGTCCTCCGCCGACGGGTCGGTGTTGGCGCCGCAGGCGGCGAGCATGAGCACGGCGGCACAGGCTGCGGCGCGACGCCGGTGGGCGCCGGCGCGGCCGGGAGAGCGGCGAAGGATGAGCGGATGGGACACGGCGATTCCTCGGATGGCGGCGAGACACGGTGCCGCATCATGGCCTGTGGACCGGGCGCCGTGCAACGTCACGCGTCACCTCCCCGGGGCCGGAGAACTCCATTGACACATATATCCACCGTAGATATATCTGCTGTGGATACTTAACACGGAGCCTCGATGCCCGATACGACGGATCTACCGCTACGTCCCCCGGTCTTCCACATCCTTCTGGCACTATCGACGGCCGCGCGCCACGGGCTCGGCATCGCCGACGAGGTCGAGGCGGCCTCGGAGGGCGCGGTGACGCTCGGGCCGGGCACGCTCTACCGCTCCCTCGACGAGATGTGGGACGGCGGGCTGGTCGCGCCCGCCTCGCCGCCGAGCGAGGACGCGGATCCGCGGCGCAAGTACTACCGGCTCACGGAGTCGGGGCGCGCCCTGCTGGAAGCGGAGGTGGCGCGGCTGGAGCGGCTGGTGGATCTGGCCAAGGTGAGGGTGGCAGGGGAGCGCGCATGAAACTGGCGCGAGTCCTCTGCTCGCTGTACCCGGAGCGGCTCCGTCGCGCGCACGGCGCCGAGATCGAGGCGTTCGTGGAGGCACGATTGCGGCGGGCGGAGGCGGCGGGCGCGGCCCGCGTCTTCCTCGTGGTGGCCGCGACGCTGTGGGACGTGGCCCGGACATGGGCCGCGGGTTGGGGTCGAAGGTCGCATCAGGGGCTGAACGAGAACCGAAACGGGAGGGGTGGCATGGGTGGATGGGCTCAGGACATGGGATACGCGCTACGGCGGCTCCGGGCGACGCCGCTCTTCACGTTGGGCGCGGTGGCCATCATCGCGGTCGCCATCGGCGCCAACACGTCGATGTTCGCGCTGGTTCATGCGGCCCTCTTCGAGCGGCCGCCCTACGCCGAGATCGAGCGGGTCGTCCACGTCTATCAGGACTCGGACGACGGCGAGCCGTCCTCGACGTCGTACCCCGCGTACCTCGACATGCTGGCCACGACGGACGTCTTCGCGTCGGTGGGCGCGACGTCTCCCGAGTCGGCCAATCTGACCGTCGGCGAGGGCACGCAGTCCGTCGCCATCGAGTACGCGACATCGACCCTGCTCTCCGCCCTCGGTCTCACGCCCCACCGGGGCCGATGGTTCGACGCCTCCATGGACCAGGTGGGCGCCGGCCACTTCGCGGTGGTGAGCCACGGCACGTGGGAGCGCCGCTTCGGCTCGGACGCCGGCGTGATCGGACGGACCATCGAGCTCAACGGGCAGCCGGTCGAGATCATCGGCGTCGGCCCACGGGACTTCAACGGCATCTTCGGCTTCGCGGTCACCGACTTCTGGCTCTC
>JBBDSM010000058.1:0-8492 GCA_040904945.1 Gemmatimonadota bacterium
CCGAAGGGCACGAGGGGGTTGCGGCATCGTACTGCGTCAGAGCTCCTCCCCGATGTTAGTACATCGCATTCGTCGCTCTTTCTTGTACGACATCCGCAAGACCCTCGTGCGCGGCTCACCAGACTTCTACCACGGGCTGCTACGTCGTCAGCCGCTCGAGATAGGAGCGGATCCGACGCGCGTTCGTCCCGACATCACTTCCGCCGACCCGCGACTTGGAGCGGACGTCGACTAGGGTCCGGTCTCCGCTGGGCGTGAGCCGGATCACGACGTCGTCCCGGAAGCCGAACCAGAACGTTCGGTCCGTCGCTTCGATCCGGCCCTCCTCGACGTCGGAGGCGACGATCTCCCATCCCATGGCCCGGGCGGCGGCGAGCGCCCGCTCGAATGCTTGTCCCATGGGGAGGTCCAGCACGGCGGGCCGGATGTCGGGATAGCCGGCCCGCTGCTGGGCAGCGACCTCCTGACCGGGGTACTCCACGGGGTTTGGCGCATCCGCGCGCAGGAGGGCGATGTCCTGGAAGCGGGGTGGATCGTTGGTGTCCGTGGTGATGTCGTGGATCGGCGGCACGTCTCCGGCCCGGGCGCGCCACATGAGCGGAACCAGGAAGACCGGCGCGGACACGAGGAGCGCGAGCAACGCGAAGACGAGGCCCATGGGCCGCTTCTGGCCGGGTCGGGTGAGCCACAGGACCGGGAGGGTGAGCACGGTGGTGGCGAGCGCTCCGTAGACCGCCCACCGGAGGACGCTGAAGCCGGTGCGGAAGTCCCAGAGCCCCCAGCGACTGCCGAAGCCTGCCATGGCGGCCGTCACGGCGACGAGCATGGCCAGGGCCAGAACGACCTTGGCGGCCGTCACCGGCGAGCCCGTCGAGGGCGACGGATCCGGCGTGGAGTCGTTCGCTTCGTCTCCGGGGATGCTCATGCCTGGTGCTCCTTGGTGGCGGTCCCTGCCTCGAACATCCAAGAACGTTCAGCCCCGAGCCGTGGGCAAGGGGACTGCGCTCACGCGCCCCACACCTCCCGGGCATGCCTCAGGTAGTTCTGCCCGAAGATCTTCTCCAACACGCCGGATCCGTGCCCGCGTCTCGACAGGGCGGCGTGCAGGCTCCGGAACTGATCGGGACCCTGTAGGCCATGTACGAACGGTAGGATGTCCGCACGTTCCCCCGGCGCACCGATACCTCGTTCGGCCCGGTCGCGAATCTCGCCCGCGAAATACGCGCGCACCGCATCAATGTCGCCCAGCTCCACGAGCCCGTGGTCGGTCCCGATTCCGACATGGTCTTCTCCGCACACGTCGATTGCGTGCTCGATGTGACGCACGACGTCGTCCGTCGTGGCTTCTCGGCCCTCGACGAGATACATCATCCAGTAGATGCCGACGAAGCCGCCGCTCTCGGCCACGAGGCGGAGCTCCTCGTCGGTCTTGTTGCGTGGATGCGGGGTCAGGGCGGCACACCCCGTGTGGGAGATGGTAATGGGCGCGGCCGAAGCGCGAATCGCGTCCAGACAGGTCCGGCGGCCGCTGTGCGAGAGATCGACGATGACGCGGCGTGCGTTCAGGCGCTCGACCACCTCGTGCCCGAACGGCGTGAGCGCGGGATCACCGGGCGCCGTCGCGCCTCCGCCGATCTGATTGCGCGTATTGTACGTGAGTTGGACGACGCGCACGCCCAGGTCGGCGAAGAGGTCGATGCGGTCGGCCCGCTCGCCGACCATGGCGGCGTTCTGGAAGCCGTGGATGATTCCCACCTTTCCTTCCTGCTTGGCGCGTAGGATATCCTCGGTGGTGAACACCTTGAGGAGCCGATCCGGGTGCGCCCGGATGAACGCGTCGCGTTTCGCGACCTCCCGGACCGCTGCCTCGAAGTCGGATCCACTGGTCACCGTGAAGTTGAGCGCCGTCAGCCCCGATGCCAGGGCGGACTCGAGGGCCTCGGGACTCATCACGCGGGAGGGGTCCGCGGCCGGAGTCCCGTAGAGGTCGTCGAAGAATCCGAGCGCGTTGATCACGATCAGATCCGCCAACGGGTCGGGCTGCGCCTCTTCCAGCATGCGCGACCCATCGAGCCACGAAGCCAACGGCGCGAGGGCCGCGAGGGAGGTGGACCGCAGGAACCCGCGTCGATCGATGGTCATTCGGGCGCCCCCTGCGTGTCGGCGATCATCTGGTCTCCGACGGTGACGTGGTACACGGTCTGCTGCCGCTCGTAGATCACCAGGGCGATGCCTTCGTCCTGAGCTCGGGCGAGCACCTCGCTGAAGATCTTGCCCAACTCGCGCGACTTCCGGGCCGACACGGACTCGAGCGCGAGGTCCATGAGCCGCTCGACGTGAGGTCGGAACGCATCGGGTGCGCCCGGCGGCAGGGCGTCGGGCGTCTCGTAGGGCGGGGCGAACGCCGCGTAGGAGAGATCGACGGTCGTACCGAACTCGTGCGAGCTCACCCCCGATGCGGCGTTGGCGTTGGACCCTCGTAGTCGGGCCTGGCGAGCCGCTGTGCGAAGCGCGCTCGTCACCTCGATCCGGTAGGGGGGCAGGTCGAGCGCCGCCAAACGCTCCTGGAAACGGAGGGCCAGGATCTCGAGGAGGGCCCGCATCTCGGGAACGACGTGCGTGGGTGCGCTGCGGGGCCTCACGATCCAGTACCGGGTGCTGTCCTCGAGGGCCACGAGGCGGCCGGCCTCGATCAGGCTGCCGACGGTCTCCGCATCCAGGGCGCGCACGCCGTTCCTTCGCGCGCTCGCCACGTGGCTGGCGTTCAGATACCGCCGGAGCCGCGCCTCCTCGGCGGGGGTCATGACCGGCATCGGGCTGAGGATGCGGTCGGCGGAGCCCGCCGTCCGGTTCGCTGTGCGCACGGCCTCAGCGAGCATCCCCTCGACTTCGGCCAGCGTCTCTTGTCTGGCGGCGTCGGCCGCTTCTTCGCGTTCGCCCTCGACCCAGCTGCACGACACGAGCGAGGGCAGCATCAGGATGAGAACGGTTTGGCGGAGCAAGCGCATGGGGTCTCCCGGGCGGCGAGGGAGCGTCCATCATGAAGGTTGGACGTGGAGGCGTCCAGCGCACGCCTCGCGCGGTGCCCGGTGTGGGAGGCCCTTGCGGCGCCCTGACGCGACCGCCACTTCTGGAGCTGGAGCGACTTCAAGGCCGGCGCATGTCGTCGGCCGCGGACAAGGAGGGGCCGATGGCCGTCTGTGAGGTATGCGGGAACGACTACTACGCCTCGTTCGAGGTGACGGCGGCGGGCCAGACCCACGTCTTCGACTGCTTCGAGTGCGCGATCCAGAAGCTCGCGCCCATCTGCGTGAATTGTGGCTGCAAGATCGTGGGGCACGGCGCGGAGGTGGACGGGCGATACTTCTGCTGTGCGCACTGCGCCCGCGCGGAAGGCGAGAAGGCCATTGTTGATCACGCTTGAAAGGGAGGTGACGAATGCCCACTGAACGACTGAAGAAGTTTCTCGACGAAAACAACGTGAAGTTCGTGACGACCTCGCACTCTCAGGCGTTCACGGCCCAGGAGGTCGCGGCGGCGGCGCACATCCCGGGCAAGGAGTTGGCCAAGACCGTCATGGTCAAGCTGGACGGCGAGCTCGCGATGGTGGTCCTGCCGGCCACCAGGCGGGTCGACGTGGAGCGGCTGAAGGGCGTGACCGGCGCTGGTGAGGTGGCGTTGGCGTCCGAAGACGAGTTCTCGGGGTTGTTTCCCAATTGCGAGCGCGGCGCGATGCCTCCGTTCGGCAACCTGTGGGACCTCACCGTGTTCGTGGACGAGCATCTCCGGGAGGACGAGCAGATCGCGTTCAACGCGGGTACGCACACGGAGCTGATGAAGCTCTCCTACTCGGACTTCGAACGGCTCGTGAGCCCGGTCGTTGCGCGCCTGGCGGAGACCGTGTAGTGACGGGTCGCATCCTCTTCGACGAAGCCCTGACGGCGTGGGAATACGCACGCCGCAGCTTGATCGCCGAGGCGGAAGTCGTGCCGGACGACGGTTACGCGTTCCGTCCTGCGCCCGGCTCACGCAGCTACCGTGACCTCCTCTGGCACGTGGTCGAGTCGGGGTGCATGATGGCCGGGGAGCTCTCGCGGGCAGACGGTGACTTCACCCGGAAGCCATTCCCGGAGCTCGTGGCGGAGCACACGGCCCATCTGTCGCGGGTCGAGGAGCCCGCCGAGCTGAGGGCGCTGCTGGAGCGGACGCTCGAGGACGGATTGGACCGGCTGAGGGAGGCTGGGGAGATCCACATGCTCGAGCGGATCCGGCAGTTCGATGGCGAGCACTCGACCCGCCTCTCGTGGATGCACCACGGGATCGCGCACGAGGAGTATCACCGCGGGCAGGCCGCGCTCTACGCGAGGCTCCAGGGTATCGTGCCGGCTCTCACGCGGGCGATCCACGGTGAGGACGGGGAGGAGTAGCGCGCCCCCGACCCGTCGGTCAGATTGCCGGAAGACCCACTCCACTCCCTTCCGGTGCGCCACATGAGCCTTTCCCGTCGCGACTTCGCTTCCATCCTGGCCGGCGCCACCGTCGGTCTCGCGCTTCCCCGCTGGGCCTTCGCCGAACAGACGTCACATTTCCAGTGGCATTCCGTGGGACGGTACGTCCGCGTCGCCATGGGTGGCGGCGGCAACACCCTCTTCTACGGGAGGGGCGCGGCGGGCGTCCAGAGCGACGGCAAGAACTTCGGGCTGGGACGGATCCTGCGCCGCGAAGTGGAGGCCGGTGGCATGCGCGTCACGCACTTCGTGAACACGCATCACCACGGGGACCATTCCGGCGGGAACGATGGATTCACCGATCTCGAGCGCGTGGCGCACGCCAATGCCCGCCCGCGCATCCTCGCCACCGCGGAGACCAACCTGGGCCGTGCGCGCGAGGTGCTTCCCCGGACCCTCGCTCAGCTCAGGGAGCAGGGCGCGGCCGCCGCGACGATCGCGGACGTGGAGGCGACGCTCGCGGCCGTGGGCGACCTCACCCCGGCGTCGTTCGCTCCCACCGAGACGTTCGAGACCGAGCACGAGATCTCCATCGACGGACATCCGGTGGAGCTTCGGTGGGCGAGCCGCGGCCATACGGACGGCGACGCGTTCGTCTTCGTGCCGGAGGAGAACGTGCTCCATTGCGGAGACCTCCTCTTCCACGGAAGGCATCCGTTCGTCGACGCGTCGTCGGGCGCGACTCCGGCGGGATGGATCCGCTGCGTCGATGCGATGCTGGAGTTGTGCAACGCGAGCACGGTCGTGATCCCGGGCCACGGGGAGCTCACGGACCGCGACGGGCTGGCCGCGCAAAAGGAGTACTTCGAGCAGCTTCAGGCGCTGGTCGGTGCAGCGATCCGGGAGGGGCGCTCACGGGACGAGGTTGTCGCCCTGGCGCCGGCCGACCTCGCCGCCCTCGACGCCGCCGAGCGCATGCTCCCGCAGAACCTCGGGATCGTCTACGACGAGATGTCGGCCGGCTGAGACGGCACGCGACGATCGCTTCTCGACGACCAAGAGAGGACATCGCATGGAACTCGGTGCATTTTCCGTCAGCCTGGCGGTCGAGAACCTCGAGCGCAGCCGAGCGTTCTACGAGAAGCTCGGATTCGAGGTCACCGGCGGCGATCCGGACCACGGGTATCTGATCCTGGTCAACGGCACGACCACCATCGGGCTGTTCCAGGGGATGTTCGAGGCCGATGGCTTCACCGATGTCCGCGAGATCGCCGAGCGCCTCGAAGCCGCGGGGATCGAGCTCACGGCGCGCGAGCTCCCCGAGGGTGGGGGGGCTGCGCACGTGGCGCTCACCGACCCCGACGGCAATCCGATTCTGATCGATCAGCACCGCTGAGGGGTCGCCTGGGCGTCGATCGGGGCCGGCGGCTCGCTACGATAAAAGGCCCAGGGCGAGCGCGACGACCGTGATCCCGCTCAGCACCCAGAGCGTGCGGTCCGAACGATCGAGAAGCACGTGGGTGGTGAGCGTCGCTCCGATGGGCGAAGCGAACGCGTAGATGATCATGAAGGTCCAGCCAATCTCGGCGGCCAGCGCTCTCATCGACCCGGTGATCGTCCCACCGGATTCCGCGATCGCCTGGACCAGGTCGATCAACGTGAAGCCCACGACGAAGACCGCGCCGAGCTGAAGGTAGATGTGGGCTTCGGCACGGGCGCGCTTCCGGAAGAACGCGGACATCGTGCCCACGATGGGCCTGACGAGCAGCGCGAGCGAGGACCCGGGATCATTGACGTAGTAGTAGAGCCTCAGCCGATGGCTCCACCGATCGAGGGCCCGCAGCACCGGGCGGCGCGCCAACGTCTCCCAGCGGGCTCCGAGATTGGTCACGGCGATGAGGACCAGGATCGCGAACATCCCCTCGTAGTTCCCGGTAGATCGGCTCACCGCTGCGAGCGCAGAGCCGGCGAAGAACAGGACGAAGGCGTCGCCCAGAACCCTGAACCGGCCTCCTCTCCGTTCGGCCCACACCGGTGGTCCACGAAGGATGTGGCGGTCGAGCGAGGGCATGAACGCGAGGGCCGCCGGTGGAAGCCCGAGCCGCTCGCGCCGGGCCTGCTCCTCGTTGAACGCATCGACCATGGCCGTCAGCCGGAGGGCGTCCGAGAGCCACCAGACGAACAGTCCGCCGCTCGTGAACAGCATGACGACCCCGGAGACCGTCCGCTCCAGATAGAAGCGGTGTCCACCGAGGAAGCCCGTGGTGACCCAGAGCGCCCAAGCTACGAGCGGGCTCTTCCGGGGGTACCGGTAGAGATCCTCGAGGACCTCGCGAGAGAGGTCCGGGTCGCGCCCGCGCGGTCCGGTGGTCAGGGTCTGGTCGCTCGGGGTCATGTGGGTTCCTGAGGGGCACGGCCGGGTGTCCGGTGTCGACGACGGTCACGTTGTCGCTCCCGACCCGCGGGTGCAACCAATACGAAGCGGGGGCGGCCATTTCGGCCACCCCCGCTCGTCGTCCTGCCGTGGTCGCTCCGTCTTCAGCGACCGTGCGGGCTGCTAGCTTACCAGCCGCCCGGCGTTGATCGTCGGCAGCCCTTCCTCCTGAAGGAGCTGGTTGAGGCGCGCGATGTCCTCCTCGATGATCACGGTCAGCTCGTCGAGCTCGACCTGGAGCTCGTCCGAGAGAACCTCGTAGACGTCGTACGACTGGTCGGTCGGACGGTCCTCGCTGCCCTCCACGAGGTTGAGCAGGGCCGCCAGCTTGTTGTTCAGCCGGATCGGATAGTTCAGCGGATCCTGACCCGAGCGGGAGCGCGTCTGGTAGATCGCTTCCTCGACCTCCGCCAGGCTCTCCCGGATCAGCTGGGCGAGCTCCTCGGTGGAGGGCCGCTCGGTGCGGTTCATCCGGTCCTGGATCTCGGTCTGGAGGTCACGGATCTGAATGACCGCATCGTTCGCCTCGGATACCCGGTCACGGAGCTGCATCGCGAACTCGAACCGCGCCTCCAGATCGGCCATCGTCACGCCTTCCTCGGCCGAGCGGGGGTTCATGCGGATCTCGAAGTCCCGGGTCTGGCTCTCGCCGTCGACCGTCAGGCGCACCTGGTACGGTCCCGGCAGGAGAGCCGGTCCGACGGGGCCGGCCGCCCAGAAGATCCTGCCCTCGAAGTCGGTCCACGCCTGGTCGCGCATGTTCCACGAGAAGGTGTGCGAGCCGGCCTCCGTCGACGGGCCGACCTCGGCCTCGTCGGATTCCTCGGCCTCCTCGTCGGCCTCCTCATCGTCCGCGCTCGAAGCGAACGACGTGACCAGGTTGCCCTCCATGTCCAGGAAATCGAGCGTGAGCTCCTCGGCGTCTTCGGCCAGGTTGTAGTACACCCGGACACCACCGCGATCGAAGCCGCGGATGGGGTCACGCGGGTCGAAGAGCCAGAAGTCCGACTCGGCCACCTGCGGCGTCAGCTGACGCAGCAAGTCGATGTCACGCATGACCCAGAACGAGCGGCCATGCGTACCGATGACCAGGTCGTGATCCTCGACCGCGAGGTCGCTCACCTGGACCACCGGTAGGTTGAGGTCGAGCGGCTGCCAGTTTTCGCCGTCGTTCCATGACACGTAGACCGTGCGCTCCGACGCCGCGTAAAGCAGCCCCGGCACGTCCGGATCTTCGCGGACCGCGCGAATGAAGTCGTCGTCGGGAATGCCGGTCACGATCTTCGTCCACGTCTGACCGTAGTCCTCGGTCTTCCAGACGTAGGGCGAGCGGTCGTTCTCCACGAGATAACGGATACCGGCCACGTAGGCCTTGCCGGGCGTGGTCGGCGACGCCTCGATGGTGTTGATGCGGACGAGGTACGGCGCGTCCGGCGGTGTGACGTTCTCCCACGTCGGGTTCGCGGCTCGCCCGTCCCGGGTGACCCAGACCCAACCGTCGTCGGAGCCCGCCCAGATGACGTTCGAGTCGTGGTACGACGGGGCGATGGCGAACACGGTCGCGAACGTCTCCACGCCGGTCTCGTCCTTCGTGATCGGCCCGCCGGAGG
>JBBDSM010000059.1:0-8357 GCA_040904945.1 Gemmatimonadota bacterium
GTCAGTGCGCAGATCCGAGACATAGACGTCTCCTCCCTTGGCGAGGGCCAATCGGGCAGCGGCGACGCCGCTCGCTCCGAGGCCGATGACGGCCACGCGCGTTCCGGCGAGATTCCCCGCCGCCGAGCCGTGGGCCTGAGTTCGCATCATGTCCGCTCACCGGATCTTGAGGGTGCTGATGGCGACCATCGCGCACATCAGTCCGAGGATCCAGAAGCGGACGACCACCTTCGTCTCCGGCCATCCGAGCTTCTCGAAGTGGTGGTGGATGGGCGCCATCCTGAAGATCCGGCGCCCCTCTCCGTAACGGACCCGCGTGTACTTGAACCACGAGGTCTGCAGGATGACGGAGAGCGTCTCGAGCACGAATACGCCCCCCACGATGACGAGCAGGAACTCGCCCTTGAGCAGGATCGCCATCACCCCGATGGCGCCCCCGAGCGCGAGTGAGCCCGTGTCGCCCATGAAGACCTGGGCGGGATGCGTGTTGAACCAGAGAAAGCCGATGGCGGCCCCGGCGAGGGCGACGGCGAAGATGGTCAGCTCGCCGGCCCCCGGCAGATAGAAGAAGCCGAGATAGGCCGACGTGTCGACGCGTCCCGCGACGTAGGCGAAGACGCCGAACGTCGCGGCCGCGATGGCCGTGAGCCCGGCCGCCAGCCCGTCGAGACCGTCCGTGAGGTTCACCGCGTTCGAGGAACCGGAGACGACCGCGCCCGTGAACAGGACGAAGACCGGCGCGAGAAAGGCCGCGGCCACGTCCGAGAAGAACGGCACGGTGGTCCAGGTCGTCGGGTGCGGCGAGATGGGATTCCAGAGCAGGAACGCTCCGAGCCCGAGCCCGAAGGTCCACTGTCCCACCATCTTGTATCGTCCGATGAGCCCGCGGGACTTCCCCTGGACGACCTTGAGGTAGTCGTCGAGGAATCCGATGGCGCCCATCCACAGGAGCGAGACGACCGCCAGGATGACGTACCAGTTGCTCAACTCGGCCCAGAGGAGCGTCGACAGGGTGGCGGACGCGATGATGATGAGCCCGCCCATGGTGGGGGTCCCCGCCTTCGCCAGGTGCGACTCCGGCCCGACGTCCCGGACGACCTGCCCCACACGCGCGGCTTCGAGCCGGCGGATGACCGGAGGCCCGAACGCGAACGCGATGAGCAGGGCCGTCACCATGGCGCCCGCCGCCCGGAACGTGATGTAGACGAAGACGTTGAAGACGACGTGCAGGTCCGAGAGCGGCGGCAGGAGGTGGTACAGCATCAGCCCTGCGCCTCTTCGGTCTCGTCGGGGCCGAAGTCGGCCTCGAGCAGGTCGAGCACGCCCTCGAGCGCGACGCCGCGCGACGCCTTGAGGAGGATGACCTCGTCGCCCGCGAGGCGGTCCTTGAGGAGCGGGTATCCGCTCTGCCAGTCTTTGGCGACCAGGACGCGATCCGCCGGAGCCGACATCCGCTCCGCCGCCTCGGCGAAGCCGCCGACCGCCACCACGACGTCGATGTCACGAGCGAGCGCGTCGGCGAGCACCTCGTCGTGGTAGCGGGACGAGGACTCGCCCAGCTCCAGCATGGTGCCGAGCACGGCGACCCGACCATCGGCTGCCCCGTACGCCTCCAGGAGCTCGAGAGCCGCACGGGCGCTCTGCGGGTTCGCGTTGTAGCAGTCGACGAGGACGGTGAGCCCGCCGATGGTCCGCGTCTGCCCACGCATCGCAGCGGTCGCCGCTCCCTCGAGGCCGTGAGCGGCTTTGGCGGCCGGCACGCCGAGCAGATCGGCGACGGTGAGGGCCAGCAGCGCATTCGACACCGCGTGCTTCCCCGACATGGGAACGGACACCACGTGCCCGTGCCACCGGAAGCGATACCGTCCGAAGGCGTCGGCCTCGGCTCCGGCCGGGCGTGCCCGCTCGTCGGCCCGGTCGCTCCACCCCGCCACCCGCACCTGCGGCATGATCGCCCGCGCCTCCTCCACGAGGGTGACAGGCTCGTCCCCGACGACCGCCTTGGCCCCCTCGGGCAGCCCCCGAAGCAAGTCCAGCTTCTCGCGCAGAACGCCCTCCACCGAGCCCAACCCCTCGAGATGGCTCGCGCCGACCGTGGTCACCACGCCCACGTCCGGGCTGGTGATCTCGGTCAACGCCTTGATCTCGCCGGGCTCGCTCGTCCCCACCTCCACGACGACGACTTCCGACTCCTGCGGCGCCTCGAGGAGCGTGAGGGGCACTCCGACCCGGTTGTTGCGGTTACCCCTCGTGGCGTGCGTGCGGCGAGCGGTCGCCAGCGCGGCCGCCAGGAAGTCCTTGGTCGTGGTCTTCCCGCTCGAACCCGTGATGGCGACCACGGGGCAGTCGAGCTGCATCCGCCGGTGATGCGCGAGGCGGCCGAGGGCCACCAAGGTGTCGTCGACGGGATAGGTGACGATATCGCGCGCGGCGGGGAGCGCCCGCGACACGACGACGGCGCGGGCCCCTCCCGCCACGGCGTCGGCCACGAAGTCGTGCCCGTCGAAGCGATCGCCGGACAACGCCACGTAGAGAGCGCCGGGCTGGAGCGTCCTGGTGTCGGTCGAGATCTCCGTGAACCGGAGACCGTCCTTGACCAGGTCCAGCCTCAGGCCCAGCGCGCGTCGCACCTCGAGATCGGTCCACGCGAACGCCGTCATGCGATCCCCCTCTCGTCGAGGGCGCCTCGAACGTGGACGCGCTCGTCGAAGGGGCGTTTCTCCTGGCCGATCACCTGATACGTCTCGTGACCCTTTCCGGCCAGGACGACCGTGTCGCCGGGGTGCGCCAGCGCGACCGCGCGCCGGATGGCCTCGGCCCGGTCGGCCATGCGTTCGTGCGGCACGACCCCGAGACCCTCTTCGAGGTCGTCCAGGATCCGCTCCGGATCCTCGGTGCGGGGATTGTCCGAGGTGAGCACGATAACGTCCGCGTGTCGAGCGACGGCTTCGGCCATGGGCCGGCGCTTCGCCCGGTCGCGGTCGCCGCCGGCGCCGAACAGCACGATCAGCCGTCCGGCGGTGATGGGCCGCACGGCCCGGAGCATCCCGTCGAGTGCGGCAGGCGTGTGCGCGAAGTCGATGAGGACGGTGAAGTCGCCCGACCACGCCACCTCGAGCCGGCCGGGCACCCGGGATGCCCGTCCGAGCCCCTCGACGATGGCGTCGGCGCCGAGGCCGAGCGCGTGTGCCGCGGCTGCGGCAGCCAGGGCGTTCTCCACGTTGTACCGCCCGGGAAGCGCGAGCCGTGCGGACCGCTGCTCGGCGCCGACCCGCAACGTGAACGACGAGCCGTCCGCGCCGAGCTCGAGGTCGCTGGCGGTGATGTCGGCCGGGCGCTCGACCGCGTACGTGATCGTCCGACGACCCGCCGGATCGAGCCCGTCCCACGCGGGCTCGCCGCGATTGACGGCCACCGCGCCCTCCGGGGTCACCAGATGGACGAGACGGACCTTGGCCTCTCGGTAGGCCTCCATGTCCCGGTGATAGTCCAGATGGTCCTGCGACAGATTGGTGAACACGGCCACGTCGAACCTCGTCCCGTCGAGCCTGCGCTGGTCGAGGGCATGCGACGACGCTTCCAGCACGACCGCCTCGAAGCCTTCGTCGACGAGGTCCCGGAGCGAGCGAGCGAGTTGGACCGGCCCGGGCGTCGTGAGTGACTCCGTCCCCGGTCGGACGCCGTCGTCGTCGACCAGACCGAGCGTTCCGATGACGGCCGTCCGCATGCTCGTCCGGAGGATCTCGCGCACCAGGAGCGCCGTGGTCGTCTTGCCGTTGGTCCCCGTGATGCCGACGGCCTTGAGCGCCTCGGACGGGAAGCCCAGGACCCCGGCTGCGGCGAGCGCGCCCGCCCGACGCCCGTCTGAGACGACCAGCTGCGGCAGGTCGAGGTCGAGGGGGCGCTCCACCACGGAAGCGACCGCACCCCGCGACGCGGCCTCGGCGACGTGATCGTGACCGTCGTGCGCGGTGCCCTTCCAGGCGAGGAAGAGGTCGCCCGCCGCGACGGTGCGGGAGTCCTGCGATACACCCCGAACGGAGACGTCCCCCGTGCCGCGCGTCTCCGTGAGGAGGCCAGCAGACCGGAGGACGTCGCCCACCGCGTCGAGGGACCGTAGCGCGTCAGTCATTCGAACGCGCTCCCAGCCTCAGACGCACGGTGTCGCCTGGCAGCACGCGGGCGCCGGGTGGAGGCGTCGACCCGATGATGTCGCCGCCCGCGGGCCGGATCACCCTCAGTCCAAGAGCGTGCAGACGACGCACGGCGACCCGCGCGGGCAGTCCGCTCACGTCGGGAAGGGCGACACCGTCGGCCAATCCGGGGACGCCGCGGGACGCCGAGGTCGGCGCGCTCAGCGGCGGCAGCGGCGGGTCGATGGGCTGGCTGGCGAAGCTTGCCAGCGACTCCGCGAGCGGCCGCCGCGCTTCGGCCCTCGCCGCCGAGCGGACCAGGGCGGCCCGGTCGAGAGGCGTAGCGCGTGCGGCCAGAGCCGCCTCCATGGTGGCTCTGGTGACCGGGGCCGCGACGGCCCCGCCGTAGTAGGCGCCGCTCGGTCGGTCGAGCTTCACGAAGACGACGAGCTGGGGATCGTCGGCCGGGAAGAATCCGACGAACGAGGAGTAGTACGCACCCTCCTCGTATCCGTCGCTGGAGTACGCCCGGGCCGTACCACTTTTCCCGGCGACGTCGAAGGTCGCCAGCCGCGCCGATCCGCCGGTCCCGTCCTCGACCACGCCGACCAGCTCGCGGCTGATGGCGCGGGCCACCCGCTCTGGCACGACGCGCCGGATCGCCCGGGGTTCGAATCGCTCGACGACCAGTCCGTCGGGGCTCCGCACCTCGCGGACCAGATACGGCTTCATGAGGAGGCCGCCGTTGGCGAGGGCCCCATATGCCATCGCCATCTGTAGCGGCGTCACCGAGATCTCGTACCCGATGGCGAGGGACGCGGCCGACTGGGACGTCCACTGCTCCGGTCGGCGCAGCAGCCCACCCGACTCGCCGGGCAGCTCGAGACCGGTCGGCACGCCGAAGCCGAAGTCCCGAAGGTTCTCGTACTGGGTTCCCGCATCCATGGCCAGCGCGGCCTTGGCGATCCCGACGTTCGAGGACACGCGCAGCGCCTCGCCGACCGTCATCACCCCGGACGAATGCACGTCGTGGAGGGTCCGTCCCTCGACCGTCCACGTTCCGTTCTCGACGTCGACCGAGTCGTGGAGCGAGGCGAGGTCGTCCGAAAGCAGCCCGGCCACCGTGAAAGGCTTCAACGTCGAGCCAGGCTCGAACGGGCTGTGGATGGCCGACAGGGAGCCGTCTTCCCCGTCCCGGATCGAGACGAGCGCGAGCACCTCTCCGGTCGACGGATCGGTGACCAGCACGTCGCCGCCCCTCGCCTGCGTGCTCTCGATCGCATCTTCGAGGGCCTCGTGCGCGATCTCCTGCAGGTCCATGTCCAACGTCAGGACGACGTCGCTTCCGGTCCGGGGTGCGCTCACGGTGAGCCGCTCGCCCGGAATGGCCGCGCCGAGGTGGTCTCGGGCGACGACCTCGCGGCCCGGCTCACCCCGTAGGAGATCGTCGAAGGCCTGCTCGATCCCACCCTCGCCCTGGTCTTCCCTGACCCGTCCAAGGATGCCGCGCGCGAGATCGCCGTGCGGGTGGTGGCGCTGCAGCTCCCGCTCGAGCCTGAGGCCCCGAATGCCGCGAGCACGCTCCTGGATGCCGGGGGGATGAAGCCCCGGCACCACGCTCCACGCACGACCCGACGCGGTGAGCGACTGGGCCTGACGAGGGGAGATGCCGAGCTCTCCGGTCAGGAGCTCACGGGTGGCGCCGAGGTCGCTGACCTCACGCGGGGAGAAGCTCATGCGATACCGCTCGCGTGACACGGCGAGGGGCATGCCGTCCCGGTCGAGCACCGTGCCGCGCGGCGCCGCCACGGCGACGTCGGTCTGGTGCTGGCCTGCGGCGACCTGCTTCCAATCCGAAGCCTGGGCCAGCTGGATCTGGCCGGAGCGGGCCACGATGCCCACGAGGGCGAACAACCATCCGGCCAACAGGAGGCGCCGGCGCCAGGGGCTCGGAGAACGCATCTCGTCGCTCATGACGTCGGCTCCCCCGAAAGGATGACGAGCTCGGAGGCGTCCGGGGTGTGCATGCCCAGACGTGCACGGGCCGCGGGCACGACCCGGCCGCGGCTCTCCAGGGACTGGATGCTCCGCTCCAGGTCGATTCGCTCGGCGCGTGCCTCGGAGGTCGACCGCCTCACCGCCTCTAGCTCGCGCAGCACCTCGAATGCGCGGCTCTGACGCCAGGTGACGAAGCCGAGGGCCAGCAGGAGCATGGCGAGCGTGAGGGCCGCGCGGCCCAGGAAGGACGGCTCGATCATGCCGCTTTCCGCCAGGCGCGCAAGCGTGCGCTCCTGGCTCTCGGGTTGTCGGCGACCTCGCTCTCGCTCGGCCGCACCGGCTTCCTCGTCAGCGTCTCACCGAGGGCCTTCCCGCGGCACATGCAGATCGGGATCTCCGGCGGGCAGATGCAGGCGCGGCTCCACTCGCGGAACGTGTGCTTCACGATGCGGTCTTCGAGCGAGTGGTACGCGATGACCACCAGCACGCCCCCGTCCACGAGCACGTCGCGCAGCGCTGGCAGCGCCCGCTCCAGAGCCTCCAGCTCGTCGTTCACCGCGATGCGGATCGCCTGGAAGATGCGCGCCTTGTCCTGAGCGCTCGGCGACTTCCCGTAGGCGACGCTCATGGCCGCGACAACCTGATCGCTGGATTCGAACGGCTCGGTCTCCCGCCGCTTGAGCACCTCCCGGGCGAGTCGTCCCGCGCGGGGCTCCTCTCCGTACTCGCGGAAGACCTCGAACAGTCGAGTCTCGTCGGCTTCCTGCAGGAGCGCGGCTGCATCGCCGGGCATCTCGGGATCCATACGCATGTCGAGCGCCACGCCTCGTCGGAATGCGAAGCCCCGATCGTCGGCGTCGAGCTGGTGCGAGCTGACGCCGAGATCCAGCAGCGCGCCGTCCAGCCCACGGTCCCTGATTTCCGGGTCGGAGACCGCGTCGTCGAAGCGGGCGCGAATGAAGCGCACGCGCTCGCGGTGCCCCGCCAGCCGCTCTCGGGCCGCGTCCAACGCCTCCGGGTCGCGGTCGACCGCCAACACGCGGCAGCCGGGGCAAGCGTTGAGGATCGCCAGGGTATGACCGCCGCCACCGACGGTCCCGTCGAGCAGGAGCGCGCCGTCGCGCGGACCGAGTAGGTCGAGCACTTCCTCGACGAGGACGGGGGCGTGGTAGCTGGACACGGTCAACCGAAGAGCTTGTGTGCGAGCTGCTGCAGATCGCCGGCGGCCCCTTCGACGGACTTCCGGTACGTCTCGGGGTCCCAGAGCTCGACACGGTCGATGTTGCCGCTGAGCAGGACGGAGCCGTCCAGTCCCCCTGCTTCCTGCAGGTTGGCCGGAATCAGGATCCGTCCCTGCTTGTCCGGAGACACCTCCACGGCCTGCGCGACGATGACCCGTACGTGGTTCCACGCCTGGGGGTCGGTCCGCCGGAACTCCAGGAGGCGCTGCTGAACCTCCGTCCACTTCGACTCCGGAAAGAGTGTCAGGTACGGCTTCTCCCATTGCAGGAGCACGAAGCGATCGGCGTCCGCTTCGCGCCGAAACGCGGAAGGCAGACTGACTCGCCCCTTCGGGTCCATCTGGTGCTCGTACTGACCGACGAAGCCGTTCACTCACTGTCCAGGTGGCATGGAGTGGGGAGAAATGGGAAGTGATGGGGGATAATAGGGGCCGATGGACCACGACGTCAAGGGTAACTTTTTGGCAATTTCACCGTCCGCGGGACACCACGAAAACCGGCGGGAGCCCCTGCCAGGCAAGGCATATAGCGATTCGGGCCGAAATCGAATTTCTAAAAAATACGAACAAAAACCGAAAGTTCTTCGGGTGGCTCTGCCAGTCGCTGTGGGACGAAGTGGGACGCATCCCCGGACTAGAAGGCTGTTGAAGAAGTGGGGAGGGCCTCGCACGAGGGTCTTGCGGATACCGAACAAGGAAGGACGACGAATGCGATGTAGTAACATCGGGGAGGAGTCATGACGCAGTGCGGTGCCGCGGGCACCGACGCGTAGCGTTGGTCCCCTCGTGCCCTCTGGGTTGGGGCGGCACAGCCCCGACCCACGCCTTGCGGCGCGGGTGCCCCCCGTCGTTGGCACTCCTCGACGTAGCTCTTGGCTATGCGTTCGCGTCGCTACGCTCCGCGGGCTCGCGGCAGAGCGCGTGGACCGTGGCGGACGGGCTGACCTCTCGGCTCGTCGCGCCGCCTAGGAGGGCACCGCGGCCGA
>JBBDSM010000060.1:0-2682 GCA_040904945.1 Gemmatimonadota bacterium
GGTATCCGCAAGACCCTCGTGCGCGACCCACCCCACTTCTTCAACACCCTTCTAACGTCAGACGCCCTGCACGCCCACCTCTTCACCGGCAGGCACGACGCGGAAGAAGAGCCACATCCCCAGCGCGGAGTGCCCTGGAATCGTGCACACCAGCGAGTAGTCACCGGCCGTCTCCGCCACGAACGAGATCGTCTCCGTCTCACCGGGCATGGTGGCGTCGACCATCGACGTCGGGTTCTCGGTCGCCGCGCCCGCGAACACCGGATCCGGCGACGGCGGCGTGGCGAAGTTCTGGAGCTCGCCAGAGATCACGATGCTGTGGGGCATGTTCGGGTCCTGATTGATCAGCGTCATGTTCACCGTGTAGCCCTCCGGCACGGTGATGGCCATCTCGCCGTTGATGGCCCCGTTGTAGTTCCAGTAGTTGTTCCGGTTCGACGAGCCGGACGTCAGCGTGATGTTGACGGTCTGCGCGCCCTCGTCGACCACGAACCAGTCCGGCATCGTCATGGCGCCGGTCGGCATCGCCGGGCCGCTCGGGGCCGGAGCCGGCTCCGCGGCCGGAGTGGACGTGGTGGCGTCGTCGGCGGGCTCGCCGCCGCCGCAAGCTGCGAAGAATACGACCGCGAGGGTCGGAAGAAGCCTGGAAGATCTCATGGTGCTGACTTCCCATCTCAGAGTGGCGGTCCCGTTCGTGAGACGCCGGGACCTTTCAAGACATCGTCTTAAGATACTCGGTTCTACCCTTGACCGGCATACGGTGCCCATGCGTCACCGAGGATGGTACCCGATCCACCCCGGGCCGCGCACGGCTCGACCGGGCATCGCGCCCGTGTGTCGACCGTCGAGGAGCACCGGAACGCCGTTGACGAAGACGTGCTCGACGCCGGTCGAGACGCGGTGTGGATCCTCGTAGGTCGCATGGTCGACTACGGTGTCCGGATCGAAGACGACGACATCGGCGAGATAACCCTCAGCCAGGACACCGCGATCCCGGATGCCCAGCCGGATGGCGACCGCGGACGTCATCTTCCGAATGGCCTCCTCGAGCGGAATGACGCCGTCCTCGCGGACGTAGCGACCGAGGATTCGGGCGAAGGTGCCATAGGCGCGAGGATGGACGGGCCCCGCCGTCCGCTCAGGATCCGCCCCGCCCGCATCGGTTCCGAACTTCATCCATGGGGCGCGCATCTGGGCGGCGACGTTCTCCTCGCTCATCATGAAGAAGACCGTGCCGATGTCGGAGCGCTCGGCGAGGACCAGGTCCATGGCGGCGTCGATCCAGTCGACTCCGAGCTCGTCGGCGACGTCGGAGAGGAAGCGGCCCACGAAGGGCTGGTGCTCAGGCCGTGAGAGGCCGAGCAGGAGCGTCCCCTCGGCGGTCGAGAGCGTGCAGAGGTTCTCCCAATCGCCGTCGTCGGCTTCCACGTCGCGTCTGATCCGGGCGCGCGCCTCGTCCGACGCGAGGTTCTCGAAAAGGAGCCCGTCCGCGGAGGCCCAGGGCGGAAAGCAAGCCGCCAGCCCCGTCGACCCCGCCGTGTAGGGATACATGTTGGCCTGCACGTCGATGCCGACCGCGCGCGCAGAATCGATCTTCTGCACCGCCTGCGCCGATTTGTCCCAGTTGCGCCGCCCCGCCGCCTTCAGGTGATAGATCTCGACCGGGACACCGGCACGCACCCCGATCTCGATGGCCTCGTCGATGGCCTCGAGGAGCCGGTCCGCCTCAGAGCGCATATGCGTGATGTACACGCCGCCGTAAGGCGCAGCGGCCTCGTTGAGTGCGACGAGCTCGTCGGTCGCTGCGAAGTTCCCCGGCGGATAGATGAGCGCGGACGCGATGCCGAAGGCCCCGTCCTCCATCGATTGGCGCACCGCCGCCTGCATCGCCTTGATCTCTCCACCACTTGCGTCGCCCATGGCGGCCCCCATCCCGAGCCGTCTCAGCGTGGACGCCCCGACGAACGAGCCGAAGTTCACGCTTGCGCCGTGGTCCTCCATGGCGGCCATCCACTCACCGAACCGCTCGAACTGGGTGCGTCCGACCGCGTCGCCAGCGGCCTCGAGCATCTCCGGCGAAGCCGGACCGTTCGTGGTCCCCTCGCCCATGATCTCCGTCGTGACGCCCATGGTGACCTTGGACACGACCCGGCCGTCGCCGCCACCCAGGAAGGAGGACCGCGAGTGACTCTGGATGTCGATGAAGCCCGGCGCGACGACCATGCCGTCGGCGTCGAGGCGCGTCTCCGCCGTGTGCGCGGCGAGCATGCCCGGCGGGACGATGGCTTCGACGCGGTCGTCGCGGATGCCGACGTCGGCATAGAACCAGGCGTTCCCCGTGCCATCGACGATACGCCCGCCTTCGATGATGACGTCGAACGGCACGGGCTCGGCGGGCGAAGGAACTCCCGGCGCCGGCCCAGACGAACAGCCGGCGGCGGCGAGCGTGAGAAGGACTGCGACGGAAGCGACCCGCATGGCGACATCTCCGGAAGGAATCGATGGGGCGACGATGTGGCAGGGGCCAGGCATGCGTCAACCATCACCCTTGCACAAAGACCGGGCCCGCCCGCATGGTCGGGGGGAGGGGCGTCGAGGCCCCGGACGACCGTGAAAGGGGGGAACCATGGGGACGAGAAGAAGAATCGGGACGGGAGCGAGCATGGTGCTCCTGCTGGTCGC
>JBBDSM010000060.1:2782-8163 GCA_040904945.1 Gemmatimonadota bacterium
TGGGGACGAGAAGAAGAATCGGGACGGGAGCGAGCATGGTGCTCCTGCTGGTCGCGCTCTCGGTGGGAGCGTGCGCCACGACAGGGGGAAGCGGCGGCGGAGCGTCTTCGGACACGCTCACTGGCGAGCAGCTCATCGAGGCGCGGCACACCGACCTCCTCGAAGCGGTTCAGAACCTCCGACCAACGTGGATCCGGGGACGCGGTGCGAACTCGATAAACTCCTCCAGCGAAGTCATCGTCTTCCTGAACGGAGCCCCATACGGCACGGTGAGCGATCTGCGCAGTATTCCGTTGGATGCCGTGGTGGACGTGCGGTTCCTCTCGGCATCGGAGGCCGGCGCCCGCTACGGCACGTTGGCGGGATCGTCCGGGTTGCTTCTGGTACGAACACGCGGGTAGAGGCTCGGCCGTCACCGCATGCCTCTCCATGGCCAGCACGACCTCACCCTCGTCCTGCTCTCTTACGTCGTCGCGGTCATCGGGTCGTTCGCGGCGCTGACCCTCGCCGAGCTGATCGCTCGAAGCACACGCGTCGCCAAGGCTGCATGGCTCGTCGGCGGAGCGACGACCATGGGTCTCGGGATCTGGGGTATGCATTTCGTTGGCATGCTCTCGTTCCGCCTGCCAATCGCCGTCGAGTACGACTTCGGCATCGTGGGACTCTCGATCGTACCTGCCGTGTTGGCGTCGGGGCTCGCGCTCTGGCTGGTCAGCGGATCGACCCTCGGAGCCGGCACGTACGCGTGGGGCAGCGTCTTCATGGGCGGTGCGATCGCGGGCATGCACTACGTCGGCATGGAGGCGATGGTCGTCGACGCCTCGCTCAGCTACCGGCCGGCATGGGTCGCCGGGTCGATCGCGATCGCCGTAATGGCATCCTTCGCAGCACTGTCCCTCGCCTTCCGGCTTCGGGAGGATGGAACCCCGCGCCTCCAGGCCAAGCGCCTCCTCGCGGCGGCGGTGATGGGCGCGGCGATCGCGGGCATGCACTACACGGGAATGGCGGCGGCGGTGTTCGAGGTCGCGAGCGCCCCACCCGAGGGGGCCCCGCTCTTCGCGGCTCCCGGCGACCTGGTGTTGGGCGTGGCGGGAGGCGTCACGTTCGTGGTGGTCCTCGCCCTGGCGCTCGCCTTCCTGGAGCGCTGGGCCGCCCAGCCGAGCTTCTTCCAGCTGGGGACCCTGATGATCGTCATCCCGCTGGTGGTAGGCGGGGCGACCATGACGCTCCTGTACCGGGAGGTCGGGGATCAGGAACGCCGAGTCGCCGTGGAGCAGCTCGAGCGACACAACGCGGCCCTCGCCGGCCTGGTTCGCATGCACGCGGAGGCGGCGCCGGTCACCGGACTGACGCTCGATTTCCGGGAGAGCCTCGCCGGGGCCCTTTCCGATGCCCTGGCGACGATGTCGGACGTGGGCGCCGGTACGTTCGAGATCGCGACGTTTTCGGGGGACTCCATCCAGTATCTCCTCGATGCCGACAGGGAGGCCGTGTCGGAGGCGTCTCCGATACCGCGGGCGGTCGAGCTCGCGCTCGCCGGGGAGGATGGCTCGCGCGTCACCCGAAATCCGGACGGATCGGAGACGCTGGTCGTCGCCGAGGGTCTGCCGGAGCTCGGGCTCGCCGTGGTTTCGTCGATGCCGATGCCCGACCTGGGAGGGCCCTTCGTGCGAGCCGCGCTGTTGAGCGCGACCGCGGCCATGCTGCTGGTCCTCGTCGGACTGGGACTCTTCATCCGTGTGGGGAATCCGCTCGTCGAGCGCGCGGAGGAGGGAGCCTTCCTGGACGCGTTGCTCGAGTATGCACCGGCATCGTGGCTCATTGAGGATCCGCGGCGGGGGATCGTGCGTGTCAACTCGACGTTCGAGGAAACGTTCGGGATCTCCGCAAAGACGATCGAGGGACGCCGTCGGGACCAGATGGGCGCCAGCGAGGAGCTGCTCTGGCTCTTCGACGAGATGGAGCAGGAAGCGCTCGCGACCGGGCGGGCAGTTCGGGAGTTCGAATTTCCCACCGGTGACGGTCGTGTGGTTCCCGTTCGGGGTACCTTGGGCATCGCGGAGGGACGCCCCGGAGGCTCCCTGTTCTGGGTCCTGGAAGACATCACCGACCGGCGCGCGGCGCGCGACGCACTCGTGGAGGGACGGACCCGGGCCGAGGAGGCATCTCGCGCCAAGAGCGCCTTCCTCGCCAGCATGAGCCACGAGATCCGCACGCCCATGAACGGCGTAATGGGCATGCTCGAGCTCCTGCTCGACACCGACCTCTCCCGCGAGCAGCGCGAGATCGCCGAGGTCGCGAGCGATTCCGCCGTGTCTCTCCTGGACCTGCTCAACTCGGTGCTCGACTTCTCCAAGATCGAGGCGAGCGCGCTCCAGCTCGAGGAACTCCCCATGGACCTCGAGAGCGTCGTCTACGACGCGGTCCGGACGCTCAAAGCACAGGCGCTGGAGAAGGAGAACGAGCTGACCGTACACATCGACGACGACCTGCCTCGCACGCTGCTCGGCGATCCGCTGCGGGTTCGGCAGATCGTGATCAACCTGGTCAGCAACGCCATCAAGTTCACCGACGGTGGAGAGATCGGAATCTCGGTCCACACCCTGGCATCTTCGCCTGAGCAGGTGGACGTCTCGCTGGAAGTGGAAGACACCGGTCGGGGCATCTCCCGGAACAAGCTCGACACGATTTTCGGGGAGTTCGAACAGGAGGACTCGTCGACGACACGCGTCCACGGAGGTACCGGCCTCGGCCTGGCGATCTCCCGCCGGCTCGCGCGGCTGATGGGGGGCGACATCTCCGTCGAGAGCGAGCCCGGGGAGGGCACGCGCTTCACCGTCCGCATCTCACTCACCCCGGCTCCGGAAGGCACCATTCTGCCCCGGGCCTCTGAAGGCGTGAGCCTGCGAGACAAGCGCATTCTCGTCATCGATGACAACACGACCGCGCGACGGATCTCGGGCGACGCGATCCAGGGAGCCGGAGGGACCGTCCACGAGGCCGCGACCGCCATGGAGGGCTTCGATCTTCTCCTCGCGGCAACGCGTTCGGGACGTCCGTTCGACGCCATCGTCCTCGACTCGCTGATGCCCGAGATGGACGGTTTCGAGCTCGCCCAGCGCGTCCGGGACCAAGAGGAACTCCAGGGCATGCGCATCCTCATGCTGACGTCCGGAGCCGAGTCCGACGCGCAAACGAAGGCCCGCGAAACCGGCATCAACGGCTACCTGTCGAAGCCGGCCCGGAGGGCGGACCTGCTCCTCGCGTTGTCCAGCATCCTGGGCCACCGCGGCCCGGGCGAGGGAGCGGAGCGACGGGTCGTCACCGAGGCGTCGCTCGCCTCCCGGCGGCCGGAGCTTCGCATTCTGCTCGCGGAGGACAGCGAGGTGAACCGCCGGGTTGCGGTTTCCATGCTCGAGAAGCGGGGTCACACGGTCGAGACCGTGGAGAACGGCCGCGAAGCGGTCGAGGCCGTGCGCGAAAGGACGTTCGATGTCGTGCTGATGGACCTTCAGATGCCGGTCATGGATGGGCTGGAGGCGACCCGTCACATCCGGGCCGAGCCCGGACAGTCGGAGCTCCCCATCATCGCACTGACCGCCCATGCGTTGGACCAGGAGCGCGAGCGGTGTCTCGCGGCGGGGATGACCGGATTCCTCACCAAGCCGTACCGCGCGGACCAGCTCTACGGAGCGGTCGAAGGGTGGACCGAGGAGTCGCGGCGAACCACCCCTGCCGCCGTGCGCGCACCGGCGCGTTCACAGTCCAGGCCGGTGGACCTCGAGGGGCTCCGGGGCTCCCTCGCGGAGTCGGGCATCGAGGAAGTCCTGCGGCCCACCCTCGAGGCGTATGCCCAGGAGACGCCCTCCCGTCTGGAGCAGCTCGGGCACGCCACCGAGGCGGGGGAGCTGGAACGGGTCTCCCGGGCCGCGCATGCCATGAAGTCGGCCGCGGGCACCATCCACGCGAAGCACCTCGCGGCGGTGCTGGCCCGGCTCGAAGGGGTGGCGCAGGACGGCGACGACGGGACGTCGCGGACGCTCGCCGAGGAAGTCAGGGCGCTGACCCAGGAGGCCCTTACCCAGATCGAACGGTTCCTCTCCGAGACGAACGAAGCATGAGCCCGGCATCCGTAGGATTCCCGGCGCGGGAGTCAGCCGACGACGAAGAGGTCCCCATCCTGGTCGTGGATAACCTCCGGGAGAACCTGACCGTCATGAAGGCGCTCTTGAGCCGCCCGGGCCGCCGCGTCGTTCTCGCGGAGTCCGGGGAGGAAGCGCTCGAGCGACTCGACGCTGAAGAGTTCGCGGTCGTCCTGCTCGACGTCCAGCTCCCGGGCATGAGCGGGTTCGAAGTAGCGCAGCATATCCGGGAGCGCGCGGACACCGCACTGACTCCCATCATCTTCGTGACCGCCACCGAGCAGCGGGAGGCCGACATGTTCAACGGCTACGACGCCGGGGCCGTGGACTACTTGCTTCGACCGGTGAACGCCCGGGTGCTCCGCTCCAAAGTGGCTGTGTTCGCGGAGCTCTGGAGCCAACGAAAGGTCATCGAGCGCAAGAACAGTCAGCTCGAAGCGTACCTGGCCGAGATCCGCGCGCTCCAGGACCTCATCCCGATCTGCAGCGTCTGCAAAAAGGTGCGGAACGACGAAGGCTATTGGGAGCGGGTGGAGAGCTACATCACCCGTAGGAGCGGCGCCCAGTTCAGCCACGGCATCTGCGCGACGTGCGAAGCAACAGTCTACCCGGACGAGGACGGGACAGGGCACTCGTCGTGATGGTGAGGGTATCCTTCAAACATGAACAACCACTCTGCAGAGCCACGCCCCCCGACGGATTCCGGGGTCATCGAGTACGTCGTGAAGCCCGACGGCACCGTAGTCGAGATCCGAGGGATATGGGACGACTTCGCCCGGACGAACGGCGCCGGCGGGCTGACGATCGCCAACGTCGTGGGCCACGACCTGTGCGACTTCGTGAGCGGGCCCGCGACTCGCCTGGTGTACGACGCCCTGATCGAGCGTGTCGGCCGGACGCGCGCGCCCATCCACTTCACCTTCCGGTGCGACGCTCCCGACGTTCGGCGGCACATGCGCATGGACGTGATGGGGGACGGCAGCGAGAACGTCCGCTTCAGCAGCCGCATTGTCAGCGAGGAACCCAGGCCGCGACAGGCCCTTCTGAGCACAGACGTCGACCGGAGCGACGTGACGGTCGTGATGTGCAGCTGGTGCAAGCGGGTGAAGCAGGACGACAACTGGGTCGAGGTCGAGGAGTACGTCGAGAGCACCGGGCTCATGGAGGAGGAGCGGTTCCCGCAGCTAAGCCACGGTCTGTGCCCGGAATGCGCCGCGAAGATGGAGGCTCTGATCGACG
>JBBDSM010000061.1:0-43804 GCA_040904945.1 Gemmatimonadota bacterium
CTTCCGGCGGGTTCCTGTCTCGCCTTGAAGCCCCTCCCGGGGCGCATCACCTTTAGCAGGTCGCTGAGAAAGGGGAGTACCCCGCGCGACCCACGCCCTTTGGGCGCGGGTGCCCCGGGCTTTCGCTGGTCAGGCAAGGAACGACGACGAGCCATAGCAGCGCGGGCACCGCGGCCGAAGGCCGTGGTCCGAGCGAGGAGTGACGCCGCATCACCAGCGAAACCCCCATGCGCCCAACGAGCGGAATGATATAACCTTACATGCTGAAGGGTTGGGGCGGCACGGCCGACCACGGGGGGCACCCGGGCGCAGCCCGGGTCCGGGGTACTCCCCTTTCTCAGCGACCTGCTAACAGCCCGTGGTCGTGGACCGGGCACGCCCGGCAGGGGTAAGCCCTCGTTCACGCCGCACTTCGTTCCGCAACGCGAGAACACCATGGAGCAGACCTACTTCCGCAAGGGCTTCGGACTCAAGAAAGAGCTCCGTCCGCTCATCGACGCGGAGTATCAGTCCGGGCTGGTCGAACGCATCCGCTCACGCGGCTACCAGGACCAGTTCGGCGACATCACCGTGCGGCTCGCGCAGGAGTTCGGCTTCTGCTACGGAGTCGACCGGGCGGTGGACTACGCCTACGAGACGGTCCACAAGTTCCCGGACAAGCGGATCTTCCTCGTAGGCGAGATCATCCATAATCCGCACGTGAACCAGCGGATGACCGACATGGGGATCCAGTTCGTCTATCCAAAGGACGACGGCACCTTCGACTTTTCGAAGGTCGGCCCCGACGACGTGGTCATCATGCCCGCGTTCGGCGTGACGCTGCACGACTTCGACACACTCCGCGACATCGGCTGCATTCTGGTCGACACGACCTGCGGCTCGGTGCTGCACGTCTGGAAGCGCGTCGAGAATTACGCGAAGGACGGCTTCACGGCGCTCATCCACGGCAAGTACACGCACGAAGAGTCCCGGGCGACGGCGTCGCAGGTCAACAAGCATGACGGTGGCACGTACATCATCGTGCGGGACATGGACGAGGCGAGCCTGGTCTTCGACTACATCGCGAAGCGCCCCGGCCATTTGAGCCGTGAGGCCTTCATGAAGCACTTCGCGGCCAAGTCCACGCCCGGCTTCGATCCGGACGTACATCTGGAGAAGGTGGGCGTCGCCAACCAGACGACCATGCTCGCGAAAGAGTCCCTGGCCATCGGCATGAAGGTCCACGAAGCCATGGTCGAGCACTTCGGCGAGGAGCATGCGGCCGAGCACTTCAGGTCGTTCGGGACGATCTGCTCCGCGACCCAGGAGCGTCAGGACGCGGTCGCCGAGATGATGCAGGATCCGCCGGACATCATGCTGGTGATCGGGGGATACAACTCCTCCAACACCAACCATCTGGCCCATCTCTGTCGGCAGCACACGCGCACCTTCCACGTGGAGGACGCCGCGTGCATCGACGTGGAGCAGGGCACCATCCGGCACAAGCCGGAACTCGATCCGACCGCCGATCAGCTCGTGGACAAGGACTGGCTGCCGGAGGGTCCATTCCAGATCGGGATCACCGCGGGAGCGTCGACGCCGAACAACAAGATCGGCGAGGCGTTGATACGGGTCCTGGCGATCCGAGGCATCGAGCTGGAATCGGACCAGGGGGCGGCTCAGCCGGCCTGAGATCCGGCACGCCCCGCGGGAGGACTTACTGCGCGAGATCCTCGCGCGCGACACCGCGGCCGAGCTTCTTGAGGAGCGTCCGGAGCTGGCGACGCTCACCCGGCTCGACGTGCCGGGTCAGGTGTTCGACAAACTCGGCATGGCCCTCGAAAACGCCCTCGACCAGGCTCCGCCCCTCGACGGTGAGCTTGGCCTGGATCACGCGGCGATCGTCCTCCGAGCGTTCCCTGTACACGAGGCCCTGCTGTTCCAACCGGTCCATCACGTAGGTGACGTTCCCGCCGGTGACGAGGAGCTTCTCCGCAAGGTCGCCGAGGGAGAGTGGACCGAGGTGGAAGAGGGCCTCGAGGACGCCGAACTGGGGCGTGGTCAGGCCGTACTCCTGGATCTTGACGGAGACGGCCTTCGCGAAGCTCGAGTAACATCGGGCCAGCGCGATCCAGAGGCGGAGCGCCTCCTCCTGGCCCACCGACCACTCGCGTGGCGCGGGCTGGTCCAGCTCGGAGGTGTCCACCGTGGTTTCTGTCTCTGGCATTTGGTCAGATATGGATGGGCCGGCCGAGCGAAGCCAGCGCGGCTTCCGCCACACCCTCGGACAGGGTGGGATGCGGATGTATGGCCTTGTCCATCTCCTCGACAGTGGATTCCAGATGGCGGCCCAGGACGAACTCGGCGATGAGCTCCGTCGCGTGCGGCCCTACGATGTGGGCTCCGAGGATTTCGGAGTACTTCTTGTCGCGGATGACCTTGATGAATCCCTCGGAATGACCGGACGCCACCGCGCGGCCGACGCCGACCCAGGGCATCTTCCCCACTTCGAAGTCGAGCCCCTGCTCCTTGGCCTGGTCCTCGGTGAGCCCCACCGAGGCGACCTCGGGATGACAATAGGTGCAGTTCGGCACGTTCCCGTAATCCACCGGCCCATGCCCCTCCCCCGCGATGTACTCGACACAGACCATCCCTTCGTGCATGGCCTTGTGCGCGAGAAGCTGGTTGCCGGCGACATCGCCGAGGGCGTAGACGCCGGGCACGTTGGTCTTCATGTACTCGTCCACGACGATGAAGCCTCGGTCGTCGACCTTCACGCCGGCGGACTCCAGACCCAGGTCCTGGGAGTTGGGCACGCGGCCCACGGCAGAGAGGACGTTGTCGACATCCAGGGTCTGCGCCTCGCCCTTGCTGTCCTTGAACGTGACCGTCACGCCGTCGTCCTTGATCTCGACCTTCTCGAAGCGGGCGCCGGTGTGGATGTCCATGCCGCGCTTCTTGAACGTGCGCTCCATGAACTTGGAGATCTCGGCGTCCTCGAGCGGCAGCACCCGGTCGAGCGCTTCGACGATGGTCACCTTGGTGCCGTAGGACGCGTACACGTCGGCGAACTCCATGCCGATCGCGCCCGCCCCTACGATGAACAGTGACCCGGGCGCCTTCTTCTGCATCAGGGCGTCATCGGACGACCAGATCCGGTCTCCGTCGGCCGTAAGCACCGGGAGATCGCGCGGGCGCGATCCCGTGGCGATGATGACGTGGTCCGCCTCGTACGAGGAGCGGTTGCCGTCCGGAGCTTCCACTTCGACTTTCCCCTTCCCCTTCAGCCGACCGAAGCCTTCGACGTGGGTGACTTTGTTCTTTTTGAAGAGGAACCCGATGCCGTTGCGCATCTGGTCGGCGACCTTGCGGCTCCGTTCCTGCGCGGGGCCGAGATCGAACGTGAGATCATTGGCGACGATCCCATGACGCGCTCCTTCCTTCATCTCGTTCACGAGCAAAGCGCTCGTGAGCATAGCCTTGGTAGGAATGCACCCGATGTTCAAGCACACGCCTCCCAAATGCCTGTCCTCGACACAGGCGACGTTCATGCCGAGCTGGGAAGCACGAATGGCGGCCACGTACCCACCGGGGCCACCGCCGATCACGATCAGGTCGAAACGCTCGCCATTCTTACCAGCCACGCGGGTTCCTCTCTCGATGAAGGGGGCGAAGACGCCCCATCTGTTTCGCAGGAGTACGGAGTCTACGAAGGTAGAGCCGGCGCCATGGAGGGTAAAGTGACCGGGGCCGCCGCATGACCAGACCGCTCCGGGTAGGCTTCGTCGTTCAGGGCGAGGGACGGGGCCACATGACCCAGGCTCTGGCCCTCGCGCGTTTCCTGAGGGATGCCGGGCACGAAGTGACCCGTGCGTGGGTCGGGACGAGCCCATTCCGGTCCGTGCCCGACTACTTCCGGGACGGGATCGGAGCACCCCTCGAAACGTTCGATGCTCCGGTGCAAGTCCCGGACCGGAAGGGCCTCGGGGCCTCGCCAATAGCGACCCTCGCCGACGTGATCAAACGAGCGCCGGGATTTCTGCGCGGAGCTCGAAGCCTCCATGAGGGCACGCGTGATCTCGATGTCGTGGTGAACTTCCTCGATATCGTGGCGGCCCTGTCTCGTGTGTTGCACGGGAACCGCATCCCCACCGTCGCCGTCGCGCACAACTACATCTTCCTGCATCCGGACACGCACCCGCTCCCGGGCGGCGGCTGGGCGGAGAGCTCCGTGCTCGGCTGGAGCCGGGCGACTGCCGCCCATGCTCGTATCCGCCTGGCCCTTTCCTTCGGAGCTGGTCGGCCTCTTCCCTCCGCGCGCCTCGTGGTGGTGCCGCCACTTCTGCGCGCCGGATTGGACCGCATTACGCCGCGTGATGACGGATTCCTCCTGGCTTACGCGCTGAATCCGGGATACGGAGACCTGCTGGCGGAATGGCATCGGGGGCGACCCGACGTTCGGATACGCTGCTATCTCGATGGTGGAGCGTCGGCGCTCCGCACGCGCCCCGAGGCGGGCTTCACGACCTGCGACCTGAGCCAGGATGCGTTTCTTACCGACCTCGGACGGTGCCGAGCTTTCGTCGGATCGGCGGGCTTCGAAGCCGTGTGCGAGGCGTTCCACCTCGGCAAACCGGTGCTCGCCGTGCCCACGGCGGGGCAGTACGAACAGCTTCTGAACGCCTGGGACGCCGAGCGTCACGGCGCGGCCTGGGTCGGAGGCTACGAAGACCTGGATCACTTCTGGGACACCCTTCCAACGCCCTCCGACGCCTCCGTCGCGGCCTTCCGCGCGTGGGTCGCGGCCGCCGCCGACCACCACGTCAAGGCGGTCGAGTGGGCAGCTCGGGGCGAGCCCTTCTAGCGTCCGTCCGCTTCCCGCTCATGCCGGCAGCGCGTAGACTCGGAGCCGCACGACTGACGGGGGCAGGCACAACAGGGAGGACGGCGTGGTCAGTGTAGAACGGGTGGAAGGGCGCCGCGGCGTCGCCCGGTTCGTGGACGTAGCATGGACAGTCCAGGCCAATCGTGGGACGCCCTGGGTGCCCCCCCTGCGGGCGGTGGTCCGCGACCTCCTCGACGATCGCGGGAATCCTTTCTACGAAAAGGCGGACCGGGCGCTCTTCATCGCTCGGCTCGACGGCCGGCCGGTCGGACGCATCGCGGCGATCGAGAACCGATGGCACAACGAGCACCACGACGACCGGACCGGCTTCTTCGGCTTCTTCGAGAGCGAGAACGATCCCGAGGTCGCGACGGCGTTGCTCGAGGCAGCCGAGAGCTGGCTGCGGGAGCGGGGGCTGGAGTCGGCTCGCGGGCCGGTGAGCCCGTCCATGAACCACGAGTGCGGCCTGCTGGTGGGTGGGTTCGAGCATCCGCCGGTGCTCATGACACCTTGGAACCCGGCCTACTACGCGGACCTGCTGGATGCAGCCGGCTACGCCCAGACGAAGGACCTGATCGGCTACTGGATTCCCGCGGGGGACCGCCTCGCGGTTCCCGAGCGCGTGGCCCGGCTGGCCGAGCGCACGCGCGAGCGGAGCGGCATCACCTTCCGTGAGCTCGACGTGAAAATGCTCGAGCGCGAGGCCCGTAAAGTGCTCGAGCTCTACGAGGAGGCCTGGTCCGGCAACTGGGGCTTCGTCCCGCCGAGCTGGGACGAGTTCTGGCACACCGCGAAGGACCTCAAGGCCGTGCTGGCCGAGAACTTCTCGTTCGTGGCCGAGGTCGACGGCGAGATCGTCGGGTTCATGATGATCGCCCGCGACGTGAACCGCGTGCTGACGCGGATTCCGTCGGGGCGGCTCTGGCCCTGGAACGTCGTCCGTCTCCTGCTGGGCATCCCGAAGGTGCTCCGGGGCCGGGTCGTGCTCCTCGGGCTCAAGCGCGCGTACCGGAACCGCGGCCTCTTCCCGCTGTTCGCGCACGAGGCCGCCAGGCGGGCGCTCGAGATCGGCGCCGAAGGGGCGGAAGCCTCATGGGTGCTCGAGGACAATGAGGCGCTGGTGACCCCGCTCGAAGCGATGGGGATCGAGGCGTACCGGCGGTGGCGACTGTACGAGAAGCTTCTACCGTAGCTGAGAACCCATCCCGACGAGCTCGTGACAGTCGGAGCACGTCCCCCAGATCTCCCCGAGGATCCGCGTCTTTTCGTCTCGTTCGGAGACAGAGAGCGCCTCGACCCCTAGATCGTGCATGCGGGCGCTGAGCGCTCGCCCCTCTGACGGATCCGCCATCATGGAGGCGTACAGGTCCTCCCTGAGGAGCTGCCCGGACAAAGCCCGGGCGCCGGCGCGCCAGGCGAGGTCGGAGCCGCCCACCAGGGCCTCCCACATGCGCGACGATCCCCATGCGAGCACACGGATGTGGTCTTCGGGCGTCACGGGATCGGCGACGCGCCCGACGGTGAAGGAAGGCCCGAGGCCCGCAGCCAGATGACAGTCCCCGCATCGGCGGGCCACGTCCGCCACCGTCCCGGCCAACTCGGCCCGCGTGCGCGCAGCCTCGACCGAGCGCACGGCCGTTTGGAAGGCCTCACGCGCCGGCACGGCGTCGTCAGGAAGATCCTCCACCGGCGCCTCGCGCAGAATCGCGGCAGCGGATTGGTGGGCTCGGTCGGCGTGTCCGAAGATCGCCGCCGAAGTGAGGACTCGGGCGTGATCGTAGTGACGAAGCATGAGAGCCGTCATCGAACGCGCACGCTCCGAAGCGGCGGGCTCGAAGCCGGGCGTATCACCACCACCGGCCGTGCACCCGCTGACCAACACGGCCACGCCCATCAGAATCATTCCTCGCCTATGAGCACCCACGACAGCCTCCTCCACGAACGTTGGAACGCGGGAGGGAAGATACGGGCCGGTCCGGTGGAAAAGCGAACGCCGTGGGGATCGGGTGGCCCGAGTGGGGTCACCCGTCCCCGCGTGTGCGGACGACGCGGCAGATCAGACCAGGATGGCCGCGGGCTCCTCGAGCATCGCCTTGAGCGTCTGCAGATACCGCGAGCCCTGGGCCCCGTCGATCACGCGGTGATCGCAGCTCATGGTGACCTTCATCCGCGGCCGGACCACGACCTCGCCATCGACCACCACCGGCGTCTCCTCGATGCCGCCCACGGCCAGGATTCCGGCCTCGGGCGGATTGATGATGGCCGTGAACTCGTGGATGCCGAACATCCCCAGATTGGACACCGAGAAGGTCGCGCCCGTGTACTCGTCGGGCTGCAGCTTCTTCTCGCGCGCCCGGCCGGCCAGCTCGCGCACTTCCTCGCTGATCGCCGCCACGCCCTTCAGGTGCGCGTTCCGCACGATCGGCGTGATGAGCCCGTCGTCGATGGCGACCGCGACGCCGATGTGGACGGCGTTGTAGCGGCGGATGAAGCCGTCGTGCCACTGTGCGTTGCACTCCGGATGCCTCGCGAGGGCTCCGGCCGTCGCCTTCAGGACCAGGTCGTTGATCGAGACCTTACGGCCCTCGCCCTCGAGCATCGCGTTGATGCTCTTGCGGGCCTCCATGACCCGGCCCATGTCGACGTCGATGGTGAGGTAGAACGTCGGCACCGGGCCGATGGACTGGACCAGCCGCTTGGCGATCGCCTTCCGCATCTGCGAGACCGGCACGTCCTCGTACTCGGGCCCGGCGTGGGCGGGACCACCCGCGGGGGCCGCGACACCCTTCTCCTTGGCCTCCTCCACGTCGCGCTTCACGACCCGGCCGCCAGGGCCGGAGCCCTGGACGCGCTTGATGTCGATCCCCGCCTCGTCGGCGAGCCGTCGCGCGACGGGCGACGCCTTCACACGGCCGCTGGAGGTCCGAGCGGCCTCACCCGAGGTGCCGGGGGACGCCGCCGGCTGCTTCTCCGCCGCGGCCTTGGCCGGTTTCGACTCGGGTGCCTCGTCGGCCTCGTCGGAAGCGGGCTCCTCGGAGGCGGGCTCGTCCTCCTCCCCCTCCTCCGCGTCGTCGTCCTTGCCACCGTCGCCGGAAGCCTCCCCGCCACCGCCGGCCGCACCCTCCACGCCAGAGATGTCCTCGTCGGCATCCGCGATCACGCCGATGACCTTACCCACCGCCGCGGTACCGCCCTCGTCCAGGAAGATCTTCCGCAGCACGCCATCCCCGCGCGCCACGAGCTCCATGGTCGCCTTGTCAGTCTCGATCTCGGCGAGTACGTCGCCGTTCGAGATCTCGTCTCCTTCGCTCTTGAGCCAACGGACGAGCTGGCCCTCTTCCATCGTCGGGCTCAGGGCCTCCAGGTGGACCTTCGTTACCATGATTCTGTCTCGCTCTTGAATCGGGCGCCAGTGAGGCGTTTCGGAGTGAGGGGGTGTCGTTCGTTCAGCGGTAGAGCACGCGGTTGCACGCCTTCACGACGCGGTCCGCAGACGGCTTGGCGATGGCCTCGAGGCTCTTGGAATAGGGCATCGGGACGTCGGCCTGGGTCACGCGCAGGATGGGCGCATCGAGATGATCGAACGCCTCCTCCTGGATCATCGTGGCGATCTGGGCGCCGGTGCCCGCGTAGGGCCACCCCTCTTCGAGGTACACGACGCGGTTCGTCTTCTTCACCGTCTCGAGGATCGCGTCCATGTCGAGCGGCCGGATGGTCCGGAGGTCGAGCACGTCGGCCTCGATCCCATCCTTCTCCAGCTTCTGGGCGGCCTGGAGCGCGACGTGGATCATTTTCCCGTGGGTGATGATGGAGACGTCTCCACCTTCGCGCTTGAGGTCGGCGACCCCGAGCGGGATGATGAAGTCGTCGTCGTCCGGCACCTCGCCCTTCATGTTGTAGAGGAGCTCGCCCTCCATGAAGGCGACCGGGTCGTTGTCACGGATGGAGGCTTTCAGCAGCCCCTTGGCGTCGGCCGGCGTGCCCGGCGTGACGACCTTGCATCCCGGAGCGTGCGAATAGTAGGTCTCGCACGCCTGCGAGTGCTGGGCGGAGAGCTGGAGCGCCGCCCCCGTCGGTCCCCGGAACACGATGGGCATCGGGAACTGCCCCGCGGACATGTAATTCATCTTCGCCGCGCCGTTGATGACCTGGTCGATGGCGAGGAAGGCGAAGTTGAAGGTCATGAACTCGATGACCGGGCGGAGCCCCGCCATCGCGGCTCCCACACCGAGTCCGGTGAAGCCGAGCTCGCTGATCGGCGAATCGACGACGCGCTGGTCGCCGAACTCCTCGAGCAGCCCCTTGGAGACCTTGTAAGCCCCATCGTACTCGGCCACCTCTTCACCCATGAGGAAGACGTCGGGGTCCCGCTCCATCTCTTCACGAAGCGCGGCGTTGAGCGCCTCGCGGTAGGTCATGACCGCCATCTATCGATCCCGTCCATCGAAGAAGAGCCTGCCGTGATTTTCCTCTGCCCAAACATGCTGGAACAGCTCCTCGGGGTCTGGATGCGCCGACGCATCGGCGAAATCCGCGGCCTCTGACGCGAGCCTTCGCGCCTCCGCATCCATCTCCTGGAGCCCGTCCTGGTCCAGCAGTCCCGCGTCGAACAGCGTGTCCCGCAGGAGCGAAATCGGGTCGTCCTTCTCCTTGCGCTCCTCCACCTCCTCCGTGGGCCGGTACGTCCCCGATACCGGATCGGACATCGAGTGTCCCCGGAATCGGTAGGTCTGGAGGTCGACGAAGCGCGGGCCGCCTCCGTTCCGGACCTCTTCGGCCATGTCGCGGAACACGGCGTAGGTCTCGAGCGCGTCCTGACCGTTCACCGAGCAGGACTCGATCCCGTACGAGATCGCCCGCTCGGCTACCGGCGTGGCCGACACCCGGCTGAACGCGGTGCCCATGCCGTACTCGTTGTTCTCCACCACGAAGATGGCCGGCAGCTTCCAGATGGCCGCCAGGTTGAGCGCCTCGTGGAAGCCGCCCTGGTTCACCGCGGCGTCGCCCATGAAGCAGACCACCACGCTGTCCTCTTTCTTGTATTTGATCTTCCAGGCGATGCCCGCCGCCAGCGGCACCTGGCCGCCGACGATGCCGTGCCCGCCCATGAAGCGCACGTCGGCACCATAGATGTGCATGGAGCCGCCCTTCCCGCGCGACGGTCCGTCCACCCTGCCGTAGAGCTCGGCCATCACGGAGTTGGGATCCACGCCCTTGGCGATCGCTTGCGTGTGCTCCCGGTACGCGGTGATGACGTAGTCGTCTTCACGCAGAGGCTTGATGCACCCCGCGGCGCCGGCCTCCTGACCGATGTGGAGGTGGCAGAAGCCCCCGATCTTTCCGATGGCGTAGCCCTCTTCGGCCTTCTCCTCGAAGCGCCGATAGAGGAGCATGTCCCGGAGGATGTCGACGGCTAGTTCTTCGCCGATGCCGTGGGTGTCGAGGGCTCCGCCCTTCTTCGCGCTGCTGCTCTTCTTCCGAGTCTTCGTCTCGGCCATCTCAGGCTCCGTTCACGGGTCGGCCAGGCCGACCGAGCTCGAGCTGGACCAGATCCAACTCGACCTCGGCGGGGGCCGGAATGTCTGCTTCGAGTACGTCTTGAATGGCGCCGGGCCCACCCGCCTCGACCTCGCGCGCCTGCTCCTTGGCATGGTAGCTGGAACGGACGAGGGGCCCCGACTCGACGTGCTTGAAGCCGAGCTCCTCCTCACCGATGCGCTTCCACTCCGCGAACTCCTCCGGCGTGACCCATCGGGCCACCGGAATGTGCATCGGGGAGGGCCGGAGATACTGCCCCAACGTCAGAATGTCCACCGCCGCCTCGCGCACATCGATCATGGCCTGCCGGATTTCATCCGGCTCCTCGCCCATCCCAAGGATGATGCCGGTCTTGGTCAGCATCCCCGGATCGAGCTTCTTCACCGCCCCCAAGAAGGAGATCGACCGCCAGTAACGCCCACCCGGACGCACGTCTGGGTGCAGCCGCTCGACGGTCTCGAGGTTGTGCCCGAGGATCGCCGGCTTGGCGTCGATCACGATCTGCAACGACGGCTCGTCGCCCTTGAAGTCGGGGATGAGCACTTCCACCGAGCAGCCGGGAACGGCTTCGTGGATCCGGCGGATGGTGTCGGCGTAGATCCCCGCGCCGCCGTCGGGAAGCTCGTCACGGTTCACGCTCGTGATGACGACGTGCTCGAGCTCCATCTCCTGGACGGTCTGGGCGACGCGACGGGGCTCGTCGGTGTCGAGCCCGGTCGGCATGCCGTGGGCGACCCCGCAGTACTTGCAGGCGCGCGTGCAGACGTCGCCGAGGATCATGAAGGTGGCGGTGCCCGCCTCCCAGCACTCGCCGATGTTCGGGCAGCCAGCCTCCTCACATACGGTATGGAGCGACTCCGAGCGCATCATCTTCTTGAGGCGCATATAGTTGGCGCCGCCGGGCGAGCGGACCTTGAGCCACGAGGGCTTCCGCGAGCGGATGTCGATGGTGTCCAGGCCCTCGTGGGCCCGGATGCGAGAGGTTCCTTTGGGCTTCACGGTCCCGGTGTTCTTGCCGGTGGGCGCGTACCCCTTGGGTGCCTGGTCGGTGTTGCTGCTCAATAGTCTGCTGACCTCCGCTGCGCGAGACCGGACAGTCGCTCACAGCACGGAAGGATCGATGCCGGAATGAAAATCCCACGGGGCAGCTTGTTCCGAGGCCCCGGTGAGAGCCTGAAAAGGTAGCCGTAGCCCGCGTACGGTTACAAGGATTCGCCCAACACCCTTCTACCTGTCCGTAGCGCGTCGTCCCCGGAAGGACGGGTCGGCGCGGCGACGCTTCTTGTGCGCGGCGATGTGGTCGCGGACCTCGACGGGGTCGTCGGTGACGCAGATCAACTCCAGGTCAGCGGGGGAGATCTTCCCCTCGGCGGCCAACGTCCCACGGATCCAATCCATGAGCCCGCCGAAGTACTCGGTTCCGAACAGGATCACCGGAAAGTCCTTGATCTTCCCGGTCTGGATGAGCGTGAGCGCCTCGAAGAGCTCGTCCAGCGTGCCGAAGCCGCCGGGGAAGATCACGAACGCCTGCGCGTACTTCACGAACATCGTCTTCCGGACGAAGAAGTACCGGAAGTCCACGGAGATGTCGAGATACCCGTTGTCGTGCTGCTCGAAGGGGAGCTCGATGTTGCACCCGATGGAAAGCCCGCCGCCCTCCCGGGCGCCCTTGTTCGCGGCCTCCATGATGCCGGGACCCCCGCCCGTGATGATCGCGTGGCCGGACTCGGCAAGGAGCTTGGCCGTTTCCACGCACGCTTCGTACTGGGGATGACCAGGCTGCACGCGAGCCGACCCGAAGATCGAGACCGCCGCGCCGAGATTGGCCAGTGCCTCGAAGCCTTCGACGAACTCTCCCATGATCCGGAACACACGCCACGCGTCCATCCCGAGGTGCACGCCGTTTTGCACATCGAGCAGACGCTCGTCCTCGGTTTCGGGACGACGGCCGTCCGGCACGCGGCGGCCCGGCATCGGAGGCTTCCGGTCGTCGTCGATCATGCGGACTTCAGCCATTCGCCAGTGCGCCTGAGCGCATCGTCGTGCTCATGCTTCGGCGCCCAACCCAACGCTTCCCGGATCCGGTGGGACGGGAAGGGATTTTCGCCGAGGGCGAGGTCGATGACACGTTCGAGGGGAAGATGCTTCGCCCCGGGTGCACTCACCCCGAAATGCGCCAGAACGCCGCCGACCGACCTCACCAACGGCGCCGGGATGGAAAAGAACCGCGGATTCTTGCCGAGCCCGTCGGCCAGCCCCTCGAACAGCTGACGCTGCGTCAACGGATGGTCCATCGCGACGTTGAAGGTCTCCCCGCCCGTGCACTGCTCGACGGCGAGTCGAAGCGCCGAAGCCACGTTTCCAGCGTAGACGACCGGTAGGGTGTTGTCGGCCTCACCGAGCAGCGCCACGAACGGCAGGCGCAGAAGACGGGCGAGGGCGGGCGCCATGAGCCGGTCGCGCTCGCCGTAGACAGCGGCGGGGCGTATCACGGTGACGGGAAGCCCGCGCCGGGCCTCGATGCCCCGGACCACTTCCTCGGCCTCCCTCTTCGAACGTGTGTAGAGGTCTCCGGGTGGGATGGGCGCGTCGATCGGCGCCTCCTCGCCCTTGGGACCCGGAATGCCGCCGTACACGGCGACCGTGGACACGTGCACCACCTGGGCCACCCCGGCGAGCCGGGCGGCGGTCAGTGCATGTCGCGTGCCGTCCACGTTGGTCTCCCGGACTTTGGGCCACGAGCCGCCCGAGTACACCTGCGCGGCTGCGTGCACCAACCGGTCGCAGCCCTCCATGAAGGGGGCGAGCGTGTCGGCGTCGGACCGGATGTCACCCCGCACGATCCCGCAGCCGACCCGATCGAGGTACGTGGTGTCCGAGCCGCCCCGGCACAGGCCGACCACCTCGTGACCAGCTTCGATCAGCTCGCCTGCGAGATGGGTCCCGACCAGACCGCTGGCGCCGGTGATGAAGACGCGCATGAAAGGATCTCCCGAGGGGCGTCAGCGCCCGCTCAGGAACGCCTCCGCGGAATCACGCACCGTGGTCATGATCTGCGCGTGGTCGAGGTACTCCTGCAGCCCTCGCTGGCTCTGGGCTTCGTACACCGAGAGCAGATGCTCGTAGAGCTCGGCCGCACGGTCTTCTCGCCCCAGCTCCTTGGCGGCGGCCGCGGCGGCGGTCAGACCGAGCACGTGGTCGGGATCCTCCGCCAGGATCGCTTCGGCGGAAGCGAGCGCGCCCTCGAGATCCATCGCCGTACGCTGCAGGAGGGAGAGGTGGAAGAGCCCGTCGAGATCGAGGGGCCGGGCGCGCTCGTACGCCCCAACCGCCATCGGGACGAACGCCTGGGCCCCGGCCGAGTCACCCTCGGCGACACTGGTCATGACCCGGTTGAAGAGGCGGTCGGCCGCTTCCCTGGGGGTCATCGAGTTGAGGTCGACGGCCGCGGCGCCGGCCGGCGCTCCCGCTACTGGTGCGCCAGACCCGGGAGTGGGGGGCGGACCTGGCCGGACCATCGAGACACCGATGGCGACGATGAGGGCGAACATGGCCGCGCCGGCGATCCACCAAGGAAGGTTCTGCCCTCCCACGACGCTGGCCGCTGCGGCCCGGTGACCGCCCGTGACCACTTCGTTCTTGGCGCCGCACTGATTGCAGAAGGAGGCGGAAGGGCCGAGCTTGCCGCCACATTGGCTGCAGAAGCGTCCGCCCAGCTTGGTGCCGCAGTTCTGACAGAAGTTGCCGGTCGCCGGCTTCTTGCACTCTGGACAGAAGGGGCCCGATGCGTTGGGGCTCATGGTCGTCTATGACTCCAGATATCGCTGCGATCGTAGGATGAGGACCGGTGCTCCGGCTCGGTCGAATAGCGCATCACGCGCGGCGGATCCGCCCCGGGATGGTACCCTGCGCCCCGGGGTGCTGCAACGGATCGAGACCCCGGACCTTGGCTGTCGAGGATCCGGGAGTGGCTCTCAAAGCCCGGAGGGTTGATCGATGAAGTGCCATTCCAGGTCGAATCGCTCGGCCACATGAGCCGCGAGCGCCTTGACTCCGAAGGTCTCCGTGGCGTAGTGACCGCCGAGGAGAACGTGGATGCCCGCTTCCATGGCATCGATGTACGCATGGTGGGGAGCCTCGCCGGTCACCAGGGCGTCGAGGCCCAGCTCCGCGGCCTCCCGCAAGAAAGATGCGCCGCCGCCCGTGACGACGCCGACTCGCCGCACCTGCTTCGGGCCTCCAGGGATGACGTGCACCGATCCGCCCACGGCGTCGGCGAGCGCGCTCGATAAGGCGTCGACGGACCGGGGCTCGGGAAAAGTGCCCCACCAACCCACCTCGACTCCTTTGTACCCCGCGAAGGACGCCCGGCCGGTCAGCCCGAGCGCGTCCGCGAGAAGGGCACAGTTGCCGACCTCTGCGTGCGCATCCAGGGGAAGATGGGCGCTGTAGAGCGCGACGCCGTGCTGCAGCAGGGGTCGGAGGCGCCGGTACAGCGGACCGGTGATGGGCGCGGAGCCACCCCAGAAGATTCCGTGATGCACGACCATGAGGCCGGCTCCGGAGCCGACGACTGCTTCGATGGAGGCCACCGAGGCATCTACCGCCGCGGCGACGGAGCGCACATCGCGATCGCCCGCCACCTGAAGCCCGTTGTGTGCGGGACCGTAATCCGGATGCCCTTCGATCGTCAGATAGGCATCGAGATACTCGACAATGGATTCTAGTTTCATATTAGGACCTGCCGGCGAGCGCGACCTCGCCTGGCGCTGCTGGACGCGACCGCCCACGGTGGACAACCTGTGGAAAAGTTGAAAACGAGGGCCCGCAACCCCCGTTATCCACGCGCCCAGAAATCCGCAACCCCCTGGTTATCAGTGACTTGAGGGGTACCGTACGGCCAAGCCAGCCCAAATATCCACATTGACGCGACATTGGGGATATCCCGGGAGCTCGTCATCACCCCTCGGCCTCATCGGAATCGGAATCGGAGTCGCTATTCTGAGATCCGGGAGCCCGGTTCTCATTGGACTGCTTCATGTTCACGCTGCCATTCAAGACGGCACCCTCCTCGAGCTGGAGACGAGGCGTGTAGACTTCCCCGTCGATCTGGCATGACGCCTGGAGCTCCAGGCGGGACTCTGCGGTCACGGATCCCTCGACCCGTCCAGAGACGACTGCGTCCTGGGTGATGACGTCTCCGATGACCAGGCCGTCGCGACCGATGACCACCGCCTTGGCGGCCCGCACGGTCCCCTGCACGGCCCCCTCGATCCGGAGCGTGCCATCGGTCTCACAGTCGCCCACGACCTTCATGCCGGGACCGACGATGGAGATGACCGATTCCGGTGCGCTGCCCTGACTGGTTCGCTCACGCGCCATGCGAAGTACTCCATCGAACGAGAAGATTCGGTAACGATGAGGCGCCGTTGCGCCTCACGAAGGTTGGTCGACCAAAGACAGGGGGTCGATAGGCTCGCCGTCGAGAATGACCTCGAAGTGTAGATGAGGTCCGGTCGAGCGGCCGGTGGATCCGGAAAGGGCGATGACCTGGCGCTCCCGGACGGACTGACCGAGCGACACGAGTGTATTCGATGCGTGCCCATAGAGGGTCGTGTAGCCGTCGCCGTGGTCGATCACGACGTATCGGCCATATACTGCGTCGTCACCGACGTCGGAGACCGTGCCGCCGCCGGCCGCACGAATATATGAATCCGACGGGACCGCGATGTCGAGCCCCGGATGCCGGCCCTCGAAGCCCTCGTGCAGGCCCTGCGTGACGAAGCCCCGCTCGGTGAGGGGCCATACCGTCGGCGGCGTGGGTCCCGCGCGTCGGGCGGAGGGACCGGACGCCGCCCGCCGAACCGGGTTCGACAGCGGGAGCCAGACATCCGAAGGGCGATCGATGGCAGCCGCCCCGAACATGCGGCGGATGTTCGCGTACTGGGTTTCCATCGCTTCGAGACGCTGTACCAGAGCGGCGACCCTTTGGCGGTCCCGCGACATGACCTCCACCTCACGCTCGAGGTCGGACGCCTTGAGCGCCCGGGCGGCAAGGTACCACCAGCTACCGACCATCAGGGCGAGCGCCAAGGCGGCCCCGGTACCAAGGAGGGCGAGCCACCGAAGACGACGATAGGAGAAGTGGTAGGTCTTGCTGTCCCTTCCCCCGTGCGGGACCACCACCAGGGACAGTCGCCGTTGGTCCTTGCTCATGATGGGCTCCCTCAGCGCACGACGTCGGCCGCGGCGCGGCCCGTGACGAGCTCGAAGACGCGCTCGAAGTCCTCGTCGTCGTGGTAGGCGATCTGGATGGTGCCACCGCCCCCTCGGGCGCGCTTCAACGCGACCCGAGTGGCGAGATGATCACGGAGGGCTTCCTCGAGCGACTGGGCGACCGGATCGACCAGTGGCTCCGCTTTCTTCTTCTTCGGGCGGGCTGCTCCCGCACGTCGCTCGGTCTCACGGACGGACCAACCCTCTTTGGCTGCCCGACGCGCGAGCTCGCCGGCCTTACCGGGATCCTCGACCGCCAGGAGCGCACGTGCGTGCCCGGGCGTGATCGCGCGCTCCTGAAGGAGGCGACGAACCGCGGCGGGAAGATTCAGGAGTCGCACGATATTCGCGACGGTCGAGCGATCCTTGCCGACGGACTCGGCGATTTCGGCGTGGGTCAGCCCGAACTTCTCCGAGAGCGCAACGTACCCCTCGGCTTCCTCCAGCGCAGACAGCGCCTCTCGCTGGAGATTCTCCACGAGGGCCAGGACGAGGAGGGTCTCGTCCGTGGCCTCTCGAACGACGACGGGTGCTTCCTGCCAGCCGAGGCTCGTGACGGCCCGGAAGCGCCGCTCGCCCGCGATGAGCTCGAAGAGGTTGGCACTGTTCGGCGACGGCCGCACGACGAGAGGCTGGAGAAGCCCGTTCGCCTCGATCGACTGGGCGAGGTCGGCGAGCTCCTGCTCGGTGAAGACCGACCGCGGCTGGAGCGGGTTCGGGACGATGGCCGCCAGGGGCAGGGCGCGGATCTCGGCGGTGTCCGTCTCCGGGTCGAGATACTCTCCGATGAGGGCGCTGAGGCCCTTACCCAAGCGAGGCCGGTCGGTCATGGCGCAACCTGGGGCGCGGGACGGGTGTTGCGAGCTATAACCTCTTGTGCCAGAGCGAGATACGCCTCTGAGCCGGTTGACAGTACATCGTACTCAACAATCGGCTGGCCGAAGCTGGGTGCCTCGGCGAGGCGGACGTTTCTGGGGATCGTCGACTCGTAGACCTTGTCGCCGAAGTAGTCGCGAGCCTCCTCCGCGACCTGCCGGGACAGGTTCAGCCGACGATCGAACATCGTAAGGAGGACACCCTCGATATCGAGGCGTGGGTTCAGGCCGCGCTGGACGAGGCGGACCGTGTTGAGCAGCTGGCTCAAGCCTTCGAGCGCATAGAATTCGCACTGGATCGGGATCAGCACTGAATCCGCAGCCGTGAGCGTGTTCAGAGTCAGGAGCCCCAGGGAGGGAGGGCAATCGACCAACACGAAATCGTACTCGTCCCGCACTCCCTTCAGGGCCTCTCGCAGGATCGACTCCCGGTTCGGGGTCGAGACGAGCTCGATCTCGGCTCCCACGAGATCCCGAGTGGAGGGGATGACGTCCAGCCCAGGAAAGTGCACGCCTCGCACGATCGCCTCGGACGCCGACCGGTTGCCGATCAGGATGTCGTACACCGTGGGGCGGCTGTTGCGGTCGGTGATGCCCAACCCGCTGCTGGCGTTCCCCTGCGGATCGATATCCACGACGAGCGTGCGCTTCTCCGCCACGGCGAGCGAAGCGCCCAGGTTGATCGCGGTCGTCGTCTTACCGACGCCGCCCTTCTGGTTTGCGATGGCGATGACGCGGGACATTCGTCGCGGGCTCAGTGTGGAATGTGCGGGGACCCCAATATACGCCATCGCCGCGCTCACGGAATGCAAGAAGCGGGCGCCGCTTGACCTGAAACGGTCGGGCGAGGACCTTCCGGCGTGAGACGGCAGGGCCCGAACTCCGCGGCGCCCTCCCGTTTAGTCTTCCGGGCGACGCCCAAGGAGTCAGACGCGATGAAGCATGTGCCGCAGCGCCCTTCGGTGATCAAAGGCGATTTTCGACACGGCCTGGGGAGCGGCCTACGAGGAGTGAGCCTGACGCTGCTGTTGGTGCTGGGAGCGTGCGGGGGCTCCAGCCCATCGGACGTAGCAACCCCCGACCCGGCGGTGGAACCGTTCGTAGGCGACTGGGACGCGAGTGAATTCGTCGTCACCAGCATCGCGAACGACTCCATCGAGTTCGACCTCATCGATGCGACGGGTGTATTCACCTTGAATGTACAGCCCAGCGGAGCATACACTGCGACGCTGTTGATCCCGGGTGAGATGGAGCAGGCTGCCGTCGAGAACGGCACGATGTCGGTGATCGGCACAGCGGTGCGGCTGAATCCCAATCAGGGGGCCGGCGCCACGTCGGCCTATCAGTTCAATGGCCCGGACCTGCTGATCCTGGACGGGCCCACCGAGTTCGACTTCAACTTTGACGGCACGTTCGAGCCCGCCACGCTGCACGTCGTTCTGGAGCGGAGCTAGCGGGCGCCGGCCATCTACAGGCGCCGGCGCATGTTTCACGTGAAACAGGACTCCCCACACGTGGCGGGCTGCGCCTAGAATCGCGCTCGTCGTGCTCGGTCTCTCGAGCGCGCCCGCACCCGCCGCCCCTCGAAGGACGGCAGAAGGAAGCGACCGAAGGCAACACGGAGCGCGCATCGACCCCAACGCCATCGCGGCGCGAGCTCGCCGTCTGCAGCTGGCGCCCAAGGCGGCCGTCGACCCGGAGATCCCTTCACCGGGCAATCCAGCCGGCTGTTTCACGTGAAACAGCCTTTCGCCAACTGTTACCCGACCCCGACAGACGCTCTCCGCTTCACTTCCAGCAGAAGATTCTGTAGGTCCGCGGGAGACACCCCAGGGATGCGGCCGGCCTGAGCCAAAGTCCCGGGCCGAACGGCCGCCAACTTCTCGCGGGCCTCATGAGACAGCGTCTTCATCTCGCCGTAGGGCAGATCGTCGGTCAACACGACCCCCGCCTGGCGTCGAAGCCGTTCGGCCCGCTCCTTTTCCCGCGCCACATACCCCTCGTACTTGAGCTCCACCTCGACCGCCGCCAGGACGGCATCTTCCTCGACGTCCTCCGGCGCCTCCGGCCCAACGTCCAACAGGGCCGCAGCACCGACCTTCGGACGCTTGAGCACGTCCGCCGCCCTCGTGGGCTCCGACAACGGCGCCGAGCCGGCGGCCTCGAGCAACTCGCGCGACGCTGCAGGGTCGATGTTCGTATCCCGGAACCACGCCAACACGCGCCCCTCAGCGGCCAAACGATCCTCCAACGCGCTCGTCTGCTCGTCCGTGAGGAGGCCCCGCTCTCTCGCAAGCGTCCCCAACCTCCGCGGCGCATTGTCCTGTCTCAGCAGCAGGCGAAACTCCGCTCGCGACGTGAACAGCCGGTACGGCTCGTCCACACCGCGTGTCACGAGGTCGTCGATCAGCACCCCGATGTAGGCCTGGTCCCGCTCGAGCACGAAAGGCTCTTCCCCACGCACCCGCAGCGCAGCGTTGATCCCTGCCACGATGCCCTGCCCCGCCGCCTCCTCGTATCCGGTGGTCCCGTTGATCTGTCCCGCGAAGAACAACCCCGGCACGTCCTTCAACTCCAGCGTGTGTCGAAGCTGGTGCGGCGGGAAGTAGTCGTACTCGATGGCATAGCCCACCTTCGTCATAATGACCTCCTCGAGCCCCGGAACCGTCCGGAGGAACTCGAGCTGCACGTCGGCGGGAAGCGACGTCGATAGACCGTTCACATACAACTCGGTCGTGTGCAAGCCTTCCGGCTCGAGGAACACCTGATGCCTCGGGGCATCGGGAAACCGGACGACCTTATCCTCGATGGAGGGGCAGTAGCGAGGTCCGCGCCCCGCGATCTCACCACCGTAGAGTGCGCTCCGCGACAGATTCTCCGTCACCACACGCTTGAGACCGTCGCTCGCCCAGGTGATCCAGCACGGCATCTGTTCGGGAATGTCCTCCCGGGCGTAAGCCGAGAATCGATAGCTCCCCGCCTCGCCGTCCTGTCGCTCAAGGCGATCGAGGTCCACCGTCCGCCCGTCGACCCGCGGGGGCGTCCCCGTCTTGAACCGGGCCACTGTGAGGCCGAGCCCCTCGAGGCCCTCGGCCAGCTCGACGGACGGCGCCTCACCGGCCCGCCCCGCCTCGACGCCAGTGCTCCCACCAATATGAATCTTCCCGCGGAGAAACGTCCCCGTGGTGACCACCACGGCATCGGCCTCGAACTCCAGCCCCCCGCGGGTCCGGATGCCCACCACCCTTCCGGCCTCAGCGACGAGGCCGGTGACCATCTCCTGGAAAAGGTCCAGCTCAGGAAGGGTGTCCAGCACCCGCCGCACGGCCATCGGGTACAGCGCGCGGTCACATTGCGCCCGTGGACCCCACACGGCTGGCCCCTTCGAGCGATTCAGCATACGGAACTGGATTCTGGAAGCGTCGGTCGCCCGCCCCATGACGCCGCCGAGGGCATCCACCTCGCGAGCCACCACACCCTTCGCCACGCCGCCGATGGCCGGGTTACAGCTCATCTGGCCGAGCCGCGACAGATCGGGGGACACCAGGAGCGTCCGCACTCCAGCGCGCGCGGAGGCGGCAGCGGCTTCCGTGCCCGCGTGCCCACCCCCTACGACAATCACTCCGTATCTCTTCCTCATGACCACTCCCTATCCGCTCCCCACCTTATCCGCACCATGGCGACATGCCGCGCGGGCCACTCGCCACGGCATCTCACTCGCGATCGATCTCGAAGGAGGTCCACCCGGCGGCCTCCTCCCGTAATCGGTCCCCGACGTCGCACCGTTCCAAGCTCGCCACCTTCGCGGAGCCCGGACCCCGCTGCAGCTCGGTCTCGAGCGTGCTCAGAACGTCGGCTGGCCCCGCAACACGAACCTCAACCGAACCATCCGCCAGATTCCGAACGCGTCCGCATAACCCCAGGGAAGTCGCGGTCTTCCGGGTCCACCACCGGAACCCGACACCCTGTACGCGCCCCTCCACACGATATCGCCGCACGTCATGCCCCCTACCGGTCGCACCCATCATCACTTCCCCACGCAGAAGTCCCTGAACACGACGTCCAGGACGTCATCGGTAGCGATCACGCCCAACACATCCTCGAGGGCGGTCTCCGCATCGCGAAGATGAGCCGCGGCAACCTCCGGGGGGACCCCATGGTCGAGGGCGGCGCCGAACGCCCTGACCGCTTCGGCGGCCTCACGGAGCGCCCGCGCATGCCGGCGCCGCGTGATGACGGGCACATCTTCCGCGCCACGCGTCAGCCCGGAGAACACCAGCGCCGGAAGCGCAGCGCGCAGCACATCCAGCCCGTCGCCCGTCACCGTCGAGACGCGGATGTGCCGCCGTCCCCCGACCACCGCCTCGGGTCCGCCCTCCACACCGGAACCGTCCTGACCTCCCAAACCCTCCACCCGGTCGGCCTTCGTCTCGACGACGATCACGGACCGACCCTCCAGCGCATCGAGGAACGCGCGTTCCTCCGCGTCCATCGGTCCGCCCGCCTCGACGCAGAACAGCACGACCTCCGCCGACTCCAGATAGCGCCGCGTCACCTCGATGCCCAGACGCTCGATCTCCTGATCGGTCTCCCTCAGCCCGGCCGTATCGACGAGCCGGAAGGGGAAACCCCCGAGCTCCACATCCGCCTCGATGGCGTCCCGCGTCGTACCCGCGATCTCGGTCACGATGGCCCGCTCACGCCCCAGCAAAGCGTTGTAGAGCGAAGACTTTCCGACGTTCGGTCGGCCGGCGAGCACCACGAGCGCGCCCTCGCGGAGCAGCTCCCCTTCGGGAGCCGTCGAAAGCATTCGCTCGACGCTCCGGACGACCTCACCCGCCTCTGCCCGGACACGCTCGAGCGGCACGGGAGGATCGTCCTCCTCCGGGAAATCGACATGGTGGGCCAGAAGAGCCTCCAAGCGGACGATCTGCTTCCGAAGCGCACCCACCCGCGCGGACAACCCTCGCTCCAACTGAGCCACGGAAGTGCGATGCAGCGCACGGCTCCGGGCATGGATCAGGTCGTCGACGGCCTCGGCCTGCACGAGGTCCATGCGTCCCCGCAGATACGCCCGGCGAGTGAACTCGCCCGGTTCAGCCTCACGGGCCCCCGCCGACCGGCAGGCGTCGAGCACGAGCTGCGGAACGAGCACGCCCCCGTGACAGGAAATCTCGACCAGGTCCTCGCCGGTATAGCTGTCGGGCGCGACGAACCGCGTCACGAGCGCCCTATCGATGACCGCACCGTCGTCGGGATCGACGACCCGCATCACAGTCGCCGTGCGTGCCTCGGGAGCCAGCTCGTCGACGTCCGGCGCCACGTCCCGCAGAAACGGGAACGCGTCGGGGCCGGACATGCGCACGACCGCGATGGCGCCGACACCCGGCGCGGTGGACAACGCTACGATGGTGTCGACGTCCATGGGCGCGCGCCGGCTACTCCTTCTTGAGCGTCGGCGGTGGGCGGTCCCTCATCTTGCGGCGCTCCTTGGCGATCCACACCTGCTGGGGGATCGTGGCCAGGTTCGTGGTCGCGTAGTAGAGGTTCAGGCCGCTCGCCAGGTTCATGAAGATGAACAGCATGAAGCCGGGCATGACCCACATCATCATCTTCAGCTGAGCATTGGGCTGATCGAGCGACTTCAGGCTCACCCACTGCATCAGGAACATCGACAACGCGAGGATGATCGGCAGGATGTAGAACGGATCCTTCGCCGACAGGTCCGGCAGCCACAGGAACTCGACGCCCCGCAACTCGATGGTGTTCTGGAACACGAAGAAGAGCGCGATGAGCATGGGCCAGGGCAGGAGCATGGGCAGACACCCGGCGAACGGGTTGAAGCCGTGCTCCTTGTAGAGCCGCATCATCTCCTTCTGCAGCTTCTCCGGGTTTTCCTTGTGCTTCGCCTGGATCTCCTGCACCAGAGGTTGCACCGCCATGTTGCGTAGCTGCGCCTTCATCGCCTTGTGGTTCAGCGGGAAGAGCACGATGCGCATGAGAACGCCGACGATCATCAGGACCCATCCGTAGCCCAGGTCTAGGGTGGTGTGGAAGAACACCAGGATCGTCATGATGATCGAGACGAACGGCCGGATGATGGGCCGGAAGAAGCGCCATCCGTACGGATTCACCTCTTCCATGCCCTGACCCAGCGAGGTCAGCCGCGTGTAATCCTGCGGGCCCATGAAGAGGCGGTACGCGAACTCACCGTTCACGGTGCTCTGGGCGGCCCACATCGAGATGCGATCCGGCAGGAGGCTCGGCTCCAGAATCAACCCGCCGAGATAGTCGCCGTTCGCCTCGCCCGACGCCTCGTCGCGGCCGGCCAGCAGCGAGATCACGAAAAACTTGCTGCGTGTCGCGGTCCACAGGAGCGGGCCTTCCACGATGCCCGGCTCGGCGTCGTCAAGGTTCGTGGATTCGATTCCGTCCTGAACGTGGTTGTAGACGTACGCCATCATCCGGGATTCATCCGCCGAATCGGCCTCGGCGTACGCGAGCCCCTGGCCGACGTCGGTCAGCAACAGGGGGCGCTCGAGCCCGACCACCCGGCCAGCCACATCGACCTGGTACCGGTCCGGGTGGAACGTGTACGCGACCTCGAAGGTCAATCCTCCGGTCGGCGCCTGGTAGACGAACCGGAGCGTCTCGGGCGCGCCGCCCTCCTCGAGCGTGATCCCGTCCACGGGCTCAACGGTGTAGGGCACCCGCGACAGGTCCAGCGTGTCGCGACCCATCACCAGTCTGTGCTCGAAATACCCGTCGACCCCTTCCGGAATCAGGTCGACCAGCCCCTCGCGGTTCAGCGCGTCGAACCGGGTCAGTTCCACGGACACCATCCGCGCGCCGTGGGTGGAGAAGTGGTAGCCGTACAAGGGGCCATTCACCGAAACGATCCGCTCCGGCTCCCCCGCCTGGGCTACCACCCCGGCTTCTGGCTCGGTAGGAGTCCCGACGCTCGGCTCCGCGTCGGGCGTTGGAGTCATGGTCGCGGGCGTGTCCTGAACGCCGCCGGGTCCCGCAGCTTCCTCGCCGCCGCCCGCCGCGCCGCTCTCCTCCGGGGCACCCGCCACCGAATCAGAAGTCGCCTCAGCTCCTTCCTCGCCCTCGGGCACGACCGGTGGGAACAGCAGGTTCGTGCCGACCAGCACGCCCAGCATGAGGACGATCGCCATCAGGAAACGGATCTCTGTTCTCATCCGGTCGTCATTCTCGAGTCACGTGGGGCAACCGGCGGGTGGGTGCCGGTCGCGTCAGGCGTGGTGGGTGATGCTTGGCTCGGAACAGGATCGTAACCCTGTCCGCCCCAGGGGTGGCAACGACCGACACGTCGAAGCGCCAGCCAGAATCCTCTGGCCGCTCCATGGCGCTCCAGGGCTTCGACTGCGTAGGCGGAGCAGCTCGGCGTGTACCGGCAGGTGGGCGGGGTCCACGGAGATATCGCGAGCCGGTAGAACCGGACCAGTCCAATCAGGAGCTTTGCAACCACGTCGTCTCCAGGGCCTCCGCCAACTCGCGCTTCAGGTCTTCGTATTCCGCCGCGTAGGCCGAACGCCGGGCGCGGACCAGTACGTCGGTCCATGCCTCCGTGGCGTCGAGCCTCGGCAACACGTCCCTCCTGCCGATCTCCCGCAACCTTCGCTTGACCAGGTTACGATCGACGATCCGGTGGCCGTGCTTCGGAACGATAGCCCCGAACCGGGAACGCGAAGCGGGGGACGGCGCGAAGAAGACGTCAAGATTCGTCGTCCTCCTGCGCTTCCCCCGCTCGAGCAACGCCTCGATATCGGCGCTGCGCGTGATGCGCGCCTCCCGAGGAAGAGACTCTCCCCGGGGCCGCGATGCGCCGCCTACTTCCCGCCGACCTTCACGACGAGTTTGGCGCGGCCGCGACGACGGCGCCGGTTGAGCGCCTTGCATCCGCCCTTCGTCTTCATGCGTGCGCGGAATCCGTGCTTATTGACCCGTTTCCGGTTGCGCGGCTTGTATGTCGGCTTCATGGCTTGGAGCCCGGTCCAATAGATGACCAAGTTTGTAAACGAGCTTGAAAAGATAAACAGATGGTGTGGAAAGCGTCAACGGAGGGGGAGCGGATGAGGGGAAATCCGCAAGAATCCAGGCACCCCGTGGCCTCGTTTGACTTTTCCACATCGCCTGGATAGCTTCGGCGCCCGTCCGAAACGGGAGCCCTTCCGAAGCCTCACCTCCACTCCGAGCACGCATCCCGAGATGCCCCCGTACCCTCCCTTTTCGCCCTCAGGTCACCGGGCCGAGAACGAGGGTGCGCCCCGCTCCCGGAGGGTGGCTTGGAGCTGACCGCAGCCGAGCTCTGGTCGAAGATCCAGGAGGTCGCGAAGCAGTCCGTGCCCGAGCACAGCTTCAACACGTGGATCGCCAGCGCCTCGGCGGTAGCGACCACATCGGACGAGCTCATTCTCGAGGCCCAGAACCCGTTCCACGTCGAATGGCTCGAGGACAAGTTCGGACACATCCTCGACGCGGCCGCGGAAACAGTCCTCGGTCGCCCGCTCAAGGTCTCGGTCCGGGCGGCCGAACGCTCGGCCCAGACCCAGATCCCCATCGTCGAGCTGCCGACCCCCCGAAGCTCGGACACCACTGCATCGTCCGGATCCGGATCGGGCTCCGCGGTCTTGCACGAACCCAAGCGCTCGCCGGCCGACGTCCCTCGGCCTCTCCTGAACGAGCGCTACACATTCGAGCGCTTCGTCGTCGGAGCGAACAACCAGCTCGCCGCGGCCGCCTGCAGCGCCGTGGCGGACAAGCCCGCCCGCATGTACAACCCGCTCTTCCTGTACGGCGGCGTGGGACTCGGCAAGACGCACCTCATGCACGCCATCGGGAACCAGCTTCTCGCGCAGAATCCCGATAGCCGTATCTCCTACATCTCCTCCGAGAAGTTCACCAACGAGCTGGTGGCGTCGATTCGCGAAGGACGCACGGCGCAGTTCCGTCGGCGTTACCGGGACATGGATCTCCTTCTCGTCGACGACGTGCACTTCCTCGAGGGGAAGGAAAGCACCCAGGAGGAGTTCTTCCACACGTTCAACGCGCTCTACGACGCCCAGCGCCAGATCGTGCTGACGAGCGACCGACCGCCCAAGGAGATGGCACGCCTCGAAGAGCGGCTGGTGTCGCGATTCGAATGGGGCCTGGTGGTCGACCTCCGTCCGCCGGACCTCGAGACCCGCATGGCCATCCTCCGGAAAAAGGCCGACGACGACGGGCTCTCCATGGACGACGAGATCATCGAGTTCATTGCGTCGTCGTGCACGTCGTCGGTTCGTGAACTCGAGGGCGCGGTGATCAAGCTCCTCGCCTACTCGTCGCTGACGCACCAGGAGATCACGCTCGACCTCGCGAGGACCGCCCTCCGCGGCGTGCTCGGGCGTGGTGAGTCACGCCCCCGCGTGTCACCGGAGGTCATTCGTGATACCGTCGCCCGACGCTGGAGTGTCCGTCCGGAGGCGCTGGCCTCGAAACGGCGTACGAAGGACCTCACGGTGCCTCGGCAGGTTGCCATGTACTTGATCAAAGACATGCTGGGCATGTCCCTCGTCCGCATCGGGGAGCTCTTCGGAGGTCGTGACCACTCGACCGTCATCCATTCGATTCGCAAAGTCGAGGACGATATGGAGAACGACGACGACTTCCGGAAAGCCGTCGCGGGCGCCCGCCGAGAGCTCGATGAGAACGTGCCCAGGGGAGTCTGAACAAGTGTGTGGAGATCTGTGGATATCCGACCGGTTCTGCACACCTCCCCGGTTGCACTCCGCGCGTCTTGCACGATCGACTGAAGTTATCCTGCGCTTTCCCGGTCGTCCGAAAAGGTCGCTAGAGCACACGCCCGTTACCTGAACGTCACGTTCGACGCCCAATCTTCCACAGATCCACATCCCCTACTACGACTATGTTTTTATAGAAAGAAGGGAGATAGTATCCAGGGTCTGTGGATGAATGGGCACTCGAGCCCGTCCCCCGCTTTCAGCCGTCCCCAGGAGCCATGAGTCGATGAACTTCACGATCACCAGACAGAACCTGCACAACGGTCTCGCGGCGGTTTCGGCCAGCATCCCGTCGAAGACGACATTACCCGTGCTCTCGAACATCCTCTTCGAGGCCGATGGCGATGGAGTCTGGATGAGCGGGACCGATCTGGACGTCGCCGTCCGTGTGCGCGTTCCCGCCGACGTGAAAGAACCGGGCACGCTCACGGCGCCGGGCAAGAAGCTCCAGGAGATCACGAGGGAGCTTCCGGACCAGGCAGTCGACGTGTCGACCCGCGGCGATCAGATCGAGCTTCGCTGTGGCCGGAGCCACTTCAAGCTGAATGGCCTCCCCGCCGAGGAGTTCCCGAAGCTGGCCGAGGTCGATTTCTCCACGGGGCTCACGGTGACCGGCAAAGATCTGAACCGGCTCATCCACCACACCTCGTTCGCGGTGTCCACCGAAGAGAGCCGCCCGATCCTGAACGGCGTCCTCTGGGAGCTCCGGGCCGGCGAGATGCGCATGATCGCGACCAACGGGCACCGGCTGGCACGCATGAGCGTGACGGTCGAGGACACCGGCACGACCTCCGCCGACTTCATCGTCCCACCGGCCGCGCTGCAGCAGGTGCAGCGCCTCTTCAAGGACGACGACGCGCTGAACGTGGCGCGGAGCGGGAACCATCTCGGCTTCAAGAGCGAGCGCACCGAGGTCTACACGCGGCTCATCGAGGGGTCGTACCCGAACTACGAGCAGGTCATTCCGAAGGACAACGACAAGATCGCGACCGTTCCGAAGAAGTCCCTCGAGTCGGCCGTGCGCCGGATGGCCGTGGTCGCGTCGGACCAGACGCACCGGATTCGGCTGAAGTTCGAGCCCGGCCGGGTGCACCTGAACGTGCTCACGCCGGATCTCGGCGAGGGACACGACGAGCTCGAGATCGGTTACGACTCCGAGGAGCTCGAGATCGGCTTCAACGCCAACTACCTGCTCGAGGTCCTGAAGTACATGCCGTCGGACGAGGTGGACATCGCGTTCAAGGCGCCGGAGCGGGCCGCGACCATCGTGCCCACTGGCGACAACGACGCCGATTACCTCTGTCTGGTGATGCCGCTCAGGCTGCTCGACTGAGAAGCGCAGGATTGGTTCGCCGGTAGGTGTAACCGCCGCGGAGCTCAGAGCGGCGGTCGGGGCGCGAAGTCAGCCTCCGGCTGCCGCTCTGCTCCTGGCCAACTCCAGGAGCTCCTCGCCCCGGAAGACCGAAATCAGCGGGAGTCCCCTCTCGGAGAACCGCGCGGCGGCGTTCTCCGAGCGGTCGACGAGCGTCAGCACCCCGATGACCTTGGCGCCGTACTCCTCCACCGCATCGATCGCCTTCAGCGTGCTCCCGCCGGTGGTCATCGCGTCCTCGACCATGAGACAGCGCCCATCGACGGGTAACCCGCCTTCGATGCGTTGGCCCGTGCCGTGCTCCTTCGCCTGCTTGCGGACGGAGAACGCGTCGAGCGGCCGGCCCTCGAGCCAGCTCGCATGGGCGATGGCATACGCGATCGGGTCGGCGCCCATGGTCAGACCACCCACATGGGTGGGCCGGAGTCCGCTGTCACGTACGGCCGCCTGCGCCACCCTCCCGATGAGGTACTGGCCTTCCGCGGACATCGACGTGCGGCGCGCGTCGACGTAGTAGTCGGAGCGTGCGCCGCTCGCGAGGGTGAAGTCGCCGAGGCGCACCGAGCGCTCGACCAGGATGCTCTTGAGCCGCTCACGATCGTCCATGCGTCGTTTCTCGTTCGTGGGATGGTTCCAGGATGGAGGCGCTCAGCGTGGAGCCAGCGCCCAGGCGATCCAGGGTCCGTCGTGTGAGAGCGAAACGTCGACGCTCGCCCGCGTTCCGTCCACCAGCACACGCGGGGGGCGGCGCCCCAGGGCACCCGGACCGCAGACGATCTCCACGCGGCCGACCTCGACACCGAGGAGTTCGGCCGCATCGACACGAGCGGCGATCCGGACGGCGGCCGACGACACCGAGTGCACCGATGCCCGCTCCAGCTCCGTGAAGCGCTCAAGGAGGCTCTCGAGGGGTGCGAGCCAGGGTGCGCCCGCCCGGTCCAGTCGATCGACCTTGGCGGGTCCTTCGATGGCGCGCGGCATATGCGCTAACACGTGCACGTGGCCTTCCGCCCCAGCGTGCTGCACCAGGATCCGCACCTCGTTCGATTCGTAGTGGACCAGGCCTTCATTCGCGCCCGACCATGTGACCTCGAAGCGCCGATGCGCGAACGGAGGTGGCTCGCCGAGCGCTTTCGAGACGACCTTGTACGCGGCTTCCTTGGCCGCCCACCCCAGCCAGAGCCGGAGCGATGGGTCGTCTTCGGCCAAGATCCGGGCGCGCTCCGCCTCCGTGAACACACGGCCGACGAAGCGCTCGTCCAGGTGCCGATCGGCGGCCCGGGGAGCGGTCAGGTCGACCACGTCGTTCCCGACGAGCACCGTTGTTTCAGGGGAAGTGGTCACGGAGCGCTCGCGCCGGTCAGAGGCCGGCGTACATGATCCGCCAGACCCGGCCCTGCACGCTGTCCGACACGTAGAGCGACCCGTCCGGTCCTACCGCGACGCCCACGGGGCGGGAATGGTCCGCCGGGTTCTGCTCGTTCCGGAAGCCGTCCGCGAACGTCTCCCATGCGGGACCGAAGCCGGCCCCTGAGACAGGGACGAACGCGACCTGAAAGCCTTCCTGGGGGTTCGGGGCGCGGTTCCAGGAGCCGTGGAAGGCGATGAAGGCACCGCCGCGGTATCGCTCCGGGAACTGATCGGCGAGATAGAACTCGAGATCGTTCGGCGCCCAGTGCGCGGGGAACGCGACGAGCGGCATGTCCTTCTCGGCGCAGCGTCCCACCTCCTCACCGTCCCCACCATACTCGGGAGCGAGGAGCTTCCTCTCCGTGCGCGGGTCGTGGAAGCAGTACGGCCAGCCGAAGTCCGACCCCTCCGTGATGCGCACGAACTCTTCGGACGGCATCTCCGTGTTCTCCTCGACGGTGAAGACGTCCGGCCACATGGAGTGGAGCTGGTCCCGCCCGTGCACTACGCCATAGAGGACATCCTCCTCAGCGTGCATGCGAAGCGCGACCACGTTCCGGAGTCCGGTGGCGAAGCGCTCTCCATCCGCCTGGGTTCGTCCGGTCCTGTCCGCCGCGAAACGCCAGATCCCGGCGCGCGTCCCGAGTTCCGGGCAGGGATCCATCCCCGGAGAGCCGGCGGTGCGTGCCTCGGTCATGCAAGCGTTGGACGGCGAGCCGATATTGACGTAGAGAGCGCCGTCCGAGCCGAGGGCGAGGCTCTTGGCAGCGTGATTCCGCGCGTCCGGGAGCCCCGAAACGAGGGTGTCCGGCGCGCCCGTCGGCCGCATCGCGCCGTCTTCCATCGGATAGCGGAGCACCGCGTCATCGGGGGCGAAGTAGACGTATCCGTCGGCGAGCAGGACCTCGTTCCCGCCGTTCTCTCCCCACGCCTCGCGCACGTCGGCCCGACCGTCGTCGTCGGTGTCCCGAAGCACGGTCACGCCTCCCGGAACGGGGGTCCGGTCCGGCCCGGTCGTAGTGTTGCGGCGTGCGACGAACACGTCGCCGTTCGCCGCCACGTCGAGGTGCCTCGCGCCGGTGATGCCGTCCGCGACCAGGACGGCGCAGAAGCCTTCCGGCAGGTCGATACCGGCGTCGTTGAGCGCGCAACGCTCGGCGAGGGTCGTCGGCGCGTCCGCGGAGGATGCGCTCGGCTCCCCGGGCCCACAGGCCGCGAGCAAGGCGGCGCCGGCCAGGCCGGCCGTGCGCAAGACTCGGTTCATGCTACGGGCTCGGTTCGACATCTGTCCTCCGGCGTTGTTGTGAGGCCTTCCCGCACGTCGTCCGGCACGCGCATCGGCTTTCGGTCCGGGCCGATCCAGACTGCCGTGACGCGCGCCTCCGCAACGGTGGTCTCCGTTCCGGCCGCATCGGCGCGGACCATGCGCTGCGCCAGCACCATGCTGGTGCGGCGGAACGAGTCGGCACGGGTGCGTATCAGCAGCTGGTCGCCCCTCCGCGCTTCGGCCAGGTAGTCGACCTCGATGCGGACGACGTAGATACCCCAGCCGCGCTCCTCGAGTACGGACCACGTGAATCCCGCAGCCTCGAGCGCCTCGAAGCGGGCGTGCTCGAAGTAGTTGAGGAAAACGGCGTGGTTGACATGCCCGAACGAATCGAGCTCGGAGCTCCGCACGGTGATGGCGGTCTCGGCGACGGGCGTTGCGGCGTCCGGGGTATCCATGTCGAAAGATCGGAGCCCACGGGCGTGCGGCAAGGACGGATCACCCGGAGCTACGCGAGTTCGGTGTCGGAATTCCGGTGGCACCGCCCCGTCCCGAGTCCGAGATTACCGCTATGCAAACACATCGACTTCCTCCCGAGCCGCGCATGCGGGAAGCTTTCCTCGGCCGTGACGGGACTTTCGACGGGATCTTCTGGACGGGCGTCCGCTCCACGGGGATCTTCTGTCGGCCGAGTTGTCCCGCACGGAAGCCGCGTCCGGAGCAGCTGTCCTTTTTCGCGACGCCGGAGGATGCCGAGGCGGCGGGATACCGGCCGTGCAAGCGTTGTCGGCCGCTGGAGGCGCCCGGCTCGGCGCCCTCCTGGCTCGCTCCGCTTCTCGACGCCATCGAAGCGGACCCGTCGAGGCGGTGGAGCGAGCGCGATCTGCGCGACCTCGGATTCCAGCCGGAGCGTGTGCGACGCTGGTTTCAGCGCACGCATGGGATGACGTTCCAGGCGTACCATCGGGCTCGTAGACTCGGCGCCGCGCTCGAGAAGGTCCAAGGCGGGCGGTCCGTCGGGCGCGTCGCGTTCGATTTCGGCTATGATTCGCTGTCCGGCTTCCAGGAGGCGTTCCGCCAGACGTTCGGCGCGCCTCCGACCGAGCTCGGCGCCGCGCTCCTCGTCCGCGTCGATCATCTGACCACCCCGCTCGGCCCCATGCTGGTCGCCGCGTCCGACCGGGGCATCCATCTCCTGGAGTTCACGGACCGCACGGCGCTGGAGCGTCAGCTGCGGCGCACCAGGGACGGGCTGCAGGCCGTGCTCACGCCGTCCCCGTCGGAGCTGGGCCGGCGGGCTCAGACCGCGCTCGATCGTTATTTCGACGGAGTTGCGGATGCACTCTCCGGGCTACCCCTGGAACCCGTCGGCACCGCGTTCCAACGTGACGTCTGGTCGCGACTCGAACGGATTCCGGCCGGCGAGACGATAACCTATGCAGACGTGGCCAACGCACTCGGGCGTCCGAGGGCGGTTCGGGCGGTGGGCGCTGCGGTGGGCGCGAACCCGATAGCGCTCGCGGTGCCGTGCCACCGGGTGGTCGGGTCCGACGGCCGACTGACCGGATACGCCGGAGGGCTCTGGCGGAAGCGCCGGCTCCTCGATCTCGAGAGGGCTGCCCGCGACACGGGCGTCTGATGCGGGTCAGACCGCGACCGCCACCTTGCCGAAGCGCCGGTCGCGGCTGCGGTACTCCTCGAGGGCGCGACTGAGGTCGTCCGCGTCGAAGTCAGGCCACATGCGTGGCGTGAAGAGCAGCTCCGCGTAGGCGCACTCCCACAGGAGGAAGTCGCTGAGCCGCTGCTCGCCACCGGTGCGGATGAGCAGGTCGACGTCCTGGGCAGGACCCGTGTCGTTCATGGCACGACCGAGCAACATGGCCATGTCCTTGGGCTCGACACCCCCGCGCTTGACGCCTTCGGCCACCGCTGCCGTGATCAGGTCACGAGCGGAGTAGTCCACCGCGAGCCGAAGCTTCATACGACGGTTTCCGCGGGTGAGGGCCTCCGCCTGCTCGATGGCGCAAACCAGGGGCGCCTCGAGTCGGTCCCGCCGACCGACCACACGCAGCTCGACGCCGTTCTCTGCGAGCTCCTCGGTCTCTGTACGCAGGTAACGCGCGAACAGCTTCATGAGAAGCCCCACCTCTCGCGCGGGGCGCTTCCAGTTGTCTGAAGAGAACGCGTACAACGTGAGGGTGCGCACGTCCAGGTCGGGCGCGGCCTCGACCACGCGCCGCACCGTCTTGGCTCCGTGCCGATGACCCCACTCCCGCGGCCGGTTCCGGGCATTGGCCCAGCGGCCGTTCCCATCCATGATGATCCCGACGTGCAGCCCCGGGCCGCTTCCGTTACGTGATTGCGTGTCCCTCATGCCACCCGTCTCCGGGCGTCGATCACGCTGATCCCGTCCGTCACTCCGACCCCTCCGGTTGTTCGCGCGTCGCGTGGATGATCGCCTCCATATGGGCCAGATACGCCTCGAGTTCGCGCCGGCCCACCGCAGTGAGCCGGTACTCCGTCCGGGGCGTACGGCCGTCGAACGTCTTCTTGCAAAGCACGTACCCGGCGTCCTCGAGGCGGCGGGCATGGGCGCTGAGATTTCCGTCGGTCGTTCCGAGAAGCGCCCTCAGGTCGGTGAACGTGAGCGACCCGTTCACCGCCAGTGCGCTGACGATCCCGAGCCGGACACGTTCGTGAATGACCCGGTCGAGTTCCAGAGCTCCGCCTTCCGGATACCCTTCGACTGGCGAAAGCCCGGTCTGGTCTTCCCCGCCCTCGCGGGCGCGCCGCGCAGACGCTGCGCCACGTTCAGCCGCCATGTCGCCTCCAAATCACGAAGCCGAACCCGAGGTGCAGACCGCCGAAGCCAGCGGCCATGAAGGCGTCGCCCCAACTCGGGGGCGCCAACAGGGCGGCCATCCCCACCGTCATGAACAAGACGCCCATGAGCGGAACCGGGCGCACCGAATGTGAGCCCGCCGCGACCACGGCCGCGCCGTAGAGCATGAGCCAGCTCCCGGGCAGCAGGCTCGTCGCGCCCAGCTCCAGACAGGCGAGGGTCAACGCCGCACCGACGACGAGTGGCGGCACCACGTTCCACGCGAACTTCCGGCCGGGTCCGGTCAGTAGGGGTATTCCCTCGGCTCTGGACTTTCGCGCCATCAAGAAACTCGCGGCTGCGAAGGAGAGCCCCGCCGCGCCCAGCCAAGCCCCGAGCCAGGCCCACAGATCCGTCGCACCCCAGGCGAGGATCGCCGCGGCGAGCGCGATCACGCCCATGGCGATCACGCCGAGCCCGGACACGTGGGTGAACGACCCCGACCGCTCCATCGTCTCGCGGATGTAGCGGAGGTCGTCCATCGCGCGGTCGTGCAGCGCCAGGGGCGGTTTCTGGGTCCGTCTGAGCTTGCGGGCTGGGAGATTCATGATGAGTCAGAATCGAGATGCCGTACGGCGACGTCAAGCACTTTGTACTACAAAGCGCCTCCGCCGAGGGTCCTTAGCCAGCGCTGGCCGCCGCTGCGCCGGGGCGCGGGTCCCCTGGGGCGATCACGGACAACGCCCCTGGAAGGACGCTCACCTCGAGCGTCCGCTCCGCCGCAACGCGCACTTCTCCGTCCATTTCGAAACGCGGGGGCGAGGGGAACGTCACGGAGAAGGCGCGGTCGTCGAGGACCTCGACGCGGTCCGAGGCCACGTGCCGACCTTTCTCCGCCGCGTTGAAGAGCCCAAGGCGCTGGAGTGGCTTCGCGTCCAGGATCCGGCACGCGTGCAGCCGGCCGTCGTCCACCGAAGCGCCGGGCGCGATCGGGAAGCCGCCGCCGAAGTAGCACCCGTTCGAGATGGTCAGCATGAGGTACCGGCCGTCCCGCTCGCGGCCGTCGGCGGCCCGGAGAACGATGTCCGCACCCGGGAACCGGAAGAGCTGGCCGAGCGCGCTGACCTTGTAGAGGAGCTCGCCCTTCAGGAACCGCGCGCGCGCCGCGGCGTCGATCACCGCGATGTCGAACCCGAACCCGACGAGGTTCAGGAAGTGACGCGCCTCGTATCGGTCGGGGTGGTGCTCGGGCGCGCTCGGGGTTTCGAGCCGACCCACGTCCACCAGCCGCCGCTCACCCCTGGCCAGAACGGCCACGGCCTCGGCCGCGCCGTCCGGTCGGAACCCCAGGTTCCGTCCGAAGTCGTTTCCGGTCCCGTTCGGGAGCAGCCCCAGCGACACATCGGATCGGCCGCTCGCCACGAGTCGGTCCGCGACGTTGCTCCACGTTCCGTCACCACCGACCGCCACGACCACGTCGTATCCCTCGGCGGCCGCCCGCTCGGCGAGGTCGCGTTCCTCACCGGCCCGGGTCGTTTCCGCGAAGGTGATGTCCGGAATGGCCTCTTCGAGGAGGCGACGGTACGTCGCGATCCGCCGGCGACCCCGGCCCCTTCCCGAGGCCGGGTTGAAGATCGCGAAGTGGCGGCCCGCCCCCGTCAGATCGACTCCAGCTCTTCGAAGGTCTGCAGGCCTTCTCTGTACCACTCCTCCCGGAACGGGAACGTCTCGATCTCGTCCGGGTCGAGCCCACCCAGGAACGGATGGTCGTACAGCGTGATCTCACCGCGCTCCTCTTCGTGCTCGGAGTGCGGGGCCTCCATGTAGATGTTCACCTTGTACTTATCGTCGTCTCCAACGGTGAACACGTTGTAGAGATTCTTCGCCGGAGCCGTCTCGAACTGCGTGACCACGAGGTCGAGCACCGGGTCTTCGCCGTCCAGCACGTGGACGGTCATGGTGCCATCGGACTCCTCGAAGCGGATGTCCATATCCTTCATGATATGCGGCAGGTGCCACTTCTTGATCGCGTGCTCGCGCGAAGCTTCGGTCGACGTCGCGACCATGAAGGGATACATGGCGGCCTTCGGCAACGGCTTCCCCGGTTCGACGAGCGGTGGCACGATGACGGCCAGCACGACCTCGTCGTACTCACCCACCTCGCTCTCCGTGAAGTGGAACGCCGTGATGGCGAAGATGCTGCGCTCGTGCTGCTTCTCGAGCGGCTCCAGGTGAGACGGGAGCACTTTGCGCGCCTCCGACGTGGACATCTCAAAGTAGGCGCCGACACAGTTGTCGAACCCGTAATAGGTATAGTGGATGTCGCTCATGTCTCTCTTCGTCTTGATGATAATCGTCGACACGGGTTAGCGTTGGGCCGTTCACTCTGCACTCGACGGCTCCCCCGTCGACACCCCGGTCCGCGGGAGGCGTTCCCGGTGAAGCTCCGAGGATACGTGGCTCTGGCGATCGTCTGCCTCGGGCTGCTCCTCTCCGATATCGTACAGCGCTTCGTGATCACGCCGTGGGTGAAGCTCCGCCCGTCTCGGCGCGTTCCGGTCCTGACTTCGTGGATCAACTTCATGGCTCGGCTCGTCACGCGACCGTTCGTCCGTGTCGGAGCCGCGCACATCCCGGTGCCCGGGCGCGTGGTCCCCGCCGAGCCGGGCGTGCTCATCGTCATGAATCACCAGTCCCTGTTCGACATTCCCCTCGTCGTGCAGGTGGTCGACGGCGGCTATCCCAGAATCGTGACCCGCAAGCGCTATGGCCGTTGGATCCCGGTAATTTCGCAGATGACGAGGCTCTATCAATACCCGTTGGTGGACCCCTCGGCAAACCCCGCGACCATGAGGCAGACCTATCGGGAGCTCCGCGACATGGCCCGCAGCGCTGAGCAGCCCGTGGCCATCTTTCCAGAAGGATCACGCTCCCGCGACGGCTCGCTGGGTCGCTTCCGCACCAAAGGCCTGGCGCTGCTGCTCCGTGCCCGGCCATGGAAGGTCTACGTGATCGTGGGCGACGGCTTCTGGAAGCACGCGCGTTTCTGGGACTTCCTGAAAGGGATCTCTGGGATCCGCGGCAGCATCGCCCTCGCCGGGGTGCTCGAGTGGGACGACCCCAAGGCCGATCCGGAGCCGTTCATCGCTGAGGTGCGACGGCTCATGGAGTCCGAGCTCGAGCGGCTGCGGTCCGAGCCGTGGGCGGCGTGAGACAGCTCGTGCCGAACGGAGTCGACCACCAGGAGCGGGACGGTGCCTCCCCTGCGAAGGAGCTCGCCGCACGGCTGGTGGGGGCAGGGGACGGCGCGGTTCGGGCGGTTCTACTCTACGGCTCGCATCTGCTCCGTCCGAGCTCGGACGCGCCGGACCGCCACAGCGCCATCGACCTCGTGGTGCTCGTCGATGACTACCGGACGTTCTACCACGCGCTGCAGTCGGCCGGCGAGCTTCCTCGGCCCACGTGGCTCATGACCGCGCTCGCCAACGTGCTCCCGCCGAACGTCATCGCGTTCGCTCCGGACGGGGGCCGCTCGTTCATCGCGAAGTGCCTGGTGGTGAGCACCGAGCACTTCGAGCGCGCGCTCGGGCCGGATCCGAAGGACCATTTTCTGCTGGGCCGCATGGTCCAGAAGGTGGGCCTGGTCTGGTCGCGGGACGCTCAAAGCGCCTCCTGGGTCGGCGCCCAGCTCCGGACCGCGTACGATCACGTCCTCGACTGGATGGCGCCCTACCTGGACGACCCGTTCGATGCCGAGGAGCTCGGCCGGCGGCTGCTCGAGGTCTGTTATCAGGGTGAGCTTCGGCCCGAGTCCAGCAGCCGCGCCGATCAGATCTTCCGGGCACAGTCCGACCATTTCGCGCGAGTGTTCCGGCCCGTGCTGGAGAGGGGCGTGGCCGGGCACCTGCTCGAGTCGCGGCTCGACGGTTATCACTTCGTCGAAGAGCCCTCGGCGAGCGAGGCGAGGCGCTGGCGCTGGCACTTCCGCGTCTCGAAGGCGCGGGCAACCGCCCGCTGGCTGAAGCACACGCTCACCTTCGCCAACTGGCTTCCTTATGTCGTGCGTAAGGTCGAGCGCCACACCGGCCGCGAGATCCACTTGACCACGCTCGAACGGAAGCTCCCCCTCATTTTCCTCTGGCCGCGTGCGGTACATGTGCTCCTCACGCGACCCAGCGGCGAGGAGCAGGACTAGTGCGCACCGACCTCTTCGTGCTCCTCGGGCTGCTGGGCTTCTCGCTGCTCACCATGCCGCTCTACGCGCTGGGCGCCGCCCGCCGCGGCCGCGACCCCCACGAGATCGCCGACCGCGGGAGCTTCGTGCTCGGCGGCTTCGTGCGGAACTGGTTCTACTGGTTCGTCGGCCCGGTCGAACGGACCGCGTTGGCGCTCCGCCTCTCTCCCACGGCGTTCAACCTGCTGGGCGTCGGGTTCGGCGTGCTCGCCGGGGTGCTCTTCGCGCTCGGGTGGCCGAACCCGGCCGGGTGGGCGGTCCTGCTCGGCGGCGCCATGGACGTACTCGACGGGCGGATCGCCCGCGCTCGCGGCCTGGCCGATGACCGGGGCGCGTTCCTGGACTCGACGCTCGACCGGTTCGCCGAGGTGGGCGCGCTGGTGGGGCTTGCCGTTCTGTTCCGGGGCGATGCCTGGGCGGTCGCGGCCGTCGGCGCCGCGCTGGGGGGCTCGCTGCTCGTAAGCTATGCGCGGGCTAGGGGCGAGAGTGTCGGGATCGTGTGCAAGGTCGGCGTCATGCAACGTGCCGAGCGACTCCTGCTCGTCGGCTTCGGCGGCATTCTCGATCCGTCTGTCTCGGCCGCCCTCGGCTGGGCGCCGGGGGTGCTCCTCCTCGGGCTGGTCGCGCTCGTCGCTATCGGGACCCTCGCGACTGCGGTGTACCGCACCATGTGGATCGCGGCGCGGCTGTAGCGGAACGGCACTGGCGCACCGAAACACGAAGCCCCCGCCCGGCGAATCGCGGACGGGGGCTTCGGTCTGTTGGCACTCCGGCGACAGGACTCGAACCTGTGACCCGCTGATTAACAGTCAGCTGCTCTACCAACTGAGCTACGCCGGATCTGTGCGGAGGTCTCTTCCGCAGAGCACCAAATAAAGGGAGCCGAGAGGGGGGTGTCAACGAGGCGACGGTCACCCGACCTGTTCGCGCCCGGCGGCCGCGCGGTCCACGGCCCGAGCCAGGATGCTCCACACGGCAGGCCCGACGTCGTGTGCCACCGCCCAAAGCTCGTCGAAGCGACGAAGGGCGGCATGGGCTCCGTCGCCACCGTGGACCGACGCCAGCGCCGGGCCTCGGTGCGGGTACGGTCGTTCGAACCAGTGGAAGCCGGACAGCACCGCCCGCGGCTTGCCCGACGACGAGAATACGGTGAAGTCCGGAGACCAGCCCCCCAGCGGAGCGGAGCGCACGTCGAGCCGACCCGACTCCATCATGTCGAGCAGCAACGACACGTTCGCGATCCGCCGAGGCTCCGCCCGCATCACCCGTGCCTCGCCGTCGAGGCGGAGCGCGCTCAGCTCGGCGACGAGGACCCTGAATGTCCGCAGCCCGGAGAGCTCCCGGGCGCCGAGGTCCACCGTCGTGAGCCGGACCCGCGTTACCGCGGTCGCCACCTCGTCGGACGCCGCGGCCAATCCGCCGAACACATCCCGGAAATCCGGACGCCCATGCTCGTCGAGGAGAGCGCCGGGAGAGGGGACGACGCCCGGAGGAAGCCCGGACGGAAGTTCGTGCATCGGAGCACCTCCCTGGTGTAGATTTGATCATGACGCATGATGGCGCTCGGGCCGGGACGGAGGGATGGCACCCGGGGACGGATGTGCCACAACGAGCAGCTGACTCCCACGTCCGCCCACAACGGCGAATACGCAGCGCACAGCCCCCCCGATTTTTCACATAAACGAACGCCCTCGACTCGCACCGCCCGACCTCGTGACGGGATCGACATATTCGTTTACCCGCTTGAATCTTGACTTCCCCAGGACCCGCGCGTATCTCTATCGCGATTCGTGTAAACATCTGAAGTCGCGATTTTCCCTCGCCATCGCCGCCCACCTCGCTCGCGAGCATCGACGGAGTGGGTTCGTTCGGGGCCCCCGGGCTCCTCTGGAGAGTTAGTGACCGTTCGCCCCGAAGAACGCGGCCGTTGGACGATCCAGGACGCCGAGCGCCTTCTCATGTCGCTCAATGGCGTCCTCTCGGCGCGTGTGGTGGCTCGGCCTGGCGGGGCGATTGATGAGATCCATCTACTGACCACGGACGACATCAAGCCGAAGCAGACGGTGCGCAACGTAGAATCGGCGCTTTTGTCGTACTTCGACCTATCGGTCGATCACCGGAAGATCTCGGTCGCACAGACCGACCGCCGTCCTCTAGTGGCGCCGGCTGACGAGCAGCCGCTCCAGATCGGCCAGCCCTCCGAGGCTGCCCGGTCCGAGGGACGCCTGCTCTTCGTTGCACACCGCATCGAATCGGAGCGCGCGAACCAGATTCGGCACAAGGTCGACATCGAGTGGAACGAAGAGCTTTTCACCGGCGAGGCCGTCGGGGCCGACGTCCCCAAGGCCAAGCTCGAAGCGGTGAGCGCCGCGACTCTCCAGGCCCTCGAACTCGCCGCGCAGTCGCGCATCGAGGACGAGCGCCGGAGCATCACGCTCGCGTTGGACGGGACCAAGCTCGTCGACGCTTTCGACCGCACCTTCGTGCTCGTCGCCGTGCACGCGATCAACGGAAGACACATCACCGCCCTATCGGGCGCGACCCCGGTGACAGGCTCACCCGATCGCGCCGCGATCATGGCCACGCTACAAGCCACGGACCGCTGGGTTCGTGGACAGTTCTAGTCCGGGGCGTGATTCGCCCCAGCACGTGACTCGAGATACGGAGAGAAACGAACCCCCTCGGTCTGCCTAAGAGCGGAGGCGAGCGGTAGAGCGAAGCGCATGCGGTACTCCACAGCGGGTATTTGGGAGACCGACACCACCATAAAGGAGGTGAGCGCAAATGTTCGTGTCTCTACTGATGGGCGCCGTAGACGCGGTCTTCGCGATCTTCGATCGCGGCATCGTTAACTGGTAGGCGGCCGAGGGGGGTCGCTCTCACAATGAATCAAGCGCGACTCAATCGCTATGTGATCTCCGTGTGCGTCGCTGCGCTCATAGCAGCCACGCTCACCGATTGGGGTGCGCTCGCGGACCTTCCGCGCGCAGAGCTCTTCGGCTTGGCTGGCCTTATCACGATTGGAGTCCTCTCTGAGGCTATGGCCATTGGCCTGTCCGTTGGGGGAACTGCTAGCACCTCCTCGATCACTTTCTTGCCTTTGCTCGCGGGCGTGCAACTCTTTGGTCCCGCGGCGGGGGTGCTGTTGGTTGCGGTCACCCAGGTGTTCGGCGAGTTCGTGGTCCGGCGGAAGGGGACATTAAAGGGTTCGTTCAACGTCGCTCAGATGATCCTGGCTACCTCAATCGGAGGCTGGGCTTTCTCTCTTCTGGGCGGGATGCCGATTGGTGGGCAAACCGGTTCCGCCGATTTTGTTGTCTCGGGCCAGATTTGGCCGTTCGTTACCCTCGGATTGGTAGTGCTGGCGGTTAACCACGCAGCCGTGTCGATGGCCATCACCCTCAGCCAGGGCTTCCCGTTTCGAAGAGTCTGGGAGCTACTGCTCAGAAACTCGGGTGCGAGCCTTCACGACATTCTCATTAGCCCGGTCGCTCTCGCCGTTGCCTTTCTGTACGTCCAGTTCGGTGTCGCGGGGATTCTCGTCGTCATTCTCCCGATGCTATTCATCCGGCATTCTTACGTGACTGCTTCTCGGCTTCGTGAGGCCAACGAGGATCTCCTAACCGCTTTAGTGAAGGCGATCGAGACGCGGGATCCTTACACTTCCGGTCATTCACAGCGCGTGAGTCAGTTCGCCCGGCGGATAGCGGACGAACTTGGGCTCGCCCGCCGCACGGCTGAGAAGATCGAGACCGCAGCGCTACTTCACGACATTGGGAAGATCGAAGCGACGTACACCGAGATTCTGGCCAAGCCGGGATCCCTCACGCCTGAGGAGCGTTCGGTGATCGAGTCCCATGTGATCATTGGTGAACAACTGCTTCGCGATTTGTCGTCGGTGCCGGAAGACGTTGTTCTTGCTGTTCGTCATCACCACGAGCGTGAGGATGGACGAGGATATCCGGATGGGCTCGTCGGGGCCGAGATCCCTCTTGGCGCTAAGATCATCGCTATCTGCGATGCCGTTGACGCCATGCTTTCGGATCGCCCCTATCGACGAGCCCTTCCTCTTCCGGTGGTCATCGAGCAACTACGGGAGCATGCGGGGAGACAGTTCGATGCTCGGATCGTGCAGGTGCTTCTTACCAGTACGATCTTGAAAGAGTATGGCGACCTCATGAGAACCGTTCGTGACGCCCCTGAGTTCGGGCAAGGCACACCGACGCCTCGATTCGCTAGCGGCGGTATCTCCTCCGCTGCCCGAATTCGCCAGGCTTGGGCAGCTCGAGCCTACAACTAGGGGACCCGTCGCTCAGCGACCCCCAACGGCGCTCAGGCGAGCTAGGCGTTCGATCTCACGAACACGAGGCTCCATACCCAGTCGGACTGCAACGCTTCTGGCCTCTTCGGCTAGGTCACGAGCCGGCCGCTTTTCACCTCTTCGCAACAAGAGTCTGACCTGAAGTAGCCGGGTTTTCAGCCAAGCGAGGACTAAGCGCGATTCAAGGTCCTTCGCCACCAGATCGAGGAGTTCCATGGCGGCATCGGCATCTCCTTTGCGCTCTAGGTAGCGGCTCCTAAACTGTAGGATGGTTGTCGGATCATAATAGAGGTCCGAGGTGACAAGGCTCCCCAGCCGTTGTTCCCTTTCCCGCGCCTCTCCAAGATCGCCCACCTCTAAGGCGGCAAGCCCGACGCCAGCGTTCACGAAGTCCTTCGTATAGGATGGTACCGATCCACCAAGGTGCCCGTCCGCCCTGGAGAACAACTCTCTGGCGGCATGGTACTGCCCTCGTGCCAGGGCAAGCTCCCCCCTGTTACAGGCTAAGTTGATGCGGGAGAAGGTCATCTCCCCTTTCATCAGCAGTTCTTCGGCTTTGGTATAGGCGGCGTCAGCCTCATCGAAGTAGCCTGCGTCCATCAGCTCCGCTGCCGCGTTGCTCTCAAGGCTGAAGCGCTCCACGAGATCTCCGTGGTTTCGTGCGAGTTGACGTGCTTCTCGCAGGATCGCCTGGCTTCCCTCGCCGCGCATTAGGCCTTGGTGGTAGAAGACGATGATCGCTCTATTAATTGCGCGGAGGCGGTAGCCTTGATCTCCCGTCTTGCTCTGCTGCAAGGCTGCCTCGGCTGCCTCGCGAGCTGCTTCAGTCTTTCCGAACAAGATCCCGATAGAAAGCGAACAGTTTGCGGCGATCGTCGCTGAGCGACAGTCCCGATCTCGCACCCCCTCGAGGTGGCTGAGGATCTTCCGAGCTCTCGTGACGTCACCGGCATAGTGAGCGAATCGCAGCTCCACATCCAACCCCAGCGCCAACGCCTCCCAATCCCCTAGCTCCTGCGC
>JBBDSM010000062.1:0-12449 GCA_040904945.1 Gemmatimonadota bacterium
CGAGCCTGAAGCTGTTCGCCGTGTCGAACGACCCTTCACCTCGGTATCGACGCTAACAGCGCGTCGGGGACCGGGCGTCCGCTCGAGTCCACTACCCGGATGTGGCACGCTCAGTCGGGCGGGCGCTCCCTATGAAACTCAGGATGCAATATGGTAAAGGTCTCCACCAAGTCGATGTTTCCGTCGCCATCCAGGTCGAGTTCTTTGCCCGTGATCGGATGGGGCGCACACTCTCGCTCCATGGGCGGGAAACCGACCTCGTTACGGAGGATGTTTACACTGGTGCAGATTTCGACAGTGTCTTTGTCCAGCCACGTCCACGAGTCGGGAATGCCTGTACCGTACAACAGCCCGCCGCTGAAGTTGACGACGACCAGACCCGATGCGGTGCCGTCTGCGTACAAGGGGACGTATGTCTGCTCGCCCTCCCACTGCAACGTGCTGGTGCGCACGATGGCGACCGGTCGGTCTGTGGGCTCGAGATCCTCGACCGATGCCTCGACTTCGTCCCGGGTGTCGGAGGGGCAGCCTCCGAGTGAAAGCGCGAAAAGTGTCGTACCCATCAGACCCATACGATAGGTCATACCGCTACCCTCCATGTCCACGCGTCCGCCCCCCCTCCACGCGGCCCGATCGTCGCGGCCGGAGGGATGCGCCGGGTGTCGCCACTCGGCAGGCTGGGAGGGCGTGCGGTGAGGGGAGGTTCGCGGAGGGATTGGACGCGCAGCGTCCGTAGCGCAGCGCCCCTCCGCGGACCTCCCCTCGCCGCATGCCCGCACTACCCTTCGATCAGCCGCGTCACCCGACGCATCCCCTCCACCAGCCGCCCGATCGCATTCACGTACCGCCCCTCCCACTCCACCACCCCCGCCGCATTCTCCGTCTCGATCTCGTACCGGAGCCCGGGCAGCATCCACGACGCGTATCCGCTGAACGGATCGGGCGAAACGTAGAGCGAGCGGCTCCAAGGCCGGTCCTGAAGCCCGCGGTCGTCCAACCACGCCTTCTCCAGATCGATGAACGCCTGGTTGATCCGCTCTGCCTCGTCCGTGGGCACCGGTCCCAGCCCGACCCGTCGCGCCCGCGCCTGATGCAGCTCCTCGGCCGCCACGTCGAGCTCGCGGCTCGCTTCGAGGAGACGCGTGAAATCGACCTCCATGCTCCACGCCTCCGCCACCTCGAACAGGGTGTTCACGTGCGTCCGGGTGTCCGTCGCGTACCGGGTCACATCGTACGGCAGCAGGTCCGCATTGCCGAAGCGGAGCGCCAGAAGGCCGTCGGCCCGGGCCAGCATGGGTCCGAACACCCATTCCGAGTCCCCGAAGCGCTCGAACCAGGCGAAGTTGTCGTAGTTCGAATGGTACACGCCGCTGCGGCCACCGGTGCTGAGCCCCGCCGACGGGATCCCCGCGTGGGTGTAGAACGCCACATGGTCCGAGCCTCCCCCCAGATTCCCCATGGCCGGCTGACCATCCTCGGCTTGGGCGGCCCACCACTCGTAGATCGACTGCTCGGTGCCCGGATACGCGACGTCACGCACCGCGTCCAGGATCGGCTGCTTGAGCGACGGCGAGGCCGACGCGCCGAAGTTCGGTCCGGACACGGCACCGTCCGCGTTGATGTAGGCGATGGCTCCCGCCTCGAGCTCGGGCAGGAACTCCTCCACCCACTCGGTCGATCCGATGATGCCGTACTCCTCGGCGTCCCAGTGCGCGATGAGGATGGATCGCCGCGGCCGGCACCCTTCGTCCGCGAGCGTCCCGAGCGCCTCGGCCAGGGTGAGCAGCATGGACGTGCCGCCGTTCGGGTCCACCGCGCCGAACGCCCATGGGTCATAGTGGGCGCCGAGCACGATCCACTCATCCGGGAAATGGGTGCCTTCCAGGGTCCCCACCACGTTGATGGCGCGCGTGATCGCCTTGGGCTGATTCACCCGCACGCGCACGGTGAGGTCGCCGCCCCCGGTGAGCCGGTACGGCATGTCCAGCCCACCCTGCCAGTCGTCCGGCGCCTGCTCGCCGCTCATGCGCGAAAGGATCTCGGCCGCCGCATCCCAGCCAACAGGCAGGACCGGAATCGTGTGCAGCCCCACCTCGTCGGGGTCGAGACGCTCTACCTGCTCCGGGCCGTCCAGCGGAAGCGCCGGCTCGAACGGCGTCAGCGGGTCGCCCGTCCACGGGAGCGTCAGCACCGATCCCCGCTGGATGATCTGCCCGTTCAGCATGGGACCTTCGGGATACGCGTCCGTCCAGTCTTCCGGCTTGTCGTTGAACATGATGACGCCGGCCGCGCCCCGCTCCTCGGAGAAGAGCACCTTGAATCCCCGGAAATTGCCGCCGTAGCGGGCGATCACGATCTTCCCGGTGAGGTCGATACCGAGTGAGTCCAGCGCTCGGAAGTCCTCTCGACGTCCGTAATTGGCATACACCACCTCACCGGTCACATCACCACTTCCGGAGAAGGCGTTCCAACCGTTCAGCAGGTCCGGATGGTTGCTGAACCGGTCTTCGTCGAGCACGGGCTCACGGTTGGAGAGCTGCATGGCGACGGGCGATACGATGTGCACCTCGACGTCGTCCGTGAGCTGCGGCAGATACACATCGTAGGGATGCTGACGCACCGTGAACCCGGCGGCCGTCATCACCCGGTCGAGGTAGTTCCCCACCTCGACCTGCTGCGCAGAGCCCGTGGGATGCGGGTTGGCGGTGATGAGCCGCAGATGCTCCCGGAACGCGTCGGAAGACGGCAGCTCCAGGAAGCGCGCCTCGCAGTAGTCCTGCCGGGCGGCGTTCATGGCCGAGAAGCCCACAGGCGCCTCGATTTCGACGCGAGCCTGCGCCCCGACGTGGGTTGGCACCGACACGGCCCCCAGCGCGAGGACGGCCAAGGCCGCAAAGATGGATCTAAGGAGGGACGGTATCGGGAGCGTCATGGAGCGGAACTCGTGTTGTGGAGCGTGGCGGAATCCGACGCCCGACGGTAGGCGCCGCGCGGAGACGGGGCAAGCACAGGGTGGGTTGCCTTCGCGGACGCTTGTCTTACGGTCCAGGGTATGAATCGACATCTCTCGACCGCCGTGAAGGCGTTGGCACCTCTCACCCTGGCCCTGGCCTTGGCTCTGGGCACGGCCCACCTCGTCGTTCCCGTGGCGGCCTCGGCCCAGGCGACCCCGCCCGACACCGTGGTCATCGGCACCCGTGTGGCCGCACCCTTCGTCATGGCCGAGGACGGCGGCTACGCAGGACTCAGCGTGGCCCTCTGGAGCCATGTGGCCGAGCGGCTGGAGCTGCCGTACGTCTTCGAGGAGCGCGACCTCGAGGCGCTCCTCACGGGCGTCGAGGACGGCTCGCTCTACGCGTCCGTGGCAGCGCTGACGGTCACGGCCGAGCGCGAGGAGAGGGTCGACTTCACGCACCCCTTCTTCACCTCGGGCCTCGGCATCGCGGTTCCCCACCGGCCGGCTGGCTTCGTCCAGGCCGTGCTGAGGCTCTTCTCCCTCGAGTTCTTGTGGGTGTTCGGGCTTCTCGGTGGGCTGTTGCTCTTCTGGGGCGGGCTCGTCTGGCTCTTCGAGAGGGCCGAGAACGAGGAGGAGTTCGGGGGGACGGCCGCTCAGGGAATCGGCAGCGGGTTCTGGTGGGCCGCGGTGACCATGACCACCGTCGGATACGGCGACAAGGCGCCGAAAACGCTCGCCGGCCGCGTGGTGGGCTTCGTCTGGATGTTCATGGCCATCATCGTGATCTCCTTCTTCACGGCGGCCATCGCGTCGAGCCTCACGGTGACGCAGCTCGACAGCCGGGTGAGCGGCCCGGAGGATCTGCCGCAGGCGCGCGTCGGCACGCTGGATGGGTCGGCCGCCGCGTCGTATCTCGATGACGACGGGGTCGCGTCGGTGGCCTTCCCCTCGATCCCCGACGGCCTCGAGGCGCTCGCGTCGGGAAGCATCGACGCCTTCGTCCACGACGCACCGATCCTCCGCTACTTCGGGCAGAACGAGTTCCGGGGCCGCACGCGCGTCCTTCCGGGGACGTTCGCGGAGCAGTACTACGCCATCGCACTGCCGGAGGGCGCGGCCGACCGCGACGCCATCAACCTCGTCCTGCTCGACTACCTGGCCAGCGAGGAGTGGGCCGAGCTCAGGCGCCGCCACCTGGGGGAGGACTGAGGCCGGTGTCCGGCGCGACACCAGGAAGCGTGTCAGGGGCCGCCACGGGTACCGTATCCGGGCCTACCGTGTCGGGCAGCGCCGCAGGCGCGGTGTCCGGCGGCATGACCATGGCCGTGTCGGGGATCACCAGCTCCAGAACGGGCTCCGGGATCGGCACGGGCGCCATGCTCGCCCCGGGCTGCAGCCTCGACAGGATGAGGTCCCGTCTCCACGCCATCCGGCTCGGGCGGTGCGACGGGTTCGACGTGAGCGGGTGTGGGAGCGTCGCGGCCAACGCGGCAGCCTGCGCCAACCCTAGGTTCGCCGCCGAGCGCCCGAAGTAGGTGTCGGCCGCCGCCTCGACCCCGAAAACGCCCGGGCCCCACTCGGCGGCGTTCAGGTAGAGCTCCAGGATCCGGTCCTTCTCCAGATGGCGCTCGAGCCGCTTCGCGACCACCAGCTCCATGGCCTTCCGTGCGAACGACCGATCCGTCCCGAAGTACAGGTTCTTCGCCAGCTGCTGGGTGATGGTGCTCCTGCCGCGGAGTTCCGACCGGTTCTCCCACGCGTAGGCCAACGCCCCGGCCAAGGCACGGAGGTCGGCCGGCCTCCACCACGAGAAGTCCTCACCGCCCGTCCACTGGACCTCCTCGGCGAGCGACATCCAGTCGACGCCCTCGTGCTCCCGGAACCGGTAGTCCTCCGCGACCACCACCGCGCGACGGACGTTCGTCGAGATGTCGTCGAGGTCGACCCACTCGCGCCGGATCACGAGCGAATCCCCCGCGGCCCGCGCCTCCCGGACGCGCTGCTCCATGACCGAGGTCATCCCGGGATCCCCGGTCGCCAATCCCCTGGGATAAGGGATGACGATGAACCAGAAGACGAAAGCGAGAACGACGACCGCGGCAGCGGCATACAGGAGCCGGCGGCGAGTCATGCGTCACCCCCGTCCCGGCCGTCGAGCGCGAACACCGACGGGATGTCGGTCCGCGGCTCCTCGAGCCTCGACGTGATCAGCGCGCCCTCGACGTTCCCGAGCGTCACGGCGGCCGCGGCCACTCGGACGGGCCACCCCTCGCCCAGAAGAAAAACGGCGAGCGCCGCCACCAGAGTGATCGGTCCCGACACCTTCGCGGTCCACTGGTGGTACGTCGGCATCCGGCCGAACCGGGCCAGCGCGTAAGCCGACGAAGCCGTGTAGCTCCCGACCGCCACCGCGATCCACGGCCACGCATCCCACAAGAGCCGCCCTTCGAGGACGGCGAGCGCCGCGAGCAAGCTGCCGAACATGAGCACGTCGGCCAGCGAATCGAGCCTGGCCCCGACCGTGGTGTGCTGGCGCAGCCCCCGCGCAAGCGGGCCGTCCACCCAATCGGTGATCTGGAGCACGAGCAGGAAGCCCACGACCCAGCCGGTGCCGAGGGTCCATGCCAGGACGGGTAGCGCCGGCGAGGTGACGACGCGGAACCAGGTGAGCGCATCCGGGACGGTCATGCGGGTCCCACTCGCCACGGCGCCGTCCTCATCGCGAAGCCGTCACACCGGCGTCGCGACCTCCGAGCCGTACCGCCGGGCGACGTAGTCCTCGAGGAGGCCCTTGAACTCGTCCACGAGTCCCTCGCCCTTGAGCGTCACGGAGTGCTCGCCGTCGATGTACACGGGCGCCTTCGGCTCCTCGAAGGTGCCGGGCAGGGAGATCCCGATGTTCGCGTACTTCGACTCGCCCGGACCGTTCACGACGCACCCCATCACCGCGACCTCCATCTCCTCCACCCCCGGATACTCCTTCCGCCACACGGGCATGCGCTCCCGGATGTAGGCCGTGATGTCCTCGGCCATCTCCTGGAAGAAGGTGCTGGTGGTCCGCCCGCAGCCGGGGCACGACGTGACCTGCGGCTCGAAGTGACGGAGGCCGAGCGACTGGAGGATCTGCTGGGCGACCCGCACCTCTTCGGCGCGGTCGCCGCCCGGCCGGGGCGTGAGCGACACGCGGATGGTGTCGCCGATCCCTTCGAGCAGGAGCGGCGCAAGCGCGGCCGTGGTGGCGACGATCCCCTTGGCGCCGAGTCCTGCCTCGGTGAGACCGAGATGGAGCGGGTAGTCGCAGCGCGGCGCGAGCATGCGGTACACGGTGAGGAGGTCGCGCACGGACGAGACCTTCGCCGAGATGACGATCCGGTCGTGCCCGAGCCCGGTCTCCTCGGCGAGCGTCGCCGAGCGGAGCGCGCTCTCGATCATCGCCTCGAGAAGCACGACCTGGGCCTCCTTCGGCTGCGCCTGCTTCGCGTTCTCGTCCATGAGCTCGGTGAGGAGCCGCTGGTCGAGCGAGCCCCAGTTCACGCCGATGCGCACCGGCTTGTCGTGCTCGACGGCGACCTCGATGATCTGCGTGAAGTTCGCGTCGCGGTGCTTGGTCCCGACGTTCCCGGGGTTGATCCGCAGCTTCGCCAGGGCGTCGGCGGCATCGGGGTGCTTCTTGAGCAGCAGATGCCCGTTGTAGTGGAAGTCTCCCACGATGGGCGTCCGGTACCCCTCGTCCCGCAGGCGACGCACGATCTCGGGCACCGAGCGGGCCGCCTCGTCGTGGTTCACCGTCACGCGGACGATCTCGCTCCCCGCGTCGGCGAGCAGCTTCACCTGATCGACGGTGGACTCGACGTCCGCCGTGTCGGTGTTCGTCATCGACTGGACAACGATCGGCGCGCTTCCGCCCACCGTGACACCGCCCACGTCGACGGGAACGGACTTCCTTCGCTCTACCGCAATCACACTGGCCTCACGCTGTTGGGCTCGCCGCACCCGACGCTCATTCCCGGAGCGGGGTCTGCACGCCCGGAATCTACCGGACGGCCGGAGGCGGACCAAGGCGAGTGACGCGGCGAGAGCGTCACGTAGCCGCGACGGAGCCTTGTGCACCCGACCCGGCCCTGGCGATGGTACAAGAATCCCATCGACTCCAAGAGACTGCAAGGAATCCCAAGTGACCGAACCTGCCATCAAGATCACCGTCTCCGCCCGTGGCTCCCTCCGCATCGAGGGCGACGTGCCGCTCTACGACTCCGAAGGAAACCGCATCCCGACGCCGGAGGGCCGCCCGTACTCCCTCTGCCGCTGTGGCGACTCCTCGAGGAAGCCGTTCTGCGACGGTTCGCACAAGACGTGTGACTGGGATCCGACGCTGGCCCCGGTGGAGGGGTAGCACGGTCGTCCGACAGCGGGTACGCCCGTCGTCCCGGGGTTGAACCACGTGTTCTGGCGTGACGTCCGGGTGCTGTGGGGGCGGGAGGTTCGGGGAGCGCTGAGGGAGCGGAGCGTCGTCGTCAACAGCATTCTCCTGCCCGTCGTCCTGTACCCGTTGCTCCTCTGGATCGAGATCAGCGCCCTCGGGTTCGTGGCGGGTCTCGCTGAGCGTTCTTCGGCGCGCGTCGCGGTGTTGGGTGACGCATCTGCGCGCTCGGAGATCGTCGAGGTGCTCGAGGGCACCCCCGGAGACGGCGCGCCCGAGAACGACGCTGGCCCGATCGAGATCGTCGACACGCCGACCACCCTCGACGAGGCCCTCACCCGCCTGGCGGCCGGCGACCTCGACGCGATCGTGACGCTCGAAGAGCCGGCGGCGGGGGGCGACGCGCTGGAGAACAACGCCCGGGTGGTCGTGCGCTACGACCGCTCGGTGGACCGGAGCCGGCGGGCGCTCGAACGGATCGAACGAGTGATGGACGGGGCTCGCGCCGACCGGCTGGCCCTCGAGGCGGAACGGCTCGCGCTCCCTCCCGGGGCCGCCGAGCCGTTGCGCGTGACGCGCAGGAACGTGTCGACCGACGAAGCGCTGGGCACCACGTTGCTCGGTCTCATGATCCCGCTCTTCCTGGTCATCGCCGTCGCGCTCGGCTGCCTCGTTCCGGCCGTCGACACCACCGCGGGCGAGCGCGAGCGGGGCACCTGGGAGACCCTCATGACCACCCGGGCGTCCAGGGGCAGCATCGTCACGGCGAAGTACCTCTACGTGGCATCGTTCGGCGCCACGGCGGGCGTCCTCAACGTCGCCGCCATGTCGATCTCCCTCGGGCCCATCCTCGCGCCGCTGCAGGGCATGGGGGACGGCGGACCGGCCCTGGTGGTGTCCCTCGCCCCCACCGCGATCGTGGTGATGGCACTCGGGGCCGTCCTCCTGGCACTCTTCTTCGCCGCCGCGATGATGCCGCTTGCGGCGTTCGCCCGCACCTTCAAGGACGGTCAGGCCCTGGTGACTCCCGTGTTCTACCTCGCCCTCGTCCCCCTCGTCCTGGGACAGCAGACGGACCGCACCCTCACACCCGCTATCGCCATGATCCCCGTCGCGAACATCGCCATGGCCGTCCGGGACGCGATCCACGGCGTCTTCATCTGGCCCCTGCTCGGGGTCACGGCGGCGGTCAGCGTCGCGCTCATCCTCGTTTTCATCACCTTCTCGCGCTGGATCCTCGGGTTCGAAGACTTCCTGATGGGGAGCTACTCGGGTCGGCCCTGGCGCTTCGTGCGCGACAAGCTCGGGAGCGCCCGATGACGGCCCCGGCGGCGAACGACGGCCGGGTCCGGGTCGAGGGGCTGGTGAAGCGGTTCTGGGACGAGGGCCGCGGGGAGATCCGTGCCGTCGACGGCATCGACTTCGAATGCGTGCCGGGCGAGGTGTTCGGCTTGCTCGGCGCCAACGGCGCGGGCAAGACGACGACCCTCCGTGTGCTCGCCACGACGCTGCAGCCCTCGGCGGGGCGTGCGACCGTGAACGGCCACGACGTGGTGCGGTCGCCCGAGTCCGTCCGACGAAGCATCGGCTTCCATTCGGCCTCTACGGCGCTGTATCCGCGTCTCACCGCCAAGGAGACGCTGGAGTTCTTCGCCCGGGTGAATGGATACCCTGCCGACCGGGTCCCCGGCCGTGTCGATGAGCTCCTGGACCGGTTCGACATCAGGCCGTACGCCGACGCCCGAATCGATACGCTGTCGAGCGGAATGAAACAGAAGGTCTCGCTCGCGCGCACCGTCGCGCACGACCCCCCGGTGCTCATCTTCGACGAGCCGTCCGTAGGGCTCGACGTCGTGAACGCCCTCGAGCTGCGGCGGATCGTGGCCGAGCTGAGGGACGCCGGGAAGACGATCCTCTTCTCCACGCACGTCATGCCGGAAGCGGAGAAGGTGTGTGACCGGATCGCCATCATGCACGGGGGGCACATCCTGTCGGTCGGGACCCTCGAGCAGCACCGGTCGCGGACCGGTCTCCACTACCTGGAGGACATCTTCCTGGCCGACCTCACGGGCGCCGACGTCGCCGCTCCGTGACTCCTTTCGGCGCCCTGCTCCGCCACGAGCTCCGCCTGCTCGCCCGCGACACGCGGATGATCCTCATCGCGATCGTCCTTCCGCTCATTCTGTTCCCGGGGCTGATTCTGGTCCTGCGGGCCGTCGAGCGGGACGAGACCGAGCGGCTCGATCGTGGCGAGTACCAGTACGCGGTGCGCGATACCGCCCAGGCCCGGGACCTCGCCGAGCTGCTGGAGCGAGCGCTCACCCTGCCCGGTGACCGGCCAGGCGCGCGCTTCGATCGCGCCCGGACAGCTACGCCGGACTCGGCGCTCGCGTCCGGGACGGTCCACATCGTGGCCGAATGGAGCGGAGCCGACACGGTCCAGACCGAGGGCCCCTACCGCCCAGGGGTGACCCTCCGATACCGAGCCGACAGCGACCTTTCGCGAGCGGCCGCCACCGAGCTGGAAGCGCGCCTCCTCGCCCTGGGACGCCAGGAGCGAGACAGTGTGTTCCGGGCGGCCGGCTTCCCCGCCGATCCTGGACGGGTGCTCGAGCTCGAAGCCACGAACGTGGCCACGCCCGCACGGGAAGGCGGCGCCCGTCTCGGCCTCCTGCTCATGCCGTTCGTTCTGCTCCTCCTGCTCACCGGCGGATCGATCGCCGCCGTGGACACGCTGAGCGGCGAGAAGGAACGGGGGACGCTCGAGACGCTCCTGACGACGGGGCTCACCCGCGCCGAGATCATCCGGGCGAAGCTCCTGGCCATCGTCGCACTCGGGCTCGTGCTCGTCACGGTCAACGCCGCAAACCTCGTGACGTATCTGGTGATCGGGGTGTTGGAGCTCCCCGCGGGGCTGGCCCTCTCCGTGGCACCCATCGACGCGCTCCTCGTCCTCCTCCTGCTGGTCCCGCTCGCGGTGCTTGTCGCGGGGGCCCTGCTCCTGCTGTCGGGGAGGGTCGACGGATACAAGGACTTCCAGATCGCCTTCTTCCCGGTCATGCTCGCCTTCGTGGCCCTGGCGGCACCCGCCGCCCTGCCCGGCATGGAGCTCCGCTCGGCCATCGCGCTGGTTCCGGTCGCGGGGCTGGGCGTCGCGGTCCGGGAGGTGATGGTGGGCGAGCGCGACTGGCTCTTCCTCGCCCTCGCGTGGCTCTCGAGCGGGGGCGCGGCCTATCTGCTCACCGTTCTGGCAGAGCGCGGGCTGTCGACGGAGCGCCTGATCGGCGGCGCGATGCTGTCCGAGCGCGACGTCCGGGGCGGCCCTGCTCTGTTCCCGTATCGCGTCGCACGCTGGTTCGCGGTGCTGTGGGCGCTCTTCTTCACCGTTTCCCTCTGGTTCGGCGACGCGCTGGGGGTGCGCGGACAGGTCGTGGTGAACCTGATCGTCCTCTTCAGCGGAGCCACATGGCTCATGATCCGGTGGTACCGGCTCGACGCCCGGCAGGCGCTCTCCCTCCGGGCTCCGCCCCGTCGCGCTTGGCTGGCGGTCGCGCTGGGCGCTCCGGCCGGCTACGTCACCGCCATCGGGCTCGCCGGCCTGGTGGACGCCTACCTGCTGCCGGTCCCCCAGAGCATGCTGGAAGCGTTCGGCGAGGCGATGCTCATCGAGACGATCCCCGTCTGGCAGCTTCTCCTGTTCCTCGCGGTGCTGCCCGCCATCGCCGAAGAGGTGGCGTTTCGGGGTGTGCTGCTGCACGGTCTGCGCGCCCGCATGCGCCCCGTCGCCGCGACCCTGGTGGCAGGAGCCGTATTCGGCCTCTTCCACGTGTCGCTCTTCCGCCTCGTGCCGACGGCGTACCTCGGGGTGATTCTCGCGACCACCGTCGTGCTCACGGGGTCGATCTACCCCGCCATGCTCTGGCACTTCCTGAACAACGCGATGGCGATCGTGCCCACCCGCATGGGGTGGATCGACGTGTCGACCGAAATACCCTGGTGGGTCTACGCCGCGGCGGCCGTCGCGCTCGCCGCCTCGTTCGCCGTCCTGCTGAGCGCGCGGAGTGCGAGTCCGCGGGAGGAGCGAGCCTCCCCTCAGGGCCGGACGACGTAGAACTCGTTCAACGGATCGGGCGCAATACCGTCCAGCCCTCAGCCGCCGCCCACGAGCCACACGGTGTAGGCCACGTAGCCCGCGACCAACACCCCGCCCTCGACCCGGGTGATGCGCCGTCCCGTGACCGCCATCCCCGCGACGACCACGGCCGAGCCCACCATCACGCCGAGCGTCGCACCCGTGATCCCGCCGGGCTGGAGCGGGAGCACCACCGCCGTGACGCCCAGGATGCCCAGCACGTTGAACAGGTTGCTACCCAGCACGTTTCCGATGGCGATGTCACCCTGGCCCCGGAGCGCGGCGACGATGGAGGTGATGAGCTCAGGAAGGCTCGTGCCCACCGCCACGACGGTCAGCCCGATCACCGCCTCGGTTACGCCGAGGGTGCGGGCCAGCTGCACGGCCGAGTTGAGAAAGAGCTGACCGCCCAGCACCAATCCGCCGAGCCCGACCAACACGAGCAGAACGCTGAAGAGCGCCGTGTCCGGAGGACCTGCGACCGCCTCCTCGAACTCCTGCTTGACTCCGGCCGGCTCGTTCCGCCCCTGAAGCAGCGTGATCGCGGTGAACGCGCAGAGCGACAACACGAGGGCGATGCCCTCGATGCGGGATACGGTGCCGTCTCCGAGCATCAGCACCATCACCACCGAGACGAGCACGACGAGCGGCGCGTCCACACGCACCGTGCGCGCTACCACCCGAGCCGGGCCGAACAACATGCCCATGCCCAGGATGAGCGTCACGTTGGCGATGTTCGAGCCGATCACGTTCCCGACCGCGATGTCCGGGACACCCGCGAAGGCGGCATCCAACGACACGACGAGCTCGGGCGTACTCGTCCCGAATGCCACGACCGTGAGCCCAACCGCCAGCGGTGATAGTCCCAGACGAAGTGCGAGCGCGCCGGCGCCGCGCACGAGTGCCTCTCCTCCCACCAAAAGCAGGAGGAGGCCGGCCAC
>JBBDSM010000062.1:12549-16051 GCA_040904945.1 Gemmatimonadota bacterium
CCCCCCTGGAAGAGGGTCATCTGGCGGTGACCATGCCGGGACGGATGGTCTTCCGCGCGCAGCTTTCGCGCGACCTCATCGAGATCGAACATGTGGCTCGGACCTTCGAACCGCTTCACGGGCGCGGGTCTGAGCCGCTCGTCGTCGGCGTCTCCGGATCGGGGCGTCATCTCGTCCTCGCTCATCGGGGGCATTCAGGGGACCTCCACTCCCAAGCTCACCCAGGCCCGGATGCGGAGCAAGACACGACGGGGCTGTGCCGATACCTTTTCTGCTCGCACATCGTATCCCTCGGAGGAAACACCATGCCCCGGCGATCCATCTGGTTGGCGCTCGCTCTGCTCACGTCCCTCTCGGCGTGCGTAAAGAAGAGCACGCACGAGGTCGCGCTGGCCAGTCTGGCGGAGGCCCGGGAGGAAGGCGAGGAGCTTCGGGACCTGGTCGCCGCTCAGGAAGAGCGAGAGGCCGAGCTCGAGCGTGAGCTCGACGCCCTCGGCGAGCGGGAAAGCCGACTGGAGGCACGCGTCGCCCAGCTGGAGCGCGAAGTCCGGACGCTCGAGGCCCTCCGCTCCGAGGCCGTGGTCGGCCTGAACACCACCCGGTCGGAAGTCCAGCGGCTCCAGCTGCTCCTGAGCCAGAGGGGAAGCGAGTACGAACAGCTTCGCGAGCAACTCGCCACGCTGCGCGCCATCGAAGAGGAGATCCGTGATCGCAACCGGATCTACGAAGACATGATCGGGCGCTTCCAGTCACTCATCGACGGCGGTCAGGTCTCGGTGAACATCGTCCGAGGCCGCATGGTCATCCAGCTCCCCCAGGACATCCTCTTCGCTTCGGGGAGCGCGAACATCGGCGCCGAAGGCCGGCGGACCCTGCAGGAGGTCGGATCGGTCATCGCCGAGCTCGACGACCGGGAGTTCCAGGTCGAGGGGCACACCGACGACGTGCCGATCTCCACCGAGCGCTTCCCGTCGAACTGGGAGCTCTCGAGCGCCCGGGCCCTGTCGGTGGTCCGGCTCCTCATCCAGGCGGGGGTCGATCCCGAGCGGGTGTCGGGCGCCGGCTTCGGGGAGTTCCAGCCGGTCGCCTCGAACGACGATGCGGCGGGCCGGCGGCGGAATCGCCGGATCGAGATCGTGATGCTGCCCAACCTCGACGTGATCGCGGGGACGGCGCTACCCCGCTGACCGCGGGGGTGACAGGGGATGGCCTCCGGTCCGGGTCAGGCCCAGAGGTCCTCATACTCGGGGTGCTCCTCGATGAACGCGTCCACGAACCAGCACGACGACGTGATCTTCAGCCCTTCCGCACGGGCATGGTCGAGGGCCGCGGCCACCAACTCGGCGCCGAAGCCGCCACCCCTGTGCTCCGGAGCGACCCACGTTCGCACCAGATGCAGGACCTCCTCCCCGGTCTTGCGGTATTGGACCATCGAAAGCGTCCCCTCATGCTCGAGTACGAACCGTTCGTGACGTTCGTCGTGGGTGACGTTCATGGCAGCCTCGGAGTGGAAAGTGGTCACCGGAATCTATGATGACGCCGACTCAGTGACGGACGCCGTCCGCGCCCTCCTCGGCGCGAGCGTGCCGGCCGACACCATCGAGGTACGCGTGCACCGCGCGTCCGGCGGGGTCGAGGACGTCGAGGTCGTGGACGAGCCGGGGGTCCGGGAGGGCGCCGTGCGTGGGGCGAAGATCGGGGCCGTGCTGGGCGCCCTCCTCATGGGTGGCCTCGCGGTGTTCGTCCCGTGGTCCGCCGGAGACGGCCCCTTCTCCGCCGATCCGTTCACGGCTGCGCTGCGGGGCGCGCTCGGGGGAGCCGCGGCCGGGGTGATGCTGGGAGGCCTGATCGGGATCGGGCGGTGGAAAGGGATGCGCGGCGTGGACCGGCGGGCGCTCCGCGACGGGACCGTCCACGTGTCCGTGCGGTCGGACGCCCTCAGCGGGAAGGCGCGCGGCATCCTCGAAGACACGGGCGCGAAGGACATCAACGACTCGGAGCGGTGACGATCAGACGTTGAAGCGGAACAGCATGATGTCGCCGTCTTTCACGACGTAGCTCCGCCCTTCCGACCGAAGGACCCCCTGGTCGCGCGCGTCCTTCCACGAGCCGACCCGCTCGAACTCGTCGACGTGGATGGTCTCGGCGCGGATGAACCCGCGCTCGAAGTCCGTGTGGATCGTGCCGGCCGCCTCGGGCGCCGTGCTGCCGGTCCGGATGGTCCAGGCACGGCTCTCGTTCTCGCCGGTCGTGAAGAAGGTGGCCAGCCCGAGCAGATCGTATGCGGCCCGGATCAGCCGGTTCAGGCCGGTCTCCTCCAGCCCCAGATCGGCCAGAAAGAGGTCTCGCTCCTCAGCGTCCAGTTCCGCGAGCTCGGACTCGATCGCGCTGCAGATGGTCACGACCTGCTCGCGCCCCCCCGCGCCCTCGTCCACGGCTTTCCGCAGAGCCGCAGTCCACGCGTTCTCGCCTTCGGGAAGGTCGTCTTCGGACACGTTCGCGACGTACAGGACGGGCTTCGCCGTGAGCAGCTGGAATCCCTTGAGGATCTGCCTGTCGTCGTCCGCGAGCTGGAGAGACCGGAGCGGGCGGCCGGCCGTCAGCGCGTGGAGCGCCTTCTCCAGGACCGCCTTCTCCTTGATGGCCTCCTTCTCTCCCGACTTGGCTTTCTTCTCGACGCGCTCGAGCCGCCGCTCCACGGTATCCAGGTCGGCGAGGGCGAGCTCCGTCTCCACGATGTCCCGGTCCCGAGCGGGGTCGACATCCCCCAGCACGTGGGTGACGTCCGGATCGTCGAAGCAGCGCAGCACGTGCACCACCGCATCGACCTCCCGGATGTTGCCGAGGAACTTGTTCCCCAGCCCCTCACCCTCGGACGCGCCCTCCACCAAACCCGCGATGTCCACGAACTGGATGACCGTCGGCACCCGGGCCTTCGACCCGCTCAGCCGATGGATTCGGTCGAGCCGGGTGTCGGGAACCTCGACCGTCCCGATGTTCGGGTCGACCGTGCAGAACGGGTAGTTCTCCGACGGGGCGCCCGCTGCGGTGAGCGCATTGAACAGAGAAGACTTACCCACGTTGGGCAGGCCAACGATACCGACCTTGAGCATGGAGCTGAGGCGGTGAAGGACGACGGTGCGACGCCGTACGGGCGCCGGAAGAACCTGGGAGGCTAGTGGCGGGAGACCACGAGGTCAACGCAGGGAGATCCGCCCCGGATCGACGCCGGGCGTCAGTCCCCCGTGAACCGGAGGCGTAGCTCGCGGATCGCGTTCGGCTCTCCGACGATGGTCAGTCGGTCACCCTCCTCCAGACGCGTTCTCCCCCGCGGAATCACCACCGTACCGCTCCTGTGGACCAGCGCAATGAGAGCGCCCTCCACCAGCTCGATCTCCCGGACCTCGAGCTCGGCCAGCTCGGCCGTGGGGCCCTCCGTGGCGATCTCGAGCGACAGGAAGCGCTCTTCCTGCAGCACGGCCTCCTTCAGGTCCTGCTCGGT
>JBBDSM010000062.1:16151-28477 GCA_040904945.1 Gemmatimonadota bacterium
ACCCGCCATACGATGGTGTCGTACTCCGTCGGCTCCTCCAGGTCGATGACGCGCGACTCCGCGACCAGCTCGGTGAACGGGTCGCGGCCGGCGCGGTCGGACTCGAGCAGAACCTCCCGCAGCTCCCGCTCGAGCCCCGGGTCGCGCTGCCGACCCAGACGCTCGAACAGGTGGAGCACGGCCCCTTCCCGGGCCATGTGCTCCCGGGCGTAGTACGCGTACCACCAGAGCGCCGCCCCGATGAGCCCGAAGGTGAACAGAATGGTGATACCGCCCATCTGGGTGATGAGCCAGAGCGGGATCAGCGCCCCGGCCCCCTGGATCCACGGATAGAACGGCGAGCGATAGCCGGGGTCGTACCCCTCGATGCGGCTCTCCCGCAGCACGATCACGGCGAGGTTCAGCATCGCGAAGATCAGCAGCTGGAACGCGCTGGCGAGCTTGGCGACGGACATCACGTCTAAGGAGACCAGGATGATCACCATGACCGCGCCGGTTCCCCAGACCGCCCGCGTCGGCGTCTTGAAGCGCCCGATCCGTGCGAACGCCGGCGACACGACCTTGTCCCGCCCCATGGCGAAGAGGTACCGCGACGCCGACATGATGCCCGCGTTCGCCGTGGAGGCGAAGGCCGCGATCGCAGCCGTCACGATGAGAATGACCCCGATGGACCCCGGCAGCCAGTCGAAGAACGACTCCGCGGCCGTCGCCACCGGCGTGAGGTCGTCGTGGAGCGCATTGGGCTCCAATACGGCCACGATGATCAAGACGCCGAAAACGTAGGCCGCGGTCGCGACGACGAGCGACAACGTCATCCCCAGAGGGATGTTCACGTCGGGATTCCGAACCTCTTCGGCGACGCTGGCGACCTTCGTGAGCCCGGCGTAGGACACGAAGACCAGGCCCACGGTCGCAAAGAGCCCGTTGAGACCGAACGGCATGAACGGCGAGAACTGGTTCTCCCGCACCTGGCCGACCCCGAGCGACGCGATCTCCAGGAAGCCCTGGGCGAGGAAGAAGAACAGGACCGCGAGAAGGATCACCACGAGCCACCGCTGGAGGCGCCCCGTTTCCTTCGCGCCCACGATATTCACAACCGTGAACAAGACCGTCAGCGCAACCGCGAGCTGCTTCGCGGGGACGTCGAAGAAGATCCCCAGATACGCGCCCATTCCGATCAACGCGAAGGCGCTCTTCAGGATGAGCGCAATCCACGTCCCCACCCCGCCGACCGTCCCCACGACGGGGCCGAGCGCGCGGTCGAGGAAGTAATACGCTCCGCCCGCCCGCGGCATCGCCGTCGATAGCTCCGCCATGCTCAGCATGGCCGGCAACATGAGGATTCCCGCGATGAGGTAGGCGAGGACCACGGACGGCCCTGCCTCGGCGGCGGCCAGCCCCGGAAGGAGAAAAAAGCCCGAGCTGAACATGGCGCCGGTGCTGATGGCGAACACGTCGAACAGGCCGAGCTCTTTCGAGAGTTTCTGGTCTTCGACTTCGGACATGGGCCTGCCCGGTATCGGGTGTCTCGGAAGTGACCGGACGGTGTCCGGAAGCCGGGAAGATATGCCAGGGAGCGGATCAGCCCAACCTGGATCCGCTCACCGGGCCGCGGATCACCCTGCCCGGCCGAACTCCTCGCGCGCCCACGCGACAGTGGCCGCCGCGCCCACATCGGGGTCGGTGGGCGTGACCCCGAAGCGCTCCCGAAACCTCCCGTCGTCCACGACGAACGGCGCGTCCCACTGATGGAGCATCTCCCCGATCTCGCCCAGCATGGGCATGAAGAGGCCGAGCAGCTTCACCATGGGCCGCGGGAGTCCCCGCAGCTCGATGGGCCGCTTCAGGACGCGCTCGAAACGGCCGATGAGCGCGCGGGTGGGCTCGGCCGGCGCACACGGAAGGATCCAGGGCCGCCCGAGGACGTCGTCCCCGGCACGCCCCAACTCCGAGAGCGCGCGCCCCACATCGGGAATGTAGTGGTAGCTGTGGGGCGTATCGGCGTCGGGCAGGAAACCCGCCCGCTTGCCGTCGAGGGCCGGCCGCCAGAATCCCCCGCCGAAGTGGGTTCCCACGCCTCGCGGTCCGTAGTAGTCGGAGGCCCGGCCAGAGACCGCCCGTACGTCCCCGCGCTCGTGCGCTTCGAAGAGCTGCTCGGCGAGCCGGGCCCGGATCTCGCCCTTCCGGCTCTCCGGCTTCATGGGGGTCTCTTCGTCGATGGGCCGGTCGCCCCCGCGTCCGACCATGTACAGGTTCTCCATCACGACGAGGCGAGCAGCCTCCCGGCGGGTTGCCCCGATCAGGTTTTCGAGGAAGCGCGGAAGGAACTGGGCCCACGTGCGGGTATCGTACTCCGGATTCATGCAGTGATAGACGACGTGCGCCCCGCGGGCGGCTTCCTCGCAGAATTGCGGATCGGTCGCGTCTCCGAGCATGGTCTCGACCCCGTCCGGCAGGTCACCGGGAGATCGCTTGACGACCCGCACGCGAGCACCGTGGGCGAGGAGATCCCTCGCGAGGTACCAACCCACCTGCCCGGCTCCGAACACGACATGCAACTGGGCTTCCGGCACGGGGACTCCTCCGTCAGGCGTTCAGGTGGGGGACTTCACCCACGGTGCAAACACGAACGCGGCTCCGGCCGCGATGAGCAAGAAGCCCACCACTACGTTCCAGCGGATCGGCTCCCGGAGATACCAGGTGGCGAATCCCACGAAAACCACCAGGGTGATGACTTCCTGGAGCGTCTTGAGCTGAGCCGCGGACAGCCCCTCCTGGTAGCCGATGCGGTTGGCCGGCACCTGGAAGCAATATTCGAAGAACGCGATCCCCCAGCTGACCAGCACGACGAGCCACAGCGCCCGATTCGTGTATCGGAGGTGACCATACCAGGCGAACGTCATGAAGACGTTCGAGATCGTGAGAAGAACGACGGTGCGGAGCATGGAGGGCGCGGCCTAGCAGGCATCGTGGCGTGTGTCGCCGAAGACCCGGCGGTCCGCCAAAGATCGCGCCTCCCGTGCGCCGCGAGGAAGAGGCCTGACGCCCGACTTCCTGGGGCCTAGCCCCGGCTCTCCCGCTCCAGCAGCCGCTCATCGAACGTCTGCGCCTCCCGCAGGCGCTCGACCTCGGTCGTGAGATGCTCGACCTGCTCGGTGAGCACCTCGATTTGCCGCGTGGAGTCGGGATGAGGGAGGGTGCCTGCCCCCCGCAGCTCACGCGCGAGTGTCTCGATGAAGGGCTTGCCGCCATAGCGCAGGGTGAACACCGCCGTGAGGCCCGTGACAGGCACCAACACGAGCAGGATGCCGAAAATCGGAACGAGGAAGTCGAGTCCCATGGGCAAGCTCCGGTGAGGAACGAGGGTGACGTCTTATCCCTACGGATCGAACCTCCGAAAGTTGCGCGGAGCGTGCATCGGGGGGACCCGGCGGGTAGACCAGGAAGAGACCGCTGCACTAGAGTGCACGGTCGCCTCCCGCCACGTGCCTCGATCGACCGCCTGCCATGTCCGATCTCATTGCCCGCTGCACCCGCACCCACCTCGACGCGGCCATGGACCGGTTGGACCTCGACGACGGAACGAGGCAGCTGATGCTGGAGCCGCAAAGGGTCATCGAAGCTACCCTGCCGCTCACACGGGACGACGGCTCGCTGGCGGCCTACCGCGCGTGGCGGGTGCAACACGACGACTCCCGCGGACCGTTCAAGGGAGGTCTGCGCTACCATCCCGACGTCGACCGGGACCACTTCGTCGGCCTGGCGCAGCTCATGACCTGGAAGTGCGCACTCGTCGACCTCCCATTCGGCGGTGGCAAGGGCGGCATCGCCGTCGCTCCGAACGATCACTCCGAGGCCGAGCTGGCTCGTCTCACAAGGGCATTGGCCGACGCGCTCGATCCGGTGCTGGGACCGGACCGGGACGTCCCTGCGCCGGACGTCGGCACGGGCCCGCGCGAGATGGGCCTCATCGTCGACGCCTACGAAGCGCGCCGCGGACATCAGCCGGCCGTGGTCACCGGAAAGCCCCTGTCCCTCGGGGGCTCGCGGGGGCGGGTCGCCGCAACGGGACGAGGCGTCGCCTTGATCGCGAAGTGGGCGGCGGCCGATGCCGGGATCGACGTGGGCGAGGCGACGGTCGCGGTCCAGGGCTTCGGCAACGTCGGCACGCACGCGGCCCTGGCGCTGCACGAGGCCGGCGCGCGGGTCGTCGCGGTGAGCAACAGCGCGGGCACACTGAAGCGCGACGATGGTCTCGACGTGCCGGCGCTCGTGGAAGCGCATGTGCGCGAGGGCGGACACATCACGCTGTCGGACCACGCGGAGGGCGAGACGCTCGACGCCGACGCGATCATCGGGCTGGACGTCGATCTCCTCGTCCTCGCGGCGCTGGAGGGCGCCGTCGACACCGACAATCAGGAGTCCGTCCTCGCGCGGATCGTGATCGAGGGGAGCAACGCCCCGATCACGTGCGAGGCCGATGGAGCACTCACGTCACGCGGGGTCCGGATCGTTCCGGACCTTCTCGCCAACGCGGGCGGCGTCACCGTGTCGTACTTCGAGTGGGTGCAGAACCGTCAGGGCGCGGCCTGGTCCGAGGCGCGGGTCTTCGAGGAGCTCGAACAGCGCATGCGCTCGGCATGGGACACCGTGCTGGAACGGGCTCGAAAGGAGGACGTCACGCTGCGCGCCGCAGCCTACCTCGTGGCCATCGAGCGCGTGCTGGAGAGTCGTCGGGCCAGGGGACGCTGAGCGCGCGGCGGACCACCGACGCAGGGGCCCCGCTCACTCGTCGGGGTACAGGACCTCCGCACAGGTCTCGCAGATCGTGTGCGTGAACTCGGCCTCGGTGTGCCGTCTCATGTAGCTGACGCAACGCTCCCAGAGCCCGTCCGAGTCCCGAATGCGGTGGCAGCGAGCGCACACCGGAATCAACCCGCGAAGCGTCTCGATCTCGGCGAGATGGCGTTTCAGCTCATCGTTCTTCTCCTCGATGATCCGCCGTTGCGCCCACAGGTCGCACAGGATCGCGACCTTGCTCCGGAGCACGTGCGGATCGACGGGGCGCAGCAGGTAGTCCACCGCCCCGACCTCGTATCCCACGAAGACGTCCTGGGGCTGTTGCATGACCGCGGTGACGAAGAGGATCGGGACGTGCTGGGTGCGCGGATCCTGGCGCATCCGCTCCGCGACGTCGAACCCGCTGAGCCCCGGTAGATGCACATCGAGGACGACCGCCGCGAAATCGTTCTCAGCGAGGCGGGCCAGCGCGCCCTCCCCGTCCTTGGCGGTGATCAACCGCCGACGGGGATGCTCGAGGAAGGTCGTGAGCTCGAGCAGGTTCTCCTCGACGTCGTCGACGACGAGGACGTCGACCGGGCGTCCGAGATCATCCATGGATGCAGGGGAATGGGTCAACCGATCTGCGGATACCGGCTCGGCTTGAACTCGTGCATGAGCGCGTAGACCGTCTCGAAGACATCTTCGACGCCGGGCTTGCTGAAGAAGTCTCCGTCCGAGCCGTAGGCGGGACGGTGCTCCTGCGCCGTGATCGTCGTCGGAGGCGCATCGAGCCACATGAACGCCTGCTGCTCCTCGACCACCTTCTGGACGATGTACGCGGACCCTCCACCCGGAACGTCCTCGTCGAGCACCACGAGCCGGCTCGTCTTCTTGACCGACTCGACGATGCTGTGGTCCAGGTCGAATGGGAGCAGCGTCTGCACATCGATGATCTCGACCTCGATCCCAGCCTCTGCGAGCAGGTCGGCCGCGGACTCGGCAATGCGGCAGCATGCCCCGTACGTCACCAGCGTGACGTCGCCACCCGAGCGCAGGATTTCCGGCTGACCGAGCGGAATCGTCATCTCGGTCAGGTTCTCCGGCACGGGCTCCCTCAGCCGATACCCGTTCAGTACTTCGATCACCAGCGCGGGGTCGTCTCCCTGCAGCAGCGTGTTGTAGAAGCCGGCCGCGCGCGTGAAATCGCGGGGTACCACGATGTGCATGCCGCGAAGCAAGGCGACGAGCGCGGCCATCGGTGACCCCGAATGCCAGATACCCTCGAGCCGGTGACCCCTGGTGCGGATGATGGCCGGTGCCTTCTGACCGCCGGCAGACCGCCACTGCATCATGGCGAGATCGTCCGACAGCACCTGGATCGCGTAGAGGATGTAGTCGAGGTACTGGATCTCGGCGATGGGACGGAGCCCCCGCACCGCGAGACCCACGGCCTGCCCCGCGATCGTCGCTTCACGGATGCCGGTATCACCGACCCTGTGCACCCCGTACTTCTCCTGCAGTCCGGTCAGGCTGGCGTTCACGCCGCCGAGCTTGCCGACGTCTTCACCGAAGAACAGCACGCGCGGGTCGCGGGCCAGAATCGCGTCGAACGCCTTGTTCAGGATCTCGAAGCCACGAAGCTCCTCGGGGTCGTCACCGTAGACCGGCGGGACCGAAGCAACGTTGAGCGGCGACTCGTCCGACTCGCTGGTCAGGTACCGCGCGAAGACGGCCCTTCCCTCCTGGAGCGCATTGCGGTTCCAGGCCGCGAGCCGGGCTGAAACAGGATTCTGCTCGGTCCGGACGACCATGAGCGCGGACCGGCACGCCTCCACGAGCTGCTTACGGAAGGGGGCCTCCATGGCGCGCAGCTTGCTCGCGATGGAAGCGAGATCCTCACCGCGATTCGAGTGCCCCGCGGCCTCGTCGATGAGGCTGGCGAGCTCCTCCGCCTCGGCGCAGGGCTCCCTCCGGAAGGCATCCCAGGCCTCGTCCCGGTACCCGAAGACCTTCTTGTCCAGCTCCGATTCGATGACGGCGAGATCCGACTCCTCGGCGATCCCCTCGGCGATCATCCAGGCGCGCATCTTCGTCAGCGGATCGTACTCGGTCTCCCAGTCCAGCCGCTCCTGCGGCTTGTACCGCTCGTGGCTGCCGGACGTGGAGTGTCCCTGCGGCTGGGTCATCTCGACGACGTGCACGATGGCCGGAATCCGTCCGTTCCGGGTGTTGTCCGCGGCACGCCGGTACACCGAAAGGAGCGCTGTGTAGTCCCACCCCCGCACGGTGTGCAGGTGGAAGCCGGTGGGAAGGTCATCGCGACGCCGGAAGCCCTGCAGGAGCTCGGTGAGGTTACCTCCGAGGACCTGGAGCTCGGCCGGCACGGAGATCCCGTAGCCGTCGTCCCAGATGGAGACGATGACCGGGGCCTGGAGTACGCCGATGGCGTTCAGCGACTCCCAGAAGAGTCCCTCGGCGCAGCTCGCGTTCCCGATCGTGCCGAACACGATCTCGTTCCCCTTGTCCGAGAACTCCGTGAGGTGATGGAGTTCCTCGAGCTCGCGGTACAGGCGCGAGGCGTACCCGAGACCGACGAGCCTCGGCATCTGTTCCCCGGTCGGCGACACGTCGGCCGACGAGTTCGGACGGGCGAGGTGGCTCGTCCAACGCCCCTGCTCGTCCAGGAGCCGGGTCCCGAAGTGCCCACCCATGGAGCGCCCGCCGCTCGCCGGGTCCGCGTGGATGTCGGCATGAGCATAGAGCTGAGCGAAGTACTCCTGCGGGGTGAGGAGACCCAGCGCCATCATCAGCGTCTGGTCCCGGTAGTACCCGGCCCGCCAGTCCCCCGCTTGGAACGACCGAGCCATCGCGACCTGCGCGACCTCCTTGCCGTCTCCGAAGATCCCGAACTTTGCCCGACCCGCATGCACCTCTCGCCGCGCCACGATGCTCATCTGGCGGCTGAGGTAGGCGGTGCGGTAGTCGGACAGAATGTCGTCCCGGCTGAGCTCGGGCGCGACTGCGAGGTGGTCTTGAGGCGTCGACACGGTCATCGGGCTGGAGGAGCGGAGTGCCGGCCTCGGACGGTTTCGAGCCGCCCGCGCTCGGCGGGGGACAGCGTCAAAAAGTGGCCCCGAACGCACTTCCGGGCAATGCTCCCCCTGCCCGGCGACTCGCCCCTACAACGCCAACCGCCTGAACATGCGGACCTTCTCCATGTACTTCTCGAAAAAGAAGCGGTGGATGTCCAGCATGTTCAGCTCGCGCCCCTGGATGTACGCCTGCTCGATGTCGGTCGTCGTGTCGAGCGGGTTACCGGTCGTGATGATCAGCGTGGCGTCCTTACCGACGGCCAGCGATCCGACCCGGTCGTCGATACCCATGACCTCTGCGGCGTTCAGCGTCACCGCCCGGATCGCTTCATCCTCGGGCAGACCGAACGCTACCGCCACGCCCGCTTCCCAGGGCAACCGGTTGGAGTAGGGCGCGCTCGAACCCCCCGAGATCGCAAATCGGACGCCGGCTTCGTGGAGACGGGCCGCCGCCGTGTACTCGTGGTCGTAGCCCTCCCAGTCGCGTCCGGGCGCGGCCATGGTCGACGTGAGGATCACCGGAATGTCGTGGGCCACCAGCCGGTCGGCCACGTGGATCGCGTCCTGTCCGCCTCGGATGACGATTCGGAGATCTTCCTCGAGGCCCCAGGTGATGGCGTCGTTCATCTGCGCCACGCCGTCTGCCGCGATGACCACCGGGATCGCGCGATCGAACGCGGGGATCATCGCCTCGTAGCGGGAGTCCGTGCGTACGGTCTCCCCTGCTTCTACGGCATCCCGGTAGGCCCGGGCATCCGCGAAGAAGTCCCGTAGACGCTCGACCTGCGACACGTACGACGGCTCGTCGTCGTCGGTCTCCAGGGGATCGGGCCAGTTCACGTTGAGCGCCGCGGTCCCGTCGAGCGACATCTCTTCCCAGGTCCACCCCTCGAGGTTGAGCGCGGAAGACATGCCGGACACCAGCCCGCCCCCCGGCGTGCTCAACGCCACGAGGACCCCCGCGGTGCGGGTGGTGCCGATGTGGCGGCTCTCCGCGTTGACGGCGACCTCGGCCCGCACGTTCGGGTTGAAGTCACCGAGCTCGTTCACGTCGCTGGAGACGCCCACCGCGCCGATCTCCGAGATGCCGACCGTGGTGTACGCGTCGATGAGCCCCGGGTAGAGGTGCTTGCCGGCTACGTCGACGACGCGAGCCCCGGCGGGGACCTGAACGTCGGCCCCGAGCGCGGTGATGACCCCGTTCTCGAACACGATGGTTCCGTTCTCGATCACGCCGTCGGACACCGTATGGATGGTGGCGCCCCGGAGGGCGATTGGCTCCGACTGCGCCGGGACGGTCATCCGTACCTGCGCTTCGGCCACGGCCGCTCCACCCAGGACCAGGGCCGCTACGGTCGCCCAGATCCTCACACTCATCGACATCACCCTCATCGGTCCGTCCCCCCGTTCGAGGCGAGAATCGCCTGGATCAATCGCGCCCGCTCATCATTGATCTGCGCCCGTAGCTCCGCGTCTTCCTCCAGCGAGAAGTAGCGCCGGCCGTCCACCCACGTCTGCTCGGCCCGGGTGAACTGCGAGAGCGGATTCCCGCTCCAGACGACGAAGTCACCGTCCTTCCCCGCCTCGAGTGAGCCGACCTGGTCGTCGATGGCCACGGCCTGCGCCGCCTGGTTCGTGACCAGGGACAGCGCCTGTTCCTCGGTGAGACCCGTTCTGAGCAGCTTACCAGCCTCCCAGTTCATACGGCTCGCGATCTCGGAGTTGTCCGAGTGGAGGGAGGTGACCACGCCCGCCTCCATCAAGATCCGCGCGTTGTAGATCGTCGCGTCGTACGCCTCCAGCTTGAACGACCCCCAGTCGCTCCAGACGATGGCGGCGACACCCGCCTCCGCCAGCTCGGGCGCGATCTTGTAGGCCTCAACTCCGTGCTGCAGCGCCTGCACCCGGAAGCCGAACTCTTCGGCCAGACGGATCAGCGCCAGGAACTCGTCCTGCCGGTACCCGTGCGACGAGATCAGCAACTCTTGATCGAGGATGTCGAGAATCGCCTCCATGCGGAGGTCCCGGCGCGGTGGGATGCCTTCGCCGGTGGTCTCCCAGCGCTCCCATTCGGCCTCGTAGTCGCGGGCCGCGAGGAAGTGGTCCCGCACGATCTCCTGCACGCCCATCCGCGTATCCGGATAGCGCTCGGAGCGTCGCTTCGGGTTCTCACCCAGCGCGAACTTCACGGTGCGCGGGGCGCCTTCGAGCTTCAGGTCCTCCGGCAGGCTCCCCCAACGCATTTTCACGAAGACGTTCTCGCCGCCGATGGGGTTCGCCGAGCCGTGCTTGATGTGGGCGGTGGTGAGGCCCCCGGCGAGCTGGCGGTACATCCAGATGTTGTTGTGGGTGACCACGTCGCCCATCTGCACCTCGGGGACGATGGCGAAGCCGCTCTCGTTGACCCCGCTCGTTCCCGAGTGGATGTGTGGGTCGATGAGGCCCGGCGTCACGTGCTTGCCCGTGCCGTCGATCACAACCGCCCCCGACGGGGCGGTCAGGTTCTCCCCGACCTCGGCCACCTGCCCTGCCCTGATGAGGAGGTCGGCATTCTCCATGCGCCCGTCCGGCCCCTGTGTCCACACAGTGGCGTTCCGCACCAGCACGGCCGCCGGCTGATCCGGGATGGAGGGGCGTCCGTACTCCATCATCGGACGGATGAACGGGAGGTCCAGCTCCGGGACGTTCATCGCCACGGTGCCGCGCACCTCGCCCGTGTACTCCTGGATCCTGGAGCCGCTGAACGCGGGGTTGGCTCCGTTGGGCAGGTTACTCCAGCCGTAGAAGTCGTCGCCGGCCACCGATCCGGCCAGGAGGATGCTCCCCTCGTAGTCCAGCGGGTCACCCGGGAAACGCACTTCGGTCCGGCCCGTCTCGGCAACCAGGGAGGCGGAGGTGAGTGGGATCGTGACGCCGCCGCCGGGTCCGTCCGGCGCGACCTCGATGTGACCCTCGAGCCGATTGAGCGGCCCCTCCAGCCTGAGCTCGGCCTCGAAGCCGAAGTCGTCGTTGGACGCGATCCGCCAGGTCCCGCGGGCGTCGATCACAGGCGTGCTCGTCACGTCGTAGGCACGGCCGTTGATCCAGACGTCCACGACGTCGGCGTCCTGCGTGAAGAGATCCCCGTCCGCCACGACGAGGTTCGCCACCTTGCCCTGGGCGATGGTGCCGTGGGTCCGCTCGATGCCCAGCCACGCGGCCGGCGTGACGGTGAGCGCCGCCAGGGCGTCGGTGGGGCTGAGGCCGCGAGCGACGGCGATTCTGAGGTTGGGGAGGAACTGGTTCAGCGAGGCGAGCCCGTCCGACGTGATCGCGAACGGGACTCCGGCCTGCGCCAGCGCTCCCGGACTCGTGGGAGCGAGGTACCAGTGACGAAGCTCGGCCAGCGAGGCGTTGAGGGCCGCCTCCGGGTCGTCGACGTCCGGCGCATCCGGGAAGTCGAGCGGGACGATCAACGGATCGGTCCGGCCCTGGAGGACGTCGATGATGCGATACTCCTGACCGCTCCCCCGGAACCACGGTGTCACGCCGAACTCGCCGGCGATCCGATGGGCCCGAAGGTACTCCTCCTCGGTTGCGGTCTCGAACAGGGCCGGCTGCTGCCCCCCGATCACGGGTTCGAGGGCTTCGAGTGCCGCGCTGGTCTCAGGCGGCAGGAACGCCCTTCCGCTGGACTCGTAGGCGGCCCACGCCCGCTCGTACCAGTCGGCGTCCATGAACGTCTGCTCCATGAGCGCGACGGTCCCCATGGGCGAGTTCGGGTACGAGCCGCCCAGCTGGAAGCTCCTCTGGAACCCGACGGCCTGCACGAGGTCGGGACGGAGGACGCGATCGCGAGGCCCGCCGTCGCCGAGGTTCACCACGGATGCCTTTCCCCGGAAGATCCCCTGCTTGGGCACCGCCAGAGCCACGCCGAATCCCTGCGAGCGGAGGGAACTCCGCCGCTCGGACTCGTTGGTCAGGTTCATGGTCGTGCTGAACCAGGCCCGAACCTGGGGATTCCAGTGCGTCGGACCGATATCACCGCCTTCCGGAACCGCGTCCAGGCCGAGATCGGCGTGGGCGTCGATGAAGCCGGGGTAGATCGTGTGACCGCTGAGGTCCCACACCCGGGCTCCGGCCGGGGCGCTGACGTTCTGTCCCACGGCCTGGATGATTCCGTCCCGGATGACGACGGTCGCGCGGTCCAGGACCTGCCCCGGAGCGGTGACGACGCGAGCCCCGGTCAGAGCGTGAAATGTGCCCGTGTTCTCCCGCATGCCCTCGACGGGCTGGGTGCGGGTGGTCTGCTGGGCAGCGATCCCGACAGGCAGGAGCGCCAGCGCCAGCGCGATATGGATTCCCTTCACGGTATTCCTCGACATGCAAGAGTGGGTTGGATGACAATTACGAGACCCGGACGCCCGCGTCAAACCGGCGTGACGCGTCCGGCCGCGCCTCCCTCAGCCCGAA
>JBBDSM010000062.1:28577-43568 GCA_040904945.1 Gemmatimonadota bacterium
TGGTAGTACGCGATGTTCTCCTCGACATCGAGGTCGCTCGGCACTTCGGCCAGGAGCCGCTGGGCTTCCTCGTTCCGCCCCGCGCGCATGAGGCCACGGACCGCCCACTCGGTCATGGCCACCCAGGACTCGGGGTCGTCTCCGTTGGCCGAGCACGAGCGGAAGTCCGGCGACGCGGCCGCACGTGCCGCCTCGTCGTCGGCCAATCCGAGGCACCGCAGATACTCACCCGCAGCATCGTCGAAGCGTCCAGCCAGGAAATACGCGAGGCCCAGATGGTACGCCACGTCCCAATTGAGGGGCGCGAGCTCCCGCGCCCGCTCCAGGTCGACGATGGCCTCGTCGAAGTCCCTGAGGGAGATGTGCCGGTGGCCGCGGAACCGGTAGGGACGCCAGTCTTCCGGCGCCAGCTCGGCCGCCCGGGTGTAGAGCGCCATGGCCTGCCGGTAGTGCCAGAAATTCCGGCGAACCCTCCCTGCCTCGATCAGCCGCTCGACGTCGTCCGGAGCCTCGGCCAGCGCTGAGTCCGCCGCGGCGATCGCCCCCGTGCTGTCCTCCATCGCGTAGAGCTCCTCGCCGAGGAGCGAGACGGTCTGCGGCACGGTGAGCGGGTCGGGTACCAGGTGGGCAGGGTTCGGCGAGTCGCTCGCGTCGGGGGCAGGATCGTCACCGCACGCCACCGGAACGAGGCACGACAAAAGGAGCGCGACGGGGAGGATGTGGGCTCGGCGCATGATGATCACCTCGGCCTGGGGGGCGGACGGCTCAGATCGACATACTGCGCCCTCCGACCGCGTTACGTCCAGTGGTGGCCGCGCGACGCATCGTGGACTGAACGCCGAGCGGCCCCGGGCCTTTCGACCCGGAGCCGCTCGTTCGTCTGGTCCAGCAGGAATCCCTAGGAACTCGGATTCGCGACCAGCACGGCATCGAACGAAAGCGTCATCGCCGTGCCATCCTCGACCGGGTTGCCGAGAGCGTAGACGCCACCCACGTCCGTCCGGATCAGGATCACCCGCCCGGCGTCGAACGGGTCGGCGACGAGCTCCGTGGTGAACACCGCCCCTGCTACGTCTTCCTCGGTGAGCGCGTCCAGTGTGACGCCCGGAAGGTGGGCGATCTCCAGGTCGAGCGTCTGGTTCTGCCGGATGACGGCATGGGGCTCGGTCTGAGTGCTGTTGTGCACGTAGATATCCCACGCCGTGTTGTCCCCGCAAATGCTGAACGGACACTCGAGAACCACTCCGTCATCCAGGTTCGGCCGTTCCCGCCCAAACTGGATGGTGTACGCGGTGCCCTCGCCGGGCGCGCACACCACGCTCAGCGTCGTCTCGGCGGTCTGCTCGGCGCTGACGTCTACGGAGACGGCCTCCACCGAGCAGTTGTTCGCCACGTCGCCCAGCGCGAGCTCGTAGGTGGACGGGTCGAGCTCGGGAACCGTGATCTCGTCGTTCGGGCCGATGGCGCCGGCGCTCTCGCCGTTCACCATCAGCTCGTAGCCGTCGTCCTTCATGAAGCCCGACGTCACGGTGGTCACCGTGATCGCGCCCGGCAGGACCACCTCTTCTTCGACAGGTGGCGCGACGGTGCTCTCGTCGCAACCGGAAGCGACCGTGGCCACCAGAGCCAGCATGACGCTCCACGACTTGCGTCGGCTCGGGATATGATTGCGCTCGTACATCTTCTTTTCTCCTTGGGTTACGCTGCAGGATTCCATCAGGGTCGCCAGACGGGACGCTCGTCGTCCGCGTCGGTGGCGGTCAGGCGTACGGTGTTTGTGCCGGCGGCTTCGACGACGTAGATGTCCCAGCTGCCGTTCCGGTTCGTGTCGAAGGCGAGCAGGGCTCCGTCCGAAGACCACGACGCGTCGAAGTCGTCCGCCGGGTGGGTCGTGATCCGTCTGAGGTCCGACCCGTCGGCGCTCATCGTGTAGAGATCCATGTTCCCGCCGGCCCGGTCGCTCACGAAGGTGATCCTGGCGGAACCCCCGGAGCCTGCGATCGCCTTCGGTGCTCCATCGAAGGACGGGTCGTCGGTGAGGTTCTCCAGCCCGCTCCCGTCGACATTCATCTTCCAGATGTCACCGTTCCCGGAGCGGGTCGACAGGAACGCGAGCGTGGCCGGACCGAGCCACTGGGGCTCGGAGTCGTCGTCCTCGTGGTCGGTCAGCCGCACGGGCGACGAGCCGTCGGCCCCCATGACGTAGATCTCGGAGCTCCCGTCCCTCGTCGAGGAGAACGCGATGCGCGCGCCGTCCGGAGACCAGCTCGGGAAGCGGTCGATGGCGGGGTGGTCGGTGAGGCGCGTGACGTTCGAGCCGTCCACATCCATCAGGTAGATCTCGGTGTTGCCGTGCCGGGTGGACGCGAACGCGATCCGCTCGCCGTCGGGAGACCACGAAGCGTCGCCGTCCAGAGCGGGATGGTTCGTGATGTTGATTCCGTCCGAGCCGTCATCGACCATCAGGTAGATCTCACGATTCCCGTCGCGTTGCGTCTCGAAGGCGATGATGTCGGGGGCGCCGAAGTCGAACTCCTCGTCCGACCAGGCCTGCTCCACCCGCAGCTCGAGGGGCAGATCTCCGCAAGCGACGGAGCCAAGCACGAGGATCAGGAGAGGGGCCAGCCGTCTGGCCCGATGCGTCGTGTTCATGCTCATCCTCACGGCGTGGGGAACGTCGAGACCGACGGAGCCCCGTCGGCGCCGACGCCGATCAGGGTCCGCAGTGTGCCGAAGCGGTCGGCGAAGTGGGCCTGCGTCGATCCGTCAGGCTCGAGGCCGAACACGGCCCGGCTGACGCCCTCGGCGTCGGCGAACACCAGATTGGTCGTGCCATCGGGCAGGTACCCGAGCACGGCGCGCGGGCGGGACTCGCCGTCGTGGATCGTTACGCCCGGCGAACCGTCGGCGAGCACGGTGAGTCGGATACGCGCCCGACCTTCGCGGTCCGACAGAGCGAGGTGCGCCCGTCCGTCCTCGTCGGTCGCCAGGCGGCCGCGCTCGATCCCGTCCGTGTCGCGCAGCACCACTTCGCGGGTGGAGACGCTGTCTACGGCCCAGACCCCGTCTCCCGGAGCGAGCGCTCGGAAGACCACCACCGCGGCTGCGATGCTCACGACCAGACTCAACGCACCCAAGCGGGCCAGCCAGCGCCCCCGGGTGAGCCGTGCCTCCAGCCCCGCGATCCTGCGCTCGAGACGCGCTTCGGACTCTCGGATCCGGTACTCCGAATCGGAGGCCGCTCCAGCGGTCGACCCGCCGAAGGCGGCCGTGTCAGGCATGCCGTGGTTCATCGGATCAGACTCCGATCGGGGTCGAGGAGCCGTCCGCGGCGGACGGCAGGAAGTAGCTGCGGCAGGCGTGGTCGAGCAGCTCGGGGTCGAGCCGCGTCGGCGTGCCGCGGTAGTCCGCGAGGTGACGCAGGTGCTCCAGTACGTCCCGCGGATGGCACCGCCGGGGCATCACCGTCCCGTCCGCGTAGAAGCGTTCGTAGAGGAAGTCCACGGCGCCCTCGTCGAAGGGCACCTGCCGTTCTTCGCAGCACGCGCGGAAGATGCTCGTGTATTCCTCGCGATCCGGGTCCGGAACGTGGATCTTGTAGTGGATCCGGCGGAGGAACGCCTCGTCGACAAGGGAGCCGGGCTCGAGATTCGTGGAGAAGATCACGAAGCAATCGAACGGCACGACGATCTTCCGGCCGCTCCGGAGCGTCAGGTAGTCACGGCAGTGCTCGAGCGGGACGACCCACCGGTTCAGCAGGTCGCGAACCGGGACCCGCTGGCGGCCCAGGTCATCCACGACGAGCACCCCCCCGGCCGCCCTGAGCTGCGGCGGCGCCTGATACATGCGGCCCGACGGATCCCACTGGAGGTCGAGCTGCTCGAGCGTGAGCTCGCCGCCCGTGACCACCACGGGCCTCCGGGCCTCGGCGTACCGCCGGTCGTACTTCGATACGGGCCGAAGGATCTCCCGGCGGGTGTGGTCGGCGCTGTCTTCCTCCTGACCACCGTTCGCGTTCGCCCCTGCGGCCGCAGGCTCTGCGTCGTGCAGCACCGGGTCGTGGACGATCATGACGCTGCCGTCCACCAGCACGGCGTAGGGCACGTAGTATCGGTCCCCGAACAACCGGGCGATGCGCTCCGCCAGAAGGGTCTTTCCGTTGCCCGGTCCACCATGGAGGAAGAGGGATCGCCCGGAGTTGATGGCCGGCCCGAGGAGGTCGAAGATCCCGTCCGGGAGTACGACACCCTCGAAGGCTCGGCGTAGCTCGGACTCCGAGAACCGGGCGCGCTTCGGCGCCTGCAACTCCACGCAACGGACCCAATCGTCGAACGGCACCGGTGCCGGCCCGACGTACCGGGACACCTCCAACTCCTCCATGGCCCGCTTTCTACCGGCGGTCGTCAAACGGAACATCCACTCGCCACGACGCGGTCCGCGGGTCGCGTGCACCTCCACGAGGCGCCACTCCTGGAGCTGCTCGATGACGTCGTCGAGCACGGACATCGGGAGCGCGAGCTGATCGAACAGCTCCACCCCGAGCGCCTCGCCGCGCACATAGAGCGCCTTCAGGACCAGTCCCGAGACGAACGCCTCGGAGAGACCGGTTTCGGCCAGCGTCTCCGGAAGCGGCGGCACAGCCGGGTCGGGGCGCGGCATCACGATGGTCCGTTCGGTCACATCCATCATCAACTCCAGCTAAGCCGGTCGCCCGGCGCGGTTCCGGTTTCTTCGAGGCGCCCCGCCGGCAGCTCGAGCGCATGCGTGGCCGTTGGGCCGCCGAGCCCCACGCGCCAGGGCCCGAGGCGCTCGAGGCGACGCACGACGCGCCCGTCGGCGTCGAGGAAGGCGATGTCGATGGGGTGGTCCATTCCGACGGTGTGGATGGAGCCGCAACCGAGAAGGAGCATCCCCTCCCCCGACCCGAGCACCGGTCGGCCGAGGAGGCCGCGGAAGCGGCCCCACCACGAATCGGCCACCATGGTCTTGCTCGCGACGCGCACGCCGGAGCTCGCCTGGATCACGCTCACCCGGCGCATCACATGTCCCCCAGGGCCTGAACCACCTGGATCACGGCCGGCCCGAGGATCACGACGAACAGCGCGGGGAAGACGAACAGCACGAGCGGAAAGATCAGCTTGATGGTGGTCTTCGCCGCGGCTTCCTCGGCGCGCTGGCGGCGCTTCTGGCGCAGCGTGCCCGCCTGGACCCGGAGCGCGCGACCGACCGAGGTGCCGAAGCGGTCGGTCTGAATGAGGGTGGACACCAGAGCTTCGACGTCTTCGATCCCCGTCCGCGTGCCGAGATTGCGGAGAGCGTCGGAGCGGGAGCTTCCGGCCCGGATCTCCAGGTTGACCATGGAGAGCTCCTCGGCCAGCGCCTGGCTCAGATTCCGGATCTCGTCGGCCACGCGCACCATCGCCTGGTTGAGCCCCATGCCTGCTTCCACGCACGCCACCAGGAGGTCGAGCGCGTCGGCGAGCGTGCGGTGGATGTCCGTGCGCCGCGCGTTCCGCTTCCGGAGCACGTACCACGCCGGAAGAACCCATCCGCATCCGCCCAGCCAGACCGCCAGAACGAGCATCGCGAAAAGGCGAGCGTCGAGCATGACGCCGATCCCGAGACCGGCGAAGGCGAGGGATGCGGCCACGGCCACCCTGGCCCCGAAGAAGATCCGCGTCGCGTCCGGGCTCCAGTACCCGGCCTGCACCAGCCGCCGAGCCCACCCTTCCAGATCGAGACCGCCACGCTCCACGTGCGCCCCGAGCTTCCGGATCACATCGCCGAGCTGCTGCTTACGGGACTGCCGACGACGACGCGATACCGCGCCGAACGGGCTGGGGTTCAGGCTGCGGATCTCGTCGATCTCGCGTGCGACGGCGCGGGTGGGTGCCACAGCCAGCTCGTAGAGGCCGTAGAGAAGGAGCGTCACGCACGCGCCTGCCAGGATCGCGACCAGATAGGGCATGATCAGCACCTCAATACCGGACGTCGACGATGCGACGGATCCAGAGGAAACCGATGCCCTGGAGGAGGACCGCGCCGCCGAGGAGGGCCTGGCCCAGGGGCTCGTGGAAGAGCGTCGTCATGTAGCTCGGGTTGATGACCGAGATGACGAGGCCGACCACGACGGGGAGCGCGGCGAGCGTGTAGCCGCTCATGCGTCCCTGAGCGGTATAGACGCGGACCTGCCGCTTGAGCGTGAACCGGGCCCGCATGGTCTCGGCGATCTGGTCGAGGATCTCGGAGAGATTTCCGCCGACTTCACGCTGAACCAGGATCGCCGTGATGAGGATCCGCATGTCCACGATCTCGACACGGTCGCCGAGGCCGAGCATCGCCTCCTCGAACGGCAGGCCGAACTTCTGCTCGTCGAAGGTGATCCGGAACTCGGACGCCAACGGGTCCTGGGCCTCCTCCGCGGCCATGCGTAAACCCTCCGAGAGCGGATGCCCCGCGCGCACGGCCCGTGCCAGGAGGTCGATCGCGTCAGGGAGCTGGCTCTCCAGCGACTGGATCCGCCGCGTTCGCTTCCAGCGGACGAGCATATAGGGGGCCATGCCGCCGAACAGAGCGAGCGCCATCGCCAGCCAGGGACCGGACAGGACGAGGCCGATCAACGCTCCCACGGCGGCACCGCCGAGGGTCCGGGTCGCGAAACCCCCGATCGTCCAGCCGAGGCCGGACTGACCCAGCGCGTGGTGCAGATCCCATAGCTGCGGGATGCGATCGCCCAGCGCCCCGAGCACGTCGTCTTCCACATCGACGCCCTTCCGAACGACGGAAGCGGTGGCATGCGGGTCCTTCCGCACACGGTCGGCGCGGCCCAGAGACGCCAGCGCTTCCCGACGTATGCGCCACTCGCGAAGCGCCAGGAAGGCCTGGAACAGCACGAACACGGCGAGCGCGGCGCTGAAGGCGGCCAGGAGAGCGAGCATCCAGGGTTCTGGGCGTGGCATCGTCGACGCTCCTCAGGCGGTGCGCGTGGCGGACATGCGCCCCGCGGTATCGGAGAAGGAGTCCGACGACATGGAGAAGCCGGTCGCTTCGAGGCGCTCCATGCAACGCGGGCGGATGCCAGTCGGCGCCATGCGTCCGAGCACCTTGCCGTCCTGATCCACACCGGTCTGCTCGTAGGTGAAGATGTCCTGCATGGTGATGACGTCCCCCTCCATGCCGACGAGCTCCGAGATCCGCACGACCTTGCGGGTCCCGTCCGAGAGGCGGCTGGCCTGCACGACGATGTCGATTGCGCTCGAGATCTGGGAGCGCGCGGCGCGGTCGGGCAGGTTCAGGTCGGCCATCGCGATCATCGTCTCGAGACGGCTGAGAGCGTCCCGGGGCGTGTTGGCGTGCAGCGTGGTCATGGAACCGTCGTGGCCGGTGTTCATGGCCTGCAGCATGTCCACGGCCTCGGCGGCCCGGACCTCTCCGACGATGATCCGGTCCGGTCGCATCCGAAGCGCGTTCACCACGAGCATGCGCGGCGGGACCGCACCCGTGCCTTCGACGTTGGACGGTCGCGTCTCCAGACGGACCACGTGGGGCTGCCGAAGCCGAAGCTCCGCGGAGTCCTCGACCGTCACGATGCGCTCGGTCGTGGGGATGAAGCCCGAGAGCATGTTCAGGAGCGTCGTCTTTCCTGCGCCCGTCCCCCCGGAGATCAGCACGTTCAAGCGGCCCTTGACCACGCCCTCGAGGAACCGGAGCATGGAGTCGCTCAAAGAACCGGTCCGCACCATGTCGTCGGCGCTCAACGCGTCGTCGTTGAACTTCCGGATGGACAGATGGGGCCCGTCGATGGCGAGCGGAGGAATGATCGCATTCACGCGCGATCCGTCCGGCAGGCGCGCGTCCACCATGGGAGAGGCGTCGTCGATGCGGCGGCCGACCGAAGACACGATCCGGTCGATCACCTGCAGGAGATGCCGATCGTCGTGGAAGCGGACATCGGTCTGCTCGAGACGGCCGTTCCGCTCCACGTAGATCGTCCCCGACGTGTTGACCAGGATGTCCGCGATGGTGGGGTCGTCCATGAGCGGCTGGAGCGGGCCGAGCCCGAAGATCTCGTCCAGCACCTGACGGATGAGGTCGTCCCGCTCTTCCACGTTCAGCGGAATCGATTCCTGGGCGAGGAGTTCCCGGACGAGCGTCCGGATCGTTTCCATGACCGCGTCCCGGTCGAGCCGGTCGAGATTCGACAGGTTCAGCCGTTCGAGAAGGCGGCGGTGGATGTGCCCCTTGATCCGGAGGAGATCGGCGCGCTCGGTCTCGGCGGAGGTGGCACGGGGGCCGTTGGTGCCGGCCGCGGATCCGATACCCCACCCTTCACGGTAGCCTGGATCCCGGCCGTCCACGTGAGTCCCTCCCTTCTGCTCATCCATGGTTCGCGGCCTCCACGGGTGCGGACCCGAGCGGTACCGCGGTCCGCGTCCCGGACGAGGAACGGAGCCCACCGAACAGGCGCTTCACGAAGGACGGCTTGCTCGCCGTCCCGCTATCGGGTCCGTAGGCGATGCTACGCGCGAGCTCGCCCAGCTCCTCCGCGTACCGCGAGCCGCCCTCGAGCACCAGCGGGCGGCCGGTGCTGCTCGCCTGGATGACGGTCTCGTAGTCGTTCGTGAGCGTGTGGAAGACCTCGAGGCCCAGGGTCTCCTCGAGATCCTCGAGGCGAACCAGGCTCTTGGGGTTGTAGCGGTTCACGACGAGGCGAAGTCGTTCGGCGTCGCCGCCGGTCACCTTGTCCAGGATCGGCAGGCACCGCTTCATGTTACGGAGCGACGGAACGTCCATGTTCGTCACCAGGACGATGGGGTCGGCCGCCTGCAGCGCCGCGAGCGCCGGGGGCGCGAGCGACTTGGACGTATCGACCAGGACGTAGTCGTAGTGCTTGCGGAGAAAAGCCAGAATCCGGCCGATCTGCTCACCGGTCACCGCCTCGGCCATCTCGGGCTCGAACGGAGCCGACAGTACCTGGACCCCGGACTCGTGGCTCTCGATGTACGAGGCCAGGAGGTCCGCATCCATGCGGTGGAAGTTCCGGACGAGATCCACGAAGTGGAACCGCGGCCGAACCCCGAGGAGCGACGCGATCTCGCCGAGCTCGAGGTCCAGATCCACCAGGAGCGTCTTCCGGCCCGTCATGCGGTGGATCTCGATGCCCACATTCGTGACCACGGACGTCGATCCGGACCCACCCTTCGGCGAGAAGAAGGCGAGAAGCTTCCCGAGGCGATTCCCGTCGCCTACGTCTCCCCAACCACGCTTCCGCATGACCCGGGAAAGCGCATCGGCCATCTGCGCGACGTCTACGGGCTGCGGCAAATATTCCACCAGGCCTGCTCGCATGGCGTCCAGGAGCCGCGACGACTCCAGCTCCGGTCCCACGCCCACGATGGCGGCGCGAGGGCTACCCGAGGCGATGGCCGCGGCGGCCCGGATCGAGCCTTCGGGATCGCCGGCCATGTCGAGCAGCACCAGGTGTGGGTCGCTCGCGCGTAGCCGCTCGACGTGCTCCGGGTGGAGCGGCCGATCGGGCGCCGTGATCTCGAGCCCGACCTGAAGGGGTAGCCCGAGCTCCTGGATGCATCGGAACACGGTGTCGCGGAGCCGCTCGTCGGACGACACGAGGACGGCCCCCAGCTGCTGGGGCGCACCGTGCTGCCGCGATCCGTCGTGTTCGAAGCCGTTCATGTCGTTGCTCACTTGATGAGTTGCAGGACGCGCACGAGGGAGCCGGTCGTCTCACCGGCCCGGCCGGCCAATCCCGCGCCGCGCACGTAGTAGAGGAAGCGCCCCGTGACCGGGTCCTGACGAGACTCCTGCTCCTCGATGAAGACCCGGGCGAAGTTGTTGAAGCGGATGTACTGGCGACCCGGCCTCGTGATCTCGCCGGGATTGAACAGGCCGACGGTGACCACCCGCGGGCTGTCCATGCCGTATTCGCTCACGACGGTGCCGGTGCGGTCGTCCCAATACGCGTCCGGATCCTGGGCGATCAGGGTGTTCACGCCCTGGTGCGTGGGTCCGACCATGTTCCCGGGCTCGATCAGGTACTCGCTGTCCAGGTCGATCACGGAGCGGTTGCAGGAACAGATGTTTCGTCGGTAGGCAGCCGCGCCGCGGGGTCCGTCCACCCGACGCACCCCACCTCCCGTTCCTCCCGAGGTTCCGCCCCCGCCCGCACCGCCGGCACCGCCGCCGTTCCCACCCCCACCGCCACTCGGAACGCCCAGGTCCTCACGCTTCTCCCACCACTTGAGCCAACCCAGGCCGCCTCCATTCCCTTCGCCGGGCGGCTCCGTCGCGTCGCCGTCCCCGTCGGGCTCGCTACCGCCGGACCCGCCATCGCCACCACCGTTGCCGTTGCCACCGCCACCATTACCGCCACCCGGTCCCCCGACACCGCAACTGGCCTGTCCGTCGTCGCCCGGGAGTACCCAGGGCAGGAAGAACGAGGGGACGAAGGCGTCGCGCGGGTTGGTCACCTTGATGGTGATGCGCCGTCCATAGTCCCCGTCGAACCGGTTCCCGTCGGCGTCCACGCGTCCATCGCGCCAACCGCTTCCGTAACCGGTCTCATCGACGCCGCCTCCACCTCCGCTGTGGCCCGCGTAGCGGTCGCCGCTTCCCGGGTCGTAGCTCCAGCGCTCGCCGTCGTCCCAGAGGCGGTTTCCGTTCAGATCGTCGGAGCGCTCCTCCCACATGTCGGGGACCGCGAACGGCTTCACGCATTGCGCGGCGCCCGCGCTCCCGGCCCACGCGGTGGCCTCGGCCCCGATGTCCACCGAGTCGATCCCGACGAGCCGCGCGAACCACGTGGGAACGCCGTTCCGCCGCACCCGGGCGCGAACCGTCGAGGCGCCGACATCGACCGCGACGCTCACGTCTTCCACAGCGATCGGCTCGCTACGGATCTCGTTGCCAGTCGCGAACTCGGTGGCTCGGCTCACCGCGGCCTGATGCGCCTGGGCTTGCTGGAAGTCGAGGAACGCGCTGGCCCCGGCCAGGGCGGCCGCGTCGGCCGCGCGCTGGGCCTCGGATCGGGCGTCGAACAGGGCGCCCAGGTCGATCCCGAGGGCCAGGAGAGCCAACAGCGCGGACATGGAGAGCGCCACGATGACCGATACCGAGCCGCGCTGGTCCGACCGCCACCGGCGCCACAGGGTCTTCCGCTCGTTCTGCATCGAATCGCTCATGATCTCGGTCTCCGTGTTCAGGATCCGTGCTCAGCGCCCGGGCCCGGTCCCCGTCGTGTCGGCGGGAACCAGACGGTCATCCCAGTCCCAGTCCTCGGGAGCTCCGGTCGGCAACGCCGGGCGCGTGTCCACCGGCTCCACGATCCGCGGCGAGACGATCACCAGGAGCTCGGTGACCTGCTGGCGGTCGTCCGTCGACCTGAACAGCGAACCGAGGATGGGGATGTCGCCGAGGAGCGGAATCTTCCGGATGCTCTCCTGGATCGACCGGTCGAGCAGGCCCGCGATCACCAGGTGCTGTCCCTCGCGGAGCTCCACCTGGGTCTCCGTGCGCCGCGACAGGATGGTCGGCATCTGGAAGCCGGAGATGGTGAGGCCGCTCGCGAAGTCGAGGGACGACACCTCCGGCGCGATGTCGAGCCGGATGTTTCCGATGTTCGTGACCGAGGGCGTGAAGTCGAGGCGCACCCCGAACTCCCTCCACTCGATGCTCACCGCGTTGCTGTTCTGCGCGCCCTGCACGGTCGGGAACGGGAACTCGCCACCGGCCAGGAACGACGCCGTTTCGCCGTCGAGAGCGAGCAGCGTCGGCTCGGCCAGGCTCTTGAAGTCCCCGCTCTCGCGGAACGCCTTCAGGATCGTCCGGAGGTGCGCGTTGCTGTTGATGAGCGAGAGCTCGATGGACCCGTCCGAGTCCGTCTGTCCCCGCCAGTCACCGCTCTCGTGGGTCTCGTGCGGGTTGAGAACGTCCACGACCTGGTTGCCCATGCCGGCCAATGCGGTCCGGCTGACCTCGGCGAACTGCACATGGAGCATGATCTGGCTGGGCGCAGGGGTCTGCAGGTTGTTGATCAGCACGGCCCCCGTGCCTTCCGCCAGCTCGAGCGCGCGCCGGGCCACGAAGGCCGAACTGACGGGCCCGGAAAGGATCAGGGTGTTACCCCGCGCCTGGACCTCGATGGTCTCGTTCGGGAAGAGCGTGGCGAAGGACCGCCCGAGGGCGCCCGCGTCGGCGGTGACTTCCACGCCGTAGATCCGCCGGACTCCCGCCTCGTCCCAGACCACGAACGTCGTGCTTCCCAGGTTGCGGCCGTTGATGAGGACCTCGGTCGGCGACATCACCACGGCTTCGGCGATCTCCGGGTCCGCCATGGAGATCCGGTTGAACTGGACCGGACTCACGAGCACGGCCGAGGTTCCCCGAGCCAGGCTCACGGAGCCCTCCGGCTCGGTGATGAACTGTTGCGCCGAGGTCGGATGGGTCGTACCCAGGATGGTCGCCACCAGAATCACCGACAGGCGGCTCGCGCCGCGCTTCCACGAGTCCTTCATCGACCGCCTCCAGTTCCGAATCGCAGCAAGGTTCTCTGACCACCTTCGTAGCTCTCGATCACGCGCTCCGGGTTGACCGGAGCGACGGGCCGAGCGGTCGAGGCGGGGCGGGACGCGCCCGACTGAACCGTCAGGAGCGAAGTGATCCTCCGTCCCGAGGTCTCGACCTCGTCGGCGTCCAGCGTGTTTCGAAGGGCCAGCTGGATACGGCCCTCCGTCGCGGCCAGCGTGAGCGCCTCCGACTGCTCCGGCGTCACCAGAAGCGTTACCACCGTCACGTACTGCGGCTCGCCCTGGATCTCCTGCTGATACCGCTGGTCTGCAGCGAGCGCGCGCACGTTCTGTAGAATGATCCGCGTGGTCGTCTGCGCCCGATCGTTGCCCGGCATGACCGTCGCGAGGACGTCGACCCGGGTCCCGGGGAGCACGAAGCCCGCTACGCCCACCACCTCGTCGACCTCGACGGAGACGGCCCGCATCCCCTCGGGGATCGTGATCGGGAGCCCGCCACCGGCCTCCCGGTCGGCCATCTTCCAGGCCAGCATCGGCTCGCTCTTGCGGACTTCCATGATCAGACCCATGCCGACGACGTCTCCGGCCTGTTGGGCGATTCCCTCGGGCACCGCCGAGCCGGGCCATGCCACGGCCTCCACGTCCTCTCTGCTGACGATGGTCCCTGCCGGGAGGTCCCGGGCGGCAACCACGATGGTCCGTGACGGAGTCGCCGCCTGAAGAGGCGCCGGCTCGTCACTCACGTAGACCAGCGCGACGTAACCGGCCAGTAGCCCGGAGACGGCCGCCCCGAAGAGCATCCACCATGTTCTTGAGCTGTTCATAGGGGTCTTCCGATCACTCGTTGCGCATGACGAAGGAGGTAGTGAGTGCGAGGCTCCGGCCGCCGGTGGCCCATCCCACGAAGGGACCCAGGAAGCCGAACTCGTACAGGTAGTCGATACGGATGCGGGCCGGGGTGCCCGTGCCGGCCTTCCAGCCGTCCACCGCGACGTCGGCCTTGGCCGGATCGAGCGCGGCACGCACCAGGGCCTGGTCCACCAACGACCGCATGGACGCGTAGGTGAAGTCGGGGTTTGCGACGACGGAGCTCCGGAGGGCCTCGCGGGCGGCGTCGGTCAGGACCTGCTTGGTGTTCCAGGCGCGCGAGAACTCCGCAAGCCCCAGGATCATCAGCAGGAGCACCGGGACGACGAGCGCGAACTCGGTGAGCGCCTGGCCGCTTTGTGACTGCCACAGACGGAGCGTGCGGGAGCGGGTGCGGGCGCTCATAGGCCGAGCCCCCATCCGAGCCACGCGGTGGCCGCGCCAGCGGCGACCGCGACACCGTACGGCACCGATACCGCGCCGGGCATGGAGAGCGTCCTGCGCGCGCCGAGGCGGCCGAAGGTCACCACATAGAAGAGGAGCAGCCGGAAGCGCAGCAGCGTAGCGATCAAGGATCCGCGGCGTCCTGCCTCGATCAGCGCGAGGAGTCCCCCGAACGCGCCGATGAGCGGAAGACACAGAAGAAAGATCTCGAGGCCGAGCGCGGCCCCGACGGCCGCCAAGAGCTTTCCGTCGCCCGCGCCCATGGCACCGGCCGCAAACAGCGCGATTCCGAGAACCAGGCCAGCGACACCGCCTGCCAGCCCGGCGAGGAACGCCTCGGGTCCCACCATCGCGCGGACGGTCAGGAAGGAGAGGAAGCCACCGGCCGTCACCACGTTGGGGATCCGCTGCTCGCGCACGTCGAACCACACGGCCAGGCCGAGGACGGCGATCAAGGTCGCCGGCAGCAGTTCGGAGAAGTGGGCCGAGATGGAAAGCATCGGATCGACTCGTGGTGGGATGGGGGGGAGGTGAGCCCCGGCCCGCCCCGCGCGCCGGACGATACCCGGTTCGAACCGGGTATCGCCCGACGCCCGAGGGCGTTCAACCGAAGGCCAGACATCCGGGTCAACCGCCCGGGGTGAAGCCCTCTGAAGGAGCGCCCGTGAGAACCTGAGCGACCCGGTCGAAGATGCCGCCGATGGCATCCCGGAAGACCACCAGAACCGCGATGAGCCCGATCGAGACCAGCGCTAGAATCAGTGCGTACTCGGTGAGCCCCTGTCCGGAGTCATCGCTCCAGAACCGCGCGAACATTGCCTGCATCGTGTGCTCCTCGGCCGCTGGGGCCGCATGCGTGAAGTGAAAGACCGCGGGTCTCGGTGACGCCGCGCCACGTGGCAGGCAGAGGGGGCAACGGGTGTGCCCCGGTGGCCGAAAACGGGCGAGATCCGTTGAGGCATATGAGGTTTTGGGGGGTTGCGAGAGCGGACGGCTCACTCACGAATCGCAGCACTAATTGCGGTGACCGGCACAGGACGTGCCGTTGCACAGACACCACACCGCGAACAGGCTGCATTTTGTGCCCGGTTCCGGCGCTCGTTTCCGGTTTCCGGAGTCGGATCCGCTGAATCCCTTC
>JBBDSM010000063.1:0-143 GCA_040904945.1 Gemmatimonadota bacterium
CGGCGCGAGAGACGTCACGTCCAGGACGAACTCGTCCTCCGCGGGCTCGTCTTCCGGTTCCGGCGCGAGAGCCGTCACGTCGAGCACGAAGTCGTCTTCCTCCTCCTCGTCTTCCGGCTCCGGCGCGAGGGCCGCGACATCCA
>JBBDSM010000063.1:243-2806 GCA_040904945.1 Gemmatimonadota bacterium
GCACGGGCTCGTCGTCGAGTTCGCCTTCCGAATCCGGCGCGAGGGCCGCGACATCCAGCACGGGCTCGTCGTCGAGTTCGCCTTCCGAATCCGGCGCGAGGGCCGCGACATCGAGCACCGGCTCATCCTCGGGCTCGCCGTCGGGGGCCAGGGCGGCCGGGTCCAGCACCGCTTCGGGCCGCGCCACCGATTCTTCTTCGAGGATCTCCGGCTCGAGCGCGGCCAACGTATCGAACGCGTCCATCGCGTCGCTCGACCGGCCGGCTCCGTCGAGGGCCTTCACCAGCGCGGCCAGGGCGCTCACGTTCTCGGGATCGAGCTCGAGAGCCCGCCGAGCGGCCAGCTCACCCTCCTCGAACAGCCCCTGTTCGACGTAGAGGCGCGCAGCGACGACATGTCCGGGCGCATAGTCCGGCACCCGGCTCAGTCCGTCGGTGAGGAGTCCGAAGGCCTTACGAGGCTCACCCGCCCGACGATAGGCGTCGGCGAGAGGCGCGAAGGCGTGGCCGCCGGGATCCCGTTCGGACCCCAGAATGGCGTGGAGTGTCCGGATCTCTACTTCGAGGGTCTCGAGCACGACAGCTCCGGTTTGGGCGAGGCGCAGACAAAGAAGATGGGCACGCCGGGCGCGGAGGGCGTCGGGGCGGTCCGGGCGACCCCCCACATGCGCCCGGAAGATACGGAGGTGCGGGAAAAAGTGTCAACGCGAAGGGAACAACGCTCCCTCCCCGCCCGTAGTTCCGTTGAGACCAACCCGAGGACCGGTTATCCTTCCGGTTCTATTCTGCAGCACCTTTTTTCACCCGGTCCGGGTCGTAGGAGACGCCGTCTCATGATGCGTCAAATGAGGGAAGCGACGAAGCCGATCATGCTGGTCACAGCATTGGCATTCGTCGCGCTCATGGTATTCGAGTGGGGTATGGACGCCAGCGGCATGAGCTCCGGCTCCGTCGGGGAGATCGGCCGCGTCAACGGCGACCCGGTCAACTACGACGACTACATGGCGGCGTACCGGCGACTCTACGACCAGGTGCAGAACTCCCAGGAGGGCATGATCACCTCCCAGCAGGATCGGGAGCTCGAGGATGCCGCCTTCGATGAGGTCGTCACCCAGATCCTCATCCAGCAGGAGCTGCGCGAGCGCGGCATCCGGGTGACGGACCAGGAGATCAGCGAGGCCGCTCAGTTCAGCCCGCCGGACTACCTCCGCCCGCAGTTCATGAACGAGCAGGGCCAGTTCGACCTGCAGGGCTACCAGTCCTTCCTCGCGTCCCTTCCGCCGGAGCAGCTCCTCATTCTCGAGGCGTTCTACCGCGACGTGATTCCGCGGGGGAAGCTCCTGCGGCAGGTCACCTCCGGCATCTACGTGAGTGATGCAGAGCTCTGGCAGCGCTACCAGGACCAGAACGGGCAGGCTGAGATCCGCTTCGTCCCGTTCGACCCGGCCGCCCGGTATGCGGACTCCGAGTTCACGGTGCCCGAGAGCGAGATCGAGGCATACTACGATGAGAACGAGGAGGAGTTCGAGGTCCCCGCGCGCGCCAGCGTGCGAGCGGCCGTGCTTCCCAAGACCCCGACCGCGGCCGACAGCACGGCCGCGCTGGAACGGGCTCAGGCAGTCCGCGCCGAGATCGTCGGCGGCGAGGACTTCGCCGTGGTCGCGGAGCGTGAATCTGCGGACCAGGCGTCCGCCGTGGAGGGAGGCGCTCTCGGTGTGTTCCAGCAGGGTCAGATGACGCCGGCCTTCGACCAGGTGGTCTTCGCTGCGCCCGTCGGTGAGGTCACCGAGCCGGTCCAGACCCCGTTCGGATACCACATCATCGAGGTGACGGAGCGGTGGGCCCAGGACAGCGCTCAGGCCCGTCACGTGCTCATTCCCATCGAGCGCACGGACGACAGCGAGATCGAGCTCCTCGTGCTGGCCGACTCCCTCGAGGACATGACCGAGTCGAACACCATGGAAGAAGCGGCGGCCGCGGTCGGCGCCACCGTGGCCACGTTGGAGATCAGCGAGGACTTCCCCTTCGTCACCGGTGCGGGTCAGGCGTCGGAAGGCGCGGACTGGGCGTTCGAGGAAGCGGCGCCGGGCGACGTGTCACCGGTCTTCGAGACCGAGCAGGCCTTCTACGCCCTCGAGCTCATCGAGTCCGAGCCGGCCGGGGTGCTTCCCCTGTCCGACGTGCGGGCCTCCATCGAGTCCAGACTCCGCATGGAGCAGAAGATCGAGCGTGCGCGCTCCGAGGCCGAGGAGATCCTCGCCCGGGTACGCGCTGGCGAGGCCCTGGCCAACGTCGCGGCCGACGCCGGGCTGGAGCTCCGCAGCGCCGGACCGTTCTCACGTCTCGACTTCGTCCCCGGCATCGGTCGTCAGAACGCGGCTATCGGCGCGGCGTTCGGCACGCCGGTCGGCGAGGTGAGCAACGTCGTGACGACCGCTGCCAACGCCTTCCTCATCGAAGTGGTCAGTCGGACTCCGGCGGACTCCGCGGCGTGGAGGGAGCAGCTCGTTGAGCAGCGGGCCCGGGTCATCCAGTCGCTCGAGCAGCAGCGGCTGGACGAGTGG
>JBBDSM010000063.1:2906-14928 GCA_040904945.1 Gemmatimonadota bacterium
TGAGCAGCGGGCCCGGGTCATCCAGTCGCTCGAGCAGCAGCGGCTGGACGAGTGGATCACGGCGCTCCGGGCGTCGGCCAGCATCATGGACCGTCGGTCCGAAGTGCTGCAGGAGCCCGGCGACGAGCAGGCCCCGGTCCAGATGCCGATGGGCTTCTGATCGGCCGGCCCGCCAGGGCAATCGGCAGTACGAAGGAAAAGAGAGCGGCCGTCGAGGATTCGTCCCCGACGGCCGCTCTCTCGTTATGACCGTGGTCTCCCCGATGCGGGGACGCCCCTTCCTAGCAGCCCGTGGTAGACTCGTTGCTACGTCGTCGGGGGCGTCTCGCCCAGGCTCCGCGGACCGCCGTCATCGTCATCGTCGACGGGCGTCGTCACCTTTTCCTGGTCGGCCGGCGTCTGTCCCTGCTGCTGCGACGGACGCTTGATCTGCTGCCGCTGGTCGGGGACCTTCAGCTCTTTTTCGATGTCGCTCACCGAGCTCTTGAACTCCCGGATCCCCTTACCGAGGGACGAGCCGATCTCGGGCAGCCGCTTGGCGCCGAACAGGAGGAGCACGATCAGGAAGATGAAGATCATCTCCCCCATTCCGAATCCACCTAAACCCATGTCAAACCTCCGTGGGGGTCAGCGACCCCTCGTTGTGGGCGCGAGCTCCAACGTCACCGCGAACGGCTCAGATGAGCGAGCGCGCTACCATGGCGACGATGGCGATCCCCACCAGCGTCAAAAAATTCAATGTCAGAACCAGTGGCCCGAGTTCGAACGCCACGGCAATCAGATCGACCGCGAGCGGTCCAACCGAGGCGTTCACAGACGTCAGCACGAAATCGCGCGCGACGCTGTCCGGGAGCATTTCGGCGAATCGGGAGAGGAGGCCCCCGAGGAAGAAGCCGAGCACCAGCGTCCAGGCGACGCGAACGGCCGAGCGCCGTCGACTGTCAACCAACATACCGTCTTCCAGGCGAGTGGGTTCCGTGCGTTGCGGACAGTGACGTCATCGTTTCGACTCGCTCACCGACGGCGATCGACGGCATAAGAGACCGATGCCTCCAGCGCGTCCACCGCCGGACCCGAGGGAAGCTCGCGCAGGGCGCCGAGCGCCCGCTCCGCGTATTCCGCGGCTTTGTCCGACGCATAATCAAGGCCTCCGCGCTCCATCACGATCTCCACGATGCGGGCGATCTCCTTGTCGCTGGGGTCGACCCGGGTGAAAAAGCGACGGATCTCGCGCTCCTCGGGCTCCGAGGCGTGGCGAAGAGCGCCGATCAGCGGCAGCGTGACCTTCCGTTCCCGCAGATCGTGGCCGGTCGGCTTCCCGGTGACTTCCTCGGTGCCCGTGTAATCGAGCAGGTCGTCCGCGATCTGGAACGCCATCCCCAGGCCGTGCCCGTAGCGGGCCAACGGCTCCCGGTAGGCCGGAGCACCGGACAGCGCGCCCATCTCGCAGGCGGCCGACATCAACGACGCCGTCTTGGCGGCGATGAGCCGGTAGTAGTCCTCTTCCGAGAAGTCGAGCGCGTCGTACGACGTGAGCTGACGCATCTCGCCGACCGACATCTCGTTCGCGGCCTTCGCGAGCACGGCCAGGGCGTCGATGTTGCCGACGCGGGCCAGCTCCGAAACACCCCGGGAATAGAGGTAGTCGCCCATGATGACCGCGATCTGATGCGTCCAGAGCGCATTCACCGTCGGCAGCCCTCGGCGGAGCACCGAATGGTCGACGGAATCGTCGTGGACCAACGTCGCGAGGTGGACCAGCTCGACGACCGCGGCCAACGTGAGCGCGTCGTCACCCTCTCGGCCGTCGACGGCGTCGGAAAGGAGCAGCAGCGTCGGCCGGAAGAGCTTTCCCTGCATGAACAGCAGGTGCTCGCTCACGTCCTCGATCATCTCGAAGTCCGACAGCACGATGCGTCGGATCTCCCCCGCCACCTGGTCGAGCTGGTCCTTTACCGGCACCTGGATGGCGGAGAGCCTCGGGGGTGGCACGGAGCGGCGCCGAACCCGGGTCGCGTCAGCGGAGGGCACGAAGGCGCTCCGTTACGTCCGCGAAGTTGATGTCGAGCGCGAACACACGGTCGTAGAACTCGACCGCCGACTCATTCTGCCCGAGCTTCTCGTGGGCCCGAGCGAGATAGTAGTAGATCCCGAGGAGCTCGTCCTCTACACCCGTCGGGATCTTGAGCGCTCGTTCCAGCGACTTCACGGCCGCCTCGTTCTTACCCATTTCGAGGAAGGTCTGGCCCATGAGCTCGTAGGTCGGCAGGTGCTCGGACGACGCACGGAGCGCCGCCTGGAACTCGCTGATGGCCTCGTCGAGCAGCCCCATCTCCTTGTAGGCCGTGCCGAGGTCGTGGTGGGCCCTCACGTCCGACGCTTCGAGGTTCTCGGACACCTTCTCCTTGAACTGCGACAGCATCTTCTGGAAATCGGCCGTCTCGTCGCCCGTCGGCTCCTCGTACTGGACCCGGAATCGCGTCGTCTTGGGCTCCGACGGCTCGTCCCCGAAGATCATGGACCCGAGGTCGACGTACTCCGGGGCCGCCGCTTCTTCCGCGGCCTCACCCTGGTCGTCCGCGGCAGCTTCGGTCTCGGCCTCGGTCTCGGCCGGCTCGTCGAAGCCTGGCAGCTCGACGGCCTCCTCCTCATCGTCCCAGTCGTCAGCCTCCGAATCGATGGCGGTAGGATCCAGGCTGAACTCCCCCGCTTCGTCGAGGACGTCGACCGACGCGGTAGCGGCCTCCTCGTCGTCTTCTTCGTCCGGTCCCTCGAATCCGATCAGCGGCAGCTCGGGCGCGTCATCCTCTTCGTCGGCGTCGTCCGCTTCCTCGCCCTCGTCGGCTTCCTCTTCCTCGTCCTCGGGCTCCGCGGCGGCTTCCTCCCAAGCGTCTTCGAGGCCGTCCATGACGGGAAGCTCGTCCAACTCCTCGGTCTCGGACTCCTCCTCGACCAGCGCGTCCGCATCGCCCAGCCCCTCTGCCGCGACCGCCGGCGCCCCTGCCTCGTCGTCTTCATCGTCGCCGAACGGCTTCATGTATTCGAAGCCGTCACTCGCAGTGGCACCCTGCTCCACCGTCTCGTCCGCGAGCGCCTCGAAGTCGATGTCCGGATCGAGCTCGAGGAGCCGGCTTTCGAGTCCGAAGGCCCGATCGTCTCGGCCGGTCTGCTTCAGCACCTGATAGGCGACCGACAGCTGCCGGACGCCTTCCTCGGTCCGGTCGCTCGCGAGCATCTGGTCGGCGACGGTGACGCGGATGTCCACGTCCTCCCGCACGAGATCGGCGAACTCCACGAGCGCCCGGAAGGATTCGTCCAGGTCGCCCGCTTCGGCCACCAACTCGACGTACTTGAGGAAGTTCTCGCGAGCGTCGGGTATGAAGCCCTGCTCGGCCCTGATCTGACCCATGACGAGGTAGACCTGGTCCCGGGCGGGGACGTGCCGCACGATCTTCTTGCAGACGGCGATGGCGTTGTTCGGAAGGTACGCGTCGCGGTAGAGCTCGATGGCGCGATCGTAGTGCTCGAGCGCCTGCTCGTAGTTCCCGACCTTCACGTACAGGTCACCGACCCGGTTGTGGAGACCGCTGTCAGGCTGGTCTTCCTCGTCCAGCTTCGCGATCGCCTTGCCGTATTGGTCTAGCGCCTTCTGCCACTCTTCGCTCTGCTCGTGGCGTCGGGCCTGTGCTTTGAGCGACTCGATGCTCATTAGGTGCCGTCCGAGGTCTCCGTGCTCCCGCCGGCGCGCCGTGCGACATGCTGGACGAGCCGGTGGGATAGGACCCGGGCGGGTCCCAGGTCAGGAACGACTAATCTGTCCCCCCCGGCCGGAAGCACAAGGGTATCGGGCATCATCCCGATGACCTCGGTCTCCTCGACGGTCCCGCCGAGGGCTTCGATCCGGGCGTGGATTTCGGCCAGGACGTCGACCGGCGAGACGCCGGCCGGGTCTTCCAGATTCATGGAGATCTGGAGCCTGCCGGAGCCGGGCATGGTCAGCCCGAGGGCCCGTAGGCCGTGGAAACCACCGCCACGCTCGCGGATGTCCGCGGCGATCCGGCTGGCGTCGTCGAGGGTGACGTCGCGTACGTAGACGTTCCAGGCGAGCAGGACCGGGCGGGCGCCCACGCACGCGACACCGGCCGTCGGGTGAGGCCGCAGCTCCGCCGGGGGCGCCGCTCCAGCCCGTCTCTCGCCTCCGCCGGGCCACAGGTCCGGCTCCCTCCCGGACGGAAAGCCGTCCCAGAGGGCCTCGACGCCGCCGCGGCGGAGCTCGGCGAGTCCTCGTCCGGGCGGATCGGAAGCCTGTCCGTAGAGTTGGACCGGCACGTCGAGCTCCGACGCGATCCGACGGCCGACCCTTCGCGCCGAGGCCACCGCGTCCGCCATCGTCAGGTCGTGGAGCGGCACGAACGGGAGCACGTCCAGCGCACCCACGCGCGGATGGATCCCTTGGTGCTCCCGCAGATCGATGTGCTCCACCGCGAACGTGGCCACGAGGAACGCCGCCTCCTCGACCGCGGGCGGCTCACCGATGAACGTGAGGACGGACCGGTGATGATCCGCGTCGGACGACCAGTCGAGCACATCGACACCGACGGCCCGGACCAGCTCCACGAGCTGCCGGACCTTCGCGACGTCACGCCCCTCGGAGATGTTCGGAACCGCTTCGAGAACGGGAATCATGCCGACCGGGCCAGGGCGCTCAGTCGTCCCCTTCGGAGACGTGGATGCCTTCGGCGCCGGTCTCCTCGAAGATGGCCTTGGCGGTTTCCCAGAGCTCGTCGCTCTCGACCGCTACGATCGCGGCGCCCTCTTTGAGCGCATCCTCGTCCAGGTGGGGCGTCGCGGACCACTGGCCGACCCCCAGGAGTCCACCGACCGGCGCTCCGACCGCTCCTCCCGCGAGCCCGCCCTGAAGGGCCGCTAGAATGGGGCCGCCCGCCAGGATCGCGATCCCCGGCACGACGATCAGACCCGTCGTCGCCAGCGTCACGCCTACGACGCCCAGCGCAGCGCCCACGGAGCCCCCGATCACGGCGCCCTGCTCTACTCCCGACTCGAGGTCGACCGGCACCTCCTTGTCCTCGCCTTCGCCCGGATCGCGAACGACCACGCTGATCTCGTCCGCCGGCACGCTCTGGGCCTGGAGCTTTCGCACCGCATCGGTCAGCTTCGACTCGTCCCTGTAGATACCGCTTACAATCCTCATGTATCGCTTCTCCTTTCCATGGATGAATAGAACACCTTCATCACGCTCGCTGCCCGACCCGGCACCGTCGTTGCATCGATGACCCCCAGGAAGGATCTCCCCCCAGACGCCGGAGCGACACGATGTCGAAGCTCGAAAAAGGCGAACGACTCCCCTCCATCACAGCCGACGTCGTCGGTGATGGTACCATGACCCTGCCTGACGACCTCGAGGGCTCGACGTCGATCCTGCTCTTCTATCGAGGTCATTGGTGAGGCCACTGCTCCCGGCAGTTGGCCGGGTTCGAAGCGCGCACGAGCGAGTTCCACGACCGTGACGTGCGCATCATCGCGCTGTCCGCGGACGGCCAAGAGGGCGCCGAGCGCATGGTGGAGAAGGAGGGTCTCAGCTTCACCGTGCTGTACGGCCTCGATGTCGACGACATGAAGGAGCGGCTCGGACTCTACGTCCAGAAGGGCGAGAAGACGCATCTCCAGCCCGCGCAGTTCATTGTCGATTCCGAAGGCAAGGTCGAGTTCGCGAGCTACTCGAGCGGCAAGGTCGGACGTCTGAGCGCGGACGACGCCCTCGGCGAAGTCCCGACCTGACCCATGGGAGGCGCCCCCGACGTCGTGGCCGTCACCGACCACCGGCGTGATCCGTGAGGGGGCGCCATCCTACCGGCGGCAAGTCCGACTCGTTGGGGATGATCGCCAACAGGCAGAGGAGCAGCCCCACCGCGATGCCGTTCTGCCCCACACCTCATCCACGGCCAGCGGAATCATGATCAGCGAGGCGGCCGCCGTGACGAGGCAAAGGAAGCACCACGCCCCGACACTCATGCCCTGGACGACGACGAGCCCGGAGCTCACGATGCCCAGCGGGATGACGTCGAGGCCGAAGAACGGATCCCACACCGAGTCGACCCACCCCCACTGATAGGCCGCCAGATAGCTCGAGACCGCGGCTGCGAACAGCCCCAGCAGCGCGATGGGAATCCGCTGCCGCATGGACGACGGCTTCCTCTGGAAGGTCGGTTCTACGGCCTCGGGCTCGAGGGGTGCGTCCTTCCGCGCGTCGAGGCTCAATCGAAAGCCCCGACCGCGTCCTCCGGCATGTCGAGCCCGTTCTTCTTGTACCACTCCTCGGGATTCTCGCGAACCTGATCCAGGATGCCTGGCAACTCCGCACGGAAGTCGTGACGGGGCTCCCAATCGAGCAGCTCCCGGGCACGGGAGATGTCGAGGGCGTAGTGGTCATCCGCAAGCTCGATCATGTACGGCTTGATGAAGCTGTCTCCGCCCGGGACCCTGTCCTGGACCCAAGCACCGGCCTTGGCCATGCCTTCCGGCACGCGGATGGTCGGCCACTCCGCACCCCACAGGTGCTCTCCGATCTCGTCCTGCAGCTCGGCGTAGCTCATGGGGTCCGGCTCGCCGATGAGGATCTCCGCCTCCTCGGGGAGATCCCGGCGCCGCTCGACGGTGCGCACGATCGCGTCCACGGCGTCGTCCAGGTGCACGATCGCCTGCCCTGCCTCGCTATCCCCGGGGAAGAAGAAGCTGTTGAAGTCCTGGCTGTGGATTCGCTTGATCTGTTGCACGAGCGTCGGCTGCCCACCGTGGTCCGTGTACACACCGGCGATCCGGAGGAACGCACTCGGATAGTCTCCGCGCTCTTCACGGATGACGCCTTCGGTGTCGAGCTTCGATTCCGGGTAGGGCCAGCGCGCGTCGAGCGGAGAATCCTCGTCGATGCGGTCGCCGGGCTTCACGGGCCCATGCACCAACATGGTGCTCGTGAAGACGAAACGGTCGAGGGCGAAGTCCTGCTTCCTGAGGTGGCGAAGCAGCCGCCGGGTCCCCTCGACGGTCACCTCGTCGTAGAGCGGGCTCGGGTCGCCGCCGAAGTCGTAGTAGGCCGCGAGGTGGACGACCGCCGCGAGGTTCCGACCGTACTCCATGCGAATCCGGTCGAGCGCGTCGCGCACGCTCATGTCGGAGGTCACGTCGAAGTGGAGCGAAAGGTCGATGGGCGCGTCCTCGGACGGCGCCACGACGTCCAGACCCACGACCGTGAAATCGGGTCCCAGGCGCTCGGCGAGCGCCTCTCCCAACAAGCCCGATGAACCCGTGATGACCACCGTCTGTCGCATATGACGTTCTCCTCCGGATGTGGTGCCGCGGCCCCTGCACCACCTTTCGTTTCAAAGCTGTGAAATGTGAACGCGTCTCGGGGGCCGCCGCGCCCTGTGTCGTTCGGCCTATGCGTGCTGGCCGACGTGAGCTCCTTCGGCGATTTCCTCGAGCATCTTGTCGACAAAGGCGCTCAGGTCCTTCGGGGTCCGGCTGGTGACCATTCCCTGGTCGACGACAACCTCTTCGTCCACCCAGTGCGCTCCGGCGTTTTCGAGATCGGTGCGGATCGAAGGGTAAGAGGTCACGGTGCGGTCGCGTACGACGTCGGCCTCCACGAGCATCCAGGGACCGTGACAGATGGCCGCCACGGGCTTGTGCTGCTCGAAGAAGTCCCGCACGAACGACACCGCGCGCGGGTGCATGCGTAGCTTGTCCGGATTACGCACGCCGCCCGGGAGCACCAACGCGTCGAAGTCGCTCGCCGAGGCATCGTCGACGCTCATGTCCACGGACACGTCCTCCGTGCCCCACTCTCCGTCGGCCCAGCCACGAATCGTCTCGGCACTCGCCGGGAGCGAAACCACCTTCACGGTCGCGTTCGCCCGGCGCAGCGCCTCGGCCGGAACGAGCAGTTCGGACTCTTCGAATCCGTGGGTCGCCAGAATCGCGACGGTTTGTCCTTCGAGATCGTATCTGATCGAGCTCATCGTGCGTTCCTCCTGTTGTTCGGATGCATGCACGGGTACAAAGGGTGCAAGCGTCGTTCCGCGGGTGCGTCCTGACTTTCCGGCATACGTCGCGCCTTATCCGCTGAGCCCGGAACGGCGCTTGCACCAGGAGGAGGCGAATACCCCGCCATCCCCCCAGGAGGCAGAACATGGTCACGACCGATGTCGAGCACGCGCACACCGGAGCCGGCACGAGAGGGAACCTCGTCTACGGCGCAGTATACTCCGCCGCGATCGGAGGATCGGTCGTTTCACTTTCGGTCTTGCTGATCGACGCATTGGCGGGCCGAGCGCTCTTCACTCCGAGCCTGCTCGGCAGCGTCCTCTTCTTCGGGGCCTCCGCGGAGACGTTCGCCGGCATCGATTTGACCGCGGTCGCGCTATGGACCGTCGTGCACGTCTTGGGATTTCTCGTGCTCGGGACCGCCGCGTCTTGGCTCTACCAGGGGCTGCGCGGCAGTGGCATCGGTGCCGACTTCCCGACCGTGCTCGCCCTCGTCGTGCTGGGTGAGGCCATGTTCCTCGGCGCGAACATCCTGGCGGCGATCTCCATGACCCCCTTCCTCCGTTGGGCGTACCGTCAGGGAGAGGCCTCGGGCCGGTGAAGCTCGGACCGCCGGGTTCCTCGGGCCCGCCCGACCGCGGCCTACGAGCCTGGAGTTGCCCTCACGACGCCGGCAGATGATCCTTCCGGGCCAGTCAGGGGCCTCCCGCCCGTCGCGCCGCTCCCATACCCGATCCACATGGCAGCTTCTTCCGTCGCCGAGCGCCTCCGAGCGCAGACGCCCGACATCCTGGACAACTGGCTCGAGCGCCTCGGCTCGCCGACGGCGTCGGAGCCGCGCTCCGAGTCACTGCTCGAAGCCTATCGGGACTTCGGCGCCGCGCTGGTCGAGCGGGTGGCCGTCGAGTTCGCGGGGCAGCCCTCGCCGGCAGACCTCGAGTCCCGCCTCAGCCACGCGCTCGCGCAAGTCGCGGGCCAGAGCCGCAAGAGCGATCTGGCGATGTGGCAGGCCCTCGCGAACGTGAACCTCCTGCTACCGGCGATCCTCGCCGAGCTACCTGTCGGCGACGGTGCCCCGGAGGATAGCAGCGGCATCGTGTGCGACGTGGTCGGCACCGCCTCCGTGACGCTGTCCAGGGTCCTCGAAGCCAGCGAGATTCGCATCCGGCGTGAGCGATCCGAGACCGTCAGCTCCATGACGGAGATCCTCGTGCACGAGCTCCACAACCGGCTGGGCGCCGCGGATACCGCGAGCAGGATGCTCGTCAATCCGTCCCCACCCATCGACGAGGAATGGTTGGCGCGGATCGCCAGGCTCATCAGGGGCAGTCTGGAAGACGCCATGCGGACGATTAAGGACGTCCGCAACGTGGTCGCCTCGCGCGATCACGTCGAGACCGCGGACCTGCGGCCGATGGCCCTGCCGCTCCTGGTGAGGGACGTCGTTCGGGAGCTGGAGCCACGGGCGACCGCGAACGGCGTGCGACTGAAGGTTCCGGAGCGACTTCCGGGCGTGAAGGTCGACGCGTCACGGATTCGGTTGATCCTGACGAACCTCGTTGGGAACGCCATCAAGTACCGCGACCCCGACGAACAGGAGTCCCGCGTGTCGATCACCGGCCGGATGGAAGACGACGGACGCGTCACCCTGAACGTGCGAGACAACGGCATCGGTATCGCGGCGGACGAGGTCGACGAGATCTTCCTGCATCGCTTCCGGGGGGATCACGTCCGCGACATCGAGGGGACGGGGCTGGGCCTGGCGATCGCTTGTGAGGCGGCAGATCAGCTCGGCGCGACGATCACGGTCGAGAGTGAGATCGGCGTCGGAACGTCGTTCAGCGTCAGCGTCCGTCCGCTCCCCGACCGTCAGCAAGAGTCGAACGCCTGATCAGCTCAAGGAAGCGCTCGGGGTCGAGCCGCTTGTGGACGACCTCGACGAACAGGCCGCTCTCCTCCGCGCGCTTCCGAAGGCCGGCGTCGTCCGCGGTGATCGCCACCATGGGGGGGAGCACCTCTGCGCGCTCGCTCAAGCGCTTCGCCATCTCGAGCCCGGTCATCCTGGGCATGCGCAGATCGGTGACGATGACCTGCGGAGCCAGTAGACGAGCCATCTCGCAGCCTTCCAGGCCGTCCGTGGCCGCTTCGACCCTCCAGCCGTCGTCCTTCAGAAGGGCGGCGACCACGGCACGCACCGCGTCGTCGTCCTCGACGAGAAGCACGAGTCCTTGGCCGGGTCCTGGGGGCGAGATCATCAACTCAGATCTGGTGCTTGCGGCGACGCCGCCACAGGGTCGTCGGCGAAATACCGAGCACCTCGGCCGCGTCCTTGATCGACGGGGTCGCTTCGAGCACCGCCTCGATGTGCCTGCGCTCGGCCTCCTCCAGCGTCACCATGGGCACGCCGTCGGCTGAAGTCGCGGGCTTGAAGCCCGAATCGGGTAGAGCGCCAGCCGCAATCCGGCTCCCATTGCTCAGAATGACGGCCCGTTCCACCGCATTCTGCAGCTCCCGGACGTTCCCGGGCCAGCTGCGCTCGGCCAGCTCGCGCTCGGCCGCGTCCGAGAAGCGGAGGTCCGGGCGCCGGTAACGGCTCGAGAAGAACTCGAGGAAATGCTCGGCGAGGGGCAGGATGTCACCGGGTCGCTCCCGGAGCGGAGGAACCTCGATCTCGATCACGCGAATGCGGTAGTACAGGTCCTCCCGGAAGTCCCCGTCCTCGACGGCCTCTTCAAGGTCCCGGTTGGTCGCGACGATCCACCGCACTTCCGCATCCAGCGTCTTGTCCCCCCCGACGCGTTCGTACCGGTTGTCCTGGAGGACCCGCAGCAGCTTGGGCTGCAGCTCGGACGGAAGCGCGCCGATCTCGTCGAGGAAGAGGGTACCGCCGCGTGTGGTCGCGATGCGACCGGCCCGGCTTCGAACCGCACCCGTGAAGGCACCCTTCACGTGCCCGAACAGCTCGCTCTCGAGCAGCTCCCGCGACAGGGACGGAGCCGAGACGGTCGCGAAAGGGGCGCCTCCACGGGGACTCCAGTCGTGGATGGCCCGGGCGAGGACGCCCTTGCCGGTCCCGCTCTCACCACGAATCAGGATCGTGGCGTCGCTCTCCGCCGCCCTCCGAGCCGTCTCGTAGACCTCCAGCATGCGCGAGTCCTCCGCGCGGAGGGTCGGAGGAGGTGCGGTCCGATCCCGTTCCTCGCGGAGGCTCTCGAGGTCGCGCTCGAGGTCGCGCACGGTCGAAATCTGCCGGATCACCCCTTCCAGACGGGTCGGAGAGATCGGCTTCGTCAGGTAGTCGACCGCGCTCTGACGTATGGCCTCCACCGCGGTCTCGATGGAGCCGTGGGCGGTAATGACCGCGATGCGAAGCCAGGGAGAATGCTCCGAAAGCTCGCCGATCAGATCGATGCCAGAATCCTCTCCCAATCGGAGATCGACGAGCGCCAGATCGAAGACCGTCTCGCCGGTTCGCTCGAGGGCCTCTTCGGCCGTGCCCACGGCGTCGGGGGTGTGTCCGAGCTGTTCCACGCAGAGTGCGATGACCTCACGGCTCCGGGGCTCATCATCAACGATGAGGACCCGAAGCGGGGCCGAGGACGTCGCTCCTGTTTCTGACGGGGTCATGCTTGACGGTCACTCTTCGAGGGGGGACAACCGCTCCACCGTGAGGCAGATTTCGTTCCAAGCTCGCAGGGCGGCACCCCGCCGGCCAATCGAAGAGCGCTCCAGGCCCGGACGGTCGACGGGCTTTCATCGATGCGCAACGCTGAAACGTTCCCGGACGCGAAAACCGGCTCACCGGGAAGGTTCCCGATGAGCCGGCCGTGCTGGGCTGGACGCCGCGCGTATCTCGCGTCCGGTCGGCGCCCAGCCCCGATTCGTGTGCGTGTGTCCGTCAGGAGGCGCCGGGCACGAGCTCCGGGTTCCCCGGCTGCAGCTGGTAGGCCCAGTCGAAGAT
>JBBDSM010000063.1:15028-17399 GCA_040904945.1 Gemmatimonadota bacterium
CGCCGGGCACGAGCTCCGGGTTCCCCGGCTGCAGCTGGTAGGCCCAGTCGAAGATCACGACGCCGCCGTTCTGGTTCTCACCCTGCATCGTGATGCGGATGGCACCGTAGTGGAACTCCCCGTCGTCACCGATGACCTCGAGGAAATAGATGTACTCGGGGTCGATGGCGATGGGGTCCTGCGTATATCCGGTCGTTCCCGACGGAGCGACAGTGGCGTCGAGACAGTCATCATCTGCGGCCACGCCGCATTTGAGCGTGCTGGAGAAGAAGCCCTGGGCGTAGACCCACGTCCCGGCCGTGACGGTCGGCCGCAGCCACCAGAGACCGTTTCCGTCCCGCTCGACGCTAAAGTGGGCATCCGGGTCGTCGCCGGGCAGGATCGAACCGTCGGCGTCATCCTCCGGGAAACGGAAGCCCGAAGCCGAGCCATCGTCGAAGTAGTCGTAGAGGAGCTGAGCTGTATAATCCGGCCTCGGCGTCCCGGACGCGAGCGTGCTCGACGCACCCTCGTGCCCGTCCACATCGACGGCCGTGACGAAGTAGTCGTAGGTCAGCCCGTTCCCGGCCAGCAGATCGATGAAGCCCTCGGAGTCCGTCTCACCGAGCAGGTAGTCGGTCCCGTCCGGCGCGGCCTGGTAGACGCGGTAGAACGAGAAGTCGGTGGCGTCCCGTGAGCGATCTCCCCAGACGATGTAGTTGGCGTCGTCCAGAGCGATGACCCGGCTCTGATCCGGGGCCGGGGGCGCGGTGCGCTCGGGTGAGAACACCTCGACCGTGAAGTCCGAGGGGGTCTCGAGGCCAGCGCCGGGATCCCAGGCGGCCACGTAGTACTCGTACGTGACGCTCGGCTCGATATTGCTGTCGCTGTAGGAGCACAGCCCGCTCGTGCAGCTCGTCACCTCGGCGATCAGGAAATAGTCGGTGTCGCTCACCCGGCGGCCGTAGACGCGGAAGGACTCTCCGTCCCACCCGGATCCCAACTCCCAGGTCAGCGTGATGGCGCCGGCATAATAGCTGCCGTCCAGCGCAGCGGGCGCGGCCGGCGCGCCCACGACCATCGTCGAATCGCGGTTGCATCCGGCGGCCCCGATCAGGGCAGCGAGCGCAACGAACATGACACGTCTCATGGTTCTTCTCCTCGGTCGGGCCCCGCGGTGGGAGGCCTTGCGTGACACCCTACCCATGAGCACGGCGCGTGCCGTGCACGTAAGTCGTTGGATAACAAACGTTTGGAAAAAACGAAACTGTGCGCCTCGTCCTCTACAGGGGACACCTGACGCGCCGATGGGAGACAGGCTCAGCCCCCACCGCCCCCCTGCGTCGGAAGGCCGACGTCGAGATTGCGCTGGCGATAGTCGAACTTCAGGTCGCGGTTGTCGGTCAGTGCCACTTCGAAGCGGAAGCTCCAGTTCCCGGTCGCGGTCTGCATGAAGTCGAAGTGGGCCTGCCAGCGGTGGAGGTCGCGGGTGAGGCGGATGATGTGGTCGTTGAACGCATTCGCCTCGAGGTCGTACGAGGTGCGCCAGCTCATGTCCCAATTCTCGGTGGGCTGCAGTCGGAGGGTCCCACTGAGCATCTGGCTCAGCCGTTCCGGATCGTTCCTGGGACGCTGGAGGCTGTATGAGATGTTGGCGTTCCACTGCCCGATGTCCGAACTCCGCGCCTGCGAACCCTGTAGTGGCCCGGGAGCCGTCGCCTCATCCGCGGTTCCCGGGATGATGGAACCCTCGCCCATCATGTCGTCGCCGAACGGGTCGTCCAGGTCGTCGAAGGCCTCGTCCTCCTCCTCGGGCGTCATGTCGTCGCCCCCGCCCCCTCCGAGCCCTAGCCACCGGACGATTCCCGAGCGTGAGCTCAGAGAAAACCCGAGGTTCAACGACGCCAGATGAGGCTGGAACCGGCGCTCGAAGAGCGCGCCGTCGGCCAGCGAGTCCGCGAACAACTGATGGCGCATCGAGATCGAAAGGCCGCGCAGGTAGTCCGAGGTGATCTGGTTGGACAGCTCGGTGGTCTGGAATCCGGCGAGGAACATCCCGGACGAATCGGCCTCCACGAAGTCGTAGCGAACCACGCTGGTGGTGAGCCCGAGCAGCGTCGTCACGGGAGGCCTCTGGATGCGGCGCGGCCCGCCGTCCTGCTGCTCCTGCCCGGGAGCGCCCGGCGCGGTGAGGTCCGCGATGGACGCCGAGTCCGACAGGGGGACGTCGGGGTCGCCGGCCATCGGGTCATTGGGGTCGGCGGCCGGGGGACCGCCGGGGTCGCCCGCACCCGTGCCCCGACCCGCCGCGCCCGAACCCTCCTCCGGCGCCTCTCTCCTGCGTGCCTCGAACGTCTGGTTCAGGGTGACCGCAACCACGTTACGGGGGCGG
>JBBDSM010000063.1:17499-23983 GCA_040904945.1 Gemmatimonadota bacterium
CCTGCGTGCCTCGAACGTCTGGTTCAGGGTGACCGCAACCACGTTACGGGGGCGGACGGCCCTGGATCCGAACACCTGCTCCTGGAGCTCGTTCGGAGAGGCGGTGGGGGTCCACGCGTAGGTGACCGACGGCGTGATCTTGTGCCGAATCGCCTCGAACGGACCCACGCCAGGAAAGAACCCGTAGACGTCGCTCTTCAGGGTGGCGCCGAGGGACAGTCTCGTCGGCGCGGCCACAAAGTCCGACGCGAGGCTCGAGGTGTCGGCCCGGAACAGGTTCCCGGAGAACGAGAGGTCCGGGGTGATCGTGGTGGAGCCCACCAGCCGCTGCTGGTAGTTGATGGAGGTACGCCACTCGATGGTCGCGTCGGCGATGTCTCGCGCCGGGGCCCCGGTGAGCAGGTCCTCCGGGCTGGGCGGCACACCCGGCTCGGCGATCAACAGCGCCTCGGGCACCCCGATGGTGCGACGCTCCTGGAAGCTCACCGACGGAGCCACCCGGAGGTTCCCGATCCCGAGCCCGGTGGAGACGCTCGCTCGCGCGGCTTCCCGGTCGGCGCTCGCCAGAGCGAACGTGTCGCGCTGCGCGAAGTCCGACGTGGTGCGCGAGAAGCTGCTGTTCGCGCTCCACGTCATGTTGTTCCAGAAGGATGCCTCGGTCGAAGGAGCAGGGAACAGCGTCCGGGACGTGAACGAGAGGCTGGCCTGCGGGAGCGTCCACTCGATGCGGTCATCCGAGAGGTACTGGTTCCGGTTCGCGTTGACCGTCAGGTTCCCCCAATCGAAGCGACGGCTCACGCCCCCGCTGGACGTGATCTGCTGGGTGACCTCCCTCGGGTCGAACGAGAACTCGCGCACGAAGTCGGCCGCCGCGTAGCGGGCGTCGATGTTCAGGCGCGTTCGCTCGTTGGGCTGCCAGTTGTGGTTGCTGTCGAGGGCGAACTGGGTGCTCCCATCCTGCCCCCAATAGCGCGTGACGTTGGCGCGCCCGTCCAGAAACTGTCGATTGACCCGATACTGGAAGGCTGTGGAGAGGCTGACGAACGTGTCGCTGAACCAGTCGAAGGCGATCTGTGCGTCCGTGTAGTCGCTCATCGCCCAGTAGAAGCCCAGATTGCTGATGCGTCGCCGGTAGCCTCTCGACGTCCGCACGATGTCGTTGAGGCTGAACCGTGGCGTGAGGAGGCCGGACGCCCGTCCCTGCTCCAGGTCCTGCGCGATGAACGGCAGCCACGCCACCGGCACGTCGGCGAAGTAGAGCCGCACGCCGCGCGCGACGAGAATCCGGCCGCCGACCAACTTGATCTGGTCGGACTCGAAGTGGTAATGCGGATCCTCCAGGTCGCACGACGTGAACCGCGCGTGCGACATGAACGTCGAGTCCTGGCCGGCCCAGGGCATGTCGCCGGTCATGATCCATTCGGTTCCGCCCTCACTGAACTCGGTCCGCGCCCCGAGCGCGGAGCCGCGCTCCTGGTTCAGGTCGTAGATCATGTCCGCAGCGTCCACCGGGTCGTTGTCCGGCGGCGTGAACGTCGACATGCCGCGGGTGCGCATGAGCCCGGTCGCCTCGTTGAAGACGATCGCCGAGTCGGCCTGCACCTCGATCCCTTCCCTCCGCACCACGGCACGCCCCTCCGCCGGCGCCTGGAGCACGAGCACCCGCTCCCCCGCGGCGAAGTCGGCGGACTCCGCCTCGTAGCGCGTCAGCGAGAAGCCGGGGAGCGCCGAGAGGGCCGCGATCACCGGGTCCGCGTCCCCCGCCATGGCCGGACGGACGCCCGCAGCGGCCTCGGCCCGGCGAATCGAATCCTCCTGGAAGAGCACGCTGTCGGATCCGATGGGTCGGGCGAGCCTGCGGAGCCGCTCCCTGAGGCGCAGTTCCACCGAGTCCGCGGCGGACAGCGCGCTGTCGGCCACGAGGGTGTCCGCGACCACAATCGTGTCCGGGGGCGGGACGGGGTCCTGAGCGAAGGCGCGGGCGGGGGAAAAGACGCCGCACAGAGCCAGCGTCAGCGCGAGCGCTCCCCGCCTCCGCGTCATGAGTCCTCCGCCGAGTCCTTTCGCTGGACGGCCCCGACCGGTGGCTCCTCGCTCGGCGAGTACTTCTTCTCGTACTCCTCCTCCAACTCGCGCTCCCGCTTCCGCCTACGGCGGTAGATCCCCACCGACAGGAAGATCCCCAACTCGTAGAGCAGAATCAGCGGGAACATCATCATGACCGTCAGCGTGATGGCGTCACCCGGCGTGATGAAGCTGGCGAGCACGGTGATCAGGACGATCGCGTGACGGCGTTTCTCGCGCAGGAACTCAGGGGTGACAAGCCCGAGCGCGCTCAGGATCAGGATGACGATCGGCAGCTCGAAGACGACGCCGAACGCCAGGAGCATCTTCACGACGAAGCCCAGCGTGTTGTTGATCTCCAGCTGCCCTACCAGCGACTCGGTCATGAAGCCCTGGAAGAACTCCAGGGTGACGGGGAGCGCCGCGAAGTAGGCGAGCGCGACCCCCGCCGCGAACAGGAGTACACCCAGGTAGAGCGCGGGAAGGATGGCGCGCTTCTCGCGCTTCTCCAGCGCCGGGGAGAGGAACGCCCAGACGTTGTAGATCAGGATCGGGAGGGCCAGGATGATCCCGATGTAGATCGCCAGACGAATCGTGACGAAAAACGGGTCGGCCGGCGACAGGTAGATGAGCTGCAGGTCCGGGTTGTCGCGGGCCGCCCGAATCGGACGCATCAGGAGCTCCAGGGCCTCGTAGTAGGTCACGAGGAAGAAGCCGATGCCGGTCCCGACGATCACGGCCACCAGCGACCAGAGGATGCGCCAACGGAGCTCTTCCAGGTGATCCAGGAAGGGCATCTCGCCGCGAGTGTTCCGGTGCATCACGCGTGGGCTCCTGAGATCACGGCTAGATTGGAAGCTCTACCTGGTTTCTGCGGAGCTCCTCGCGTTCTTGAGCCGCAGCCATCTCGTCGATGAACTCCTGAAACTCACCCGCGTCCTGGAAGTTCCGGTACACGGACGCAAACCGCACGTAAGCCACGCGGTCGATGGGCCGCAGCAGCTCCATGACGAGCGCGCCCAGCTTGACGCTCGGCACCTCGAGGGAAGCGGCCTTCGAGAGATCGTCCTCCACGCGGTCGACGAGCGCCTCCATCGTCGAGGCCGACACCGGCCTCTTGGCGCAGGCGATCTTCACGCTGTCGAGGAGCTTTCCCCTGTCGAAGTCCTCCACGGCACCGGAGCGCTTGAGGACCTGGATGGCCCGTTCTTCGACGTACTCGTAGGTCGTGAAGCGGGCACCGCACACGGAGCACTCACGCCGGCGCCGGACGGCCCGTCCGCCCCGGCTGGCCCGAGTGTCGACGACCCGGTTCTCCGTGGCATCGCACTCGGGACACCGCATGGCTCAGCGCGACGATCGCAGGGCGACGACGATACGCCGCACTACCCGATCTCTTCCAGCTTGTCCCGCGCGATCAGGGCGATCGCCGTGTCGGGGTACGTGTTCACGATCCGCTGAAGGAGCGCCCGCGCGTCGTCGACCTCACCCGCCTCGATGTGCAGGAGCGCCATGCGATACAGCGCGTCCGGCACCCGCGACGACGAGGGGAACCGCGCCTGGACCTGGGAGAAGGCTTCCAGCGCCGCCTCCGATTCCCCTTCCTGGACCAGGATGTCCGCGAGGAAGAAGTACGCGTCCGGTGTCCGCGCGTGGTTGGGGTGCTCGTCCACGAACTGCCTGAACGCACGTTGCGCCGTGCTGATTGAACCCCGGGCCAGCTGCTGGCTCGCGGCCTGCCAGAGCTGCTCCGCATCGGAGCCTCCCCCGCCCATGCCCGGCATCCCCTCGCTGACGCCCCCCGTTGTCGGCGCTCCGCCCCCTCCCGAGGGAGCGGACTGCGTCCCGCCTCGCGCCATCTGATCGCGCAGCATCGCGATGCCGCGCTGGTTCTCACCCGTGAGCGCCCGCATCTGACCCAGCTCGTCGCGCACCTCGCGCAACAGGCGGAGCACGTCGCCGCGGAAATCGAACAGCTGCCCGGACTGGTTGGCCAGCGTGTCCTGGGTCATCGCGGTCGCCATGCGAAGCTCGGTGATGAGCGAATCCTGCCTGACCGTCAGGGTACGAACCTCACCCTGGAGGTCGCGGATGTCGCTCTTCATGGCGCAACCGCCGAGCGTGGAGACGGCGGCCACCGCCAGGAAGGCGCGGGCCGCCGTGGAGCGTCTCTTTCGTGTCATGTTCGACATTGGGTCCCTCCCCTGGAATGGTCCAGGGGAGGGAACCCGCAAAGGTCGTACCGTCAGTTGGGCGGGTTGATCGCGTTCGCGCCGGCGGTCAGCACGAACTCACCACGCCGGTTCTGCGCCCAGGCCTGCTCGTTCGAGCCCGTCGCGAGTGGACGGCCCTCACCGAACGACACCGTCTCGAAACGGTTGGCAGCCAAACCGAAGTCCGTCAGGAACGCACGGATGGCCTCGGCCCGGCGGTTGCCCAGCGCGAGGTTGTACTCGGTCGAGCCGCGCTCGTCGGCGTGACCCTCGATGCGGATCCGCACCTGCGGGCTGGCCTGGAGAATCTCGGCCTTGTCACGGAGCAGCTGCTCCGCGGCGGGCTTGATATCCGACATGTCGTAGTCGAAGAAGACGCGGGCCTCGAGGACCTCACGGGCGCTGGCGACGGCACGGGCACGCGCTGCGGCGGCGGCGCTGTCGGCGGCCGCACGAGCGGCGGCTTCGGCAGCGGCGCGCTGAGCGGCGGCCACGGAGTCACGGTAGCGCTGGAGCGAGTCCTGGTCGGGGGCCGGCGGGGCCGGCGGCGGCGGCGGCGGGTCACCACCGCAGGAACCTGCCACGAACGTGGCGACCAAAACCGACAAAACGAAGCGGCGGACGATCATCCGAACTCCCGGGTTGAACCTGTGATTTGTTTAGCGGTGCCCGCCGTACGGCCAGGCGACGCAACGAAGTTAACCTTCTTTTCCGGCGGCGAAAGTCTCTTTGCATATATGCCGAAAAGCGGCGGAGCGCAACAATTTTCGGTGGGGTCGCCGCCGCCCGGCCGGGACGCCGGTCAACCCACCCGGTCGGGGTAACTCAGCGGAGCGCCGGCGACCAATCCGGAACGCCCACCCTCCGGCCCGACATCAGCGCCCGGATCCGGCCCGTGGCCGCGTCCACGACGAACAGGCCGTAACCCCAGCTGCGCTCACCCACGAAGACGATGTGCCGACCGTCCGGGGCCCAGCTCGGATCCTCGTTGTTGCCCTCGGAGGTGAGCTGGCGCAGCACGCGCCCGCCGTCCTCGAGGTTGGCGACCAGGATGTGGTAGCGGCCACGCTCGATCCGCCCGTGGAATGCGACCCGGTCGCCGTGCGGCGCCCAGTCGGGCGACGTGTAGTAGCCGCCGCTGCCGTACTGGTAGGGCGAGAGCGTCTCGGCTTCGCCGCCCTGCGCGGGCATCAACATGATCTGCGGCACCGCGTCGCCGAAGCGGAGCGTATTGAACGCGAGCCAACGCCCGTCCGGCGAGTAGGTCGGCGAGAGGTCGTACCACTGCCCGCCCGACAGATAGGTCAGGCAGCAATCGCGCGCGATGTCGTAGGTGAAGATGCCGCTCTGCCCTCCGACGCCGAGCACGGAGAAGGCGAGCGTCCGCCCGTCCGGGTGGTACGCAGGGGTGATGTAGTCACCAGACCCGCGCACTTCCGGGATCATCGTCCGGGAGCCCGTCGCGAGCTCCGTCTGGAAGATCCTCGGCTGCCCGTTGGCCCACGACGCGTAGGCGATCTTGCGGCCGTCGGGCGACCAGGTGGGCGATTCCACGAGGCTCGCCTCGTCGGTGACGCGCCGCAGGTTCTCCCCGTCCGAGTCGATGACGTAGATGTCCTTGTTGTTGTTCTGGTCGGTCATGGTGAAGGCGATCCGACTCGCCGCCATCCCGGGCTCGCCGGTGATCCACTCGACGATCCGGTCCGACACCCGGTGCACGGCCATCCGGAAGTCCGGGTCGGCGGCGGTCGGGAGCCTGAACCGCTCGGTCTCGCTCACGGTGCCGTAGACGATGTCGTGGACGGAGAGCACCAGGACGAAGCCTTCCCCGGCGCCCTCCACCTGTCCCTCGACCAGCCAGTCGGCGCCGAGCCGGTCCCAGAGCTGGTAGTCGACCCGGTCGTCGGTGAGCCCGGCCGGGAGCTGGTCGATCACGTTGAAGCGATCGGAGTTGCGGAGGTCCCGCCCGATGATGGCCTCCACATCGGGCGCTACTCCGGCGCCCCCGAAGCTGCCGGAGAACGGCTTGACGGCCAACGCGGGCTGATAGGCGGTCTCGTAGACGAGACCGAGGCTGACGCCGGGGATCTGGTCGGGGTCCTGCGCCGCCGACCGCGAGGGGAAGACGAGCGTCGTCGCGAGGGCGAGCCCCGCGACCGTCCAGTACGTGGCGTTCCATGCTCTCTTCACGCGCGTCTCACCTCTCC
>JBBDSM010000063.1:24083-41249 GCA_040904945.1 Gemmatimonadota bacterium
CGGAAGCACCGGGAGATCTGCCGGATGATATTGTCGTAATAGGCCGGGTAGTCCCTCCGGAGCCCCTCCATGCGGACGTTGATGTCCTCTCCGGACACCGTGGCGTCCTCGGGCGGCTCCTCCGTCGTGGTGGCGGGCGTCGGCTCCTCCTCCACGGGCGGCTGCGGCTGCTCGGCGGGGGTCGCCGGCTCCGGGTCGGGCTCCGGCTCCGGGTCGGGCTCTTCCGGCTCAGGCTCTGGCTCGGGTTCCGGCTCCGTCTCGTCGGGCGGAGGGGGCGTCGGCTCGGGTTCCGGCTCGGGCTCCGGCTGCGTCTCCACGGGCCGCTCGACGACGAGCTCCTCGGCTGCGATCTCCCGCACGTCGGCCTGGGTGGTCGGCGGGGGGGAGACGAGCTCGACCTCGATGGCCAGGAACTCGATCACTTCGGGCTCGTAGAGCGTGCTCATCCAGCCGAGCACGAAGATCCCGGCGTGGAGCACCAGCGACAGGGCGAACGCCCTCCGCTCCTGCGAAGTCCGGGACCGCGCCATGCCGTTCTACCTCGAGCCGCGGTACGGCTCGGCCACGACCGACCAATTGACGCCGCTGTTCACGGCGGTCGACATGGCACGGAGCACGGGGCCGTAGGGAGCCAGGGAGTCCGCGCGGATGTAGATCCGCTCGACCTCACCGACCTCCATGAGCTGAGGGAGGGTCGTCTCGAGCTCGTCGATGGTGACCTCCGTCTCCTCCATGAAGATCCGGCCGTCACGCATCACGGTGATGAAGAACGGGCTCTCCTGCGACGTGATCGGCTGGACGTCCGCTCTCGGGATCGACACCTCGATGCCACCCTGGAGGATGGGCGCGGTGATGATGAAGATCACGAGCAGCGTGAACGCCACGTCCACCAGGCTGGTGACGTTGATATCGGCGTTGACGGGCAGATCGCTCCGCCCCACGCCGCGCGAGCTCCGACTGCGTCGTGGCATCAGACGCGCCCTTCGCGCGCCAGCGTTCCAATGAACTCGCTCGAGAAGCCCTCGAGCTCCCCGGTGACCAGGTTCAGCCGCGTCACGAAGTGGTTGTACGCGATGACCGCGGGAATCGCGACCGCCAGGCCCGCCACGGTCGTGACGAGCGCTTCGGCCACACCCGGCGCCACCGCCATGATGTTGCTCGAGCCCGACTGGGTGATCCCCAGGAAGGCGTTCATGACACCGATGACCGTACCCATGAGGCCCATCAGCGGCGACACCGAGCCGACCACGGCGAGCGACCCGAGACCGTGCGCGAGCTCGTCACGCTCCTCGGCCTCTTCCTTCTCGAGGACCATGCGGAGCGCTTCGAGCTGTGTGAGCGACAGCCCCTGCGTGGGCGCAGAGCCCTCCCGCAGCGCTCCCGGACGCAGCTCGCTGAAGAAGTTCACGCCCTGCCGGAACACCCGGCCGTAGGGCGAGTCCGGCAGCGTCAGGATCGCCTTGTAGGCGTCCTCGAGCCGCTGGGCCCGCTCCATCTGCTCCAGGAAGCGGTCGCCCTCGAGGCGAACGTCCCGGAACTGGCGCCACTTCACGAAGATCATCCACCAGGAGAAGAGCGAGAAGACGGCGAGCACGCTCAGGACGATCTTCGTCGGAAGCGTGCCTCCGACGACCATCTCGAACGCGTTGGTGGGTGGCGCCGCCTGCAGCAGGAAGAAGTAGGTCGCGCTCATACCTTCCCGGCCCTCGTCTCTCGGATGAATTCATACGTTTCCCTGAGCCCCTCTTCGAGCGTGAAGGCGGGCGCCCATCCCCGACTCCGTAGCAGGCTCGCGTCGAGCGTGCTGTGCCGGAGCTCTCCGGGACGCTCCGACTGGTGGTCCCTGGGCTGGGACGTACCGGCGATCCCTTCGAGCACGTCCGCGAGCTCGTTCACGCTGGTTCCCTTCCCGGTCCCCACGTTGAAGGCCCGTGCGTCCAGCCCCTGCTCGTCGGGGAGATCGAGCTCCGACACGGCCATGTTCGCCGCCACGACGTCGCGCACGAATACGTAGTCCCGCGTCTGCTTGCCGTCCCCGAATACGGTCAGACGCTCTCCGGAGAGGAGGCGGTTGCAGAAGATCGCTACTACACCCGCCTCACCATGCGGATCCTGGCGCGGGCCGAACACGTTCGAGTAGCGCAACGCGACGTACTCGATCCCGCGAATGCGGCGGTAGTAGTTCAGGTAGTACTCGCCGGTGAGCTTCGTGACGCCGTAGGGCGAGAGCGGGAGCTTGGGCGCGGACTCCGGCGTCGGAATCTGCTCCGGCTCTCCGTAGACCACCCCGCCGCTCGACACGTAGATCACCCGCTGCGTGCCGACTTCGATCGCGGCCTCCATCAGGTTCAGGAGCCCCATGATGTTGATGCTGGCATCCTTCGCGGGGTCCGACACCGAGACGCGCACGTCGATCTGCGCGGCGTGATGGTTCACGATGTCGAAGCGCACCTCCCGGAAGAGGTTCCGGATGGCCGGATCACGGACGTCCATCTCGATGAACTCGGCGCCGGCGGGCACGTTCGCGCGCTTGCCGGAGGAGAGATCGTCGACGATCCAGACGGCGTCACCGTTGGCGAGGTACGCGTCGGCGACGTGGCTCCCGATGAAGCCGGCGCCGCCGGTCACCAGGACGTTTCTCTTCGAAGGGGGCGTCATGACATCGATACGGGGGATGATGGGAGTGAGGCGGACCTGCTAAGTAAACGAGAGTCCCCACCGGCGGAAACCGGTGGGGACTCCGGGTGCTGCCGTTCGCGGCGAGCCGGCACGCGCTCCGCTCGCCCGACGGGTCACGGCATCTGGCGAACGAGCCGCACGATCACTCCCTGATGGAAGATGTCGTCGCTCATGGCCGAGATTCGCGCGGTCGACGACGTCGGCATCACGCCGACCACCTGGAGGCGGCCCCTGACCTCGGAGCTGACGGCGTCGCTGTAGAGGACGAACTCGTCCCCGACGCTGATCCCGTGATCCGTACCGAGATCGAGGAACAGGTGATGACCCAGGTCGTTCAACTGCTGAGGGCCGGCCGCGCCCATGATCATCGCTTCCGATCCACCGCTGACGTCCTCGGCGTGCTCACCTGCCGTGATGGAGTACTCGGGCAGCGGTCCGACGAGATCGCCCGGCTCCATCATCAAGTACTCGTTCGCTACCACCGCCACCGCGGTCGTGTCTCCCACGGCGGTCACCGTCAGCACCCCGGTGGGCGTGACGACCTGCCCAACCTGCGGGATGGTCTTGTCGACGCGGAACGTCCGCAGCTGATCCCCGACTCGGACCGAAACGTCCGTATCGATGATCACCTGATCGAACTGTCGGAACGTGGAGCCGCGCTTGGCCTCGAACGCGAAGCCCCTGACGGTCCCCATGTGCTCCGGAACGCCCATGACCGGCCCGAGGTACGGCGCCGAGTAGACCTGGTCTGCGTCCACCGCGACATACTCGCGGTCGAGCATGGCGACAACCGACACGATGGCCTCTTGCTGACGGTAGAAGATCGTCCGGCGATCGGCCGGAGCGATCCCGTCGGACGGGCCGCCCTGTCCCGGACGCACATCCGGCTCGCCGCCGCCCGGCTGACCTCCGCCGGGCTGCTGGCCTCCGCCACCCGGAGGTGGCCCCTCGGCGGTTTGACCGCGCGCCGGAGCCCCGGGTATGGTGAACACCTGACCCGGATAGATCAGGTTGGGATTCTCGATGTCGGAACGATTGGCCTCCCAGATCGTTCGCCACTCCCACGGACTGGAGTAGTACCGCTGGGCGAGATCCCACAACGTGTCGTCGTCGACGACCGTGTGAGAGCCCTGCGGCTGCTGGGCGAACGCTAAAGCTGGAAGAATCAGCACGGCGATGAACGCCGCCGCCGAGCGAACCATATGGGCTCCTTCGGCAAGTAGGACAGGGCTTTGCGCCCGGTGAACACTGCCCGAAGATACGAGGGACGACCGGGTGCGGTCAACGAGATTTTTTCGAATTGACTTCAAATGTTCCCCCCAAGCTCACAGGAGAGGGACACGTAGCGCCCCCATCCGACCACGACATGGTCGAGCACTGGAATCCCCAGGGCCCGCCCTGCCGCACCAAGTTGCCGGGTCACGGCACGATCTTCCGGCGATGGTGCAGGATCGCCGGACGGGTGATTGTGGACCAGGATCACCCCCGCCGCGCCTTCCGCCACCGCCGGCCTGAATACTTCCCTGGGATGGATCAGGGAGGCGTCCAGGATGCCCCGCGTTATCAGCACTTCTCGTACCACTCTGTGGCGCGTGTTGAGCAGGAGCGCGTGGAACTCCTCCTGCGGCAGGTCGCGGAGCCTCGGACCCATGCGGCGGAACACGTCGTCCGGACCCCGCACCGGCGCCCCGGGATCGGTGGCTTGCGAGGCGGCGCGCCGTCCGAGCTCGAGGGCGGCGAGGATGCGACAGGCGGTGGCCGTCCCGACCCCGGGAACGGCCTCCAACTCCCCGACGTCGAGCGCGGCGAGCCGCGCCAGCGAGCCGTCGACCATCGACGCGAGCCCGTCGGCGACCTGGCGGGCCGACCCGCGCGCGCCACCGCTGCCGACCAGGAGGGCGAGGAGCTCACCGAGCGCCAGGTGACGGGCGCCGGCGTGGCGGAGCCGCTCGCGGGGACGTTCGGAGGTCGGTGGGGTCATGAGAGAACAGTGCCCACGTCGGGCGGGCGCGGCCATGGCCGAACGGGCCGGACGGGCCGAACGGGCCTCAGTCCAGCTCCAGCGCCATGACCCGCGCGTCCTCGCGGGGCTCCTTGTAGTAGCTCCGCCGTCGCCCGACCTCGCGGAAGCCGAAGCGCTCGTAGAGCCGGAGGGCCCCGTCGTTCGAGTCCCGTACCTCCAGGTACAGCTTGGCCACGCCCCGCCGCCGGCTCACGGCCACGACCTCATCGAGGAGCCGGGCGCCCAGGCCCCGCCCACGCAGCTCCGGCCGGACCGCGATGTTGGCGAGCTCGCCCTGGTCCAGGACGCACCAGAGGACGGCGTAGCCGAGGACTTCGCCCTCCGCGCTCTCGCTCCCGCCCGCCAGCACCATGAGCTCCAGCGCGTCCCGGTCCAGCAGCCCCTCGAACGTGTCGAGCTGCCAGGGCGTCGAGAACGCCTCGGTCTCGATGGCGACCACGGCCGGGAGATCCGCGGCGGTCATACGTCGCACGGTCGCCCCCCCATCAACCCGCACCCGCGCCGAGTCCCCCGCCGTCACACCGTCCACATCCGCTCTGCGCTCGAAGCGCGCACGTAACGGGGCTCCCACGCCCCGGGATCGTCGACCTCCGGGGCCGCCCCGAGGCCCGCGCACCGGAGTAGTCCGGGCGCGAGCGGGAGCGCGCTGGCCTCGGCGACCACCCGGTATCCGGCGTCCTCGAGGCGGGTTCGATGCTTCGAGGCGCCATCCCCGGTGAAGAGCGTCCCCTCCGGGACGTCACCGTCGAGCACGTCATCAATGCGTCCCGCGTGCGGCGCGACGAGCTCCTCGAGGATGCGCTCACCGACGCGGTAGCACGCGCCGTACACCCGGTCGCCCCGGGCATCGAAGAGTGCGTAGCGCGTCCCCGTGGCGGGCGACGACGTCGGGCCCTCACCCAGGGCGACCAGCGCGGCGGCCGCGAGACTCGAGACGGGCCGCAGCGGGATGTGCGCGGAGCTCGAGAGCCCCTTGGCGGTGGCCGCGGCGACACGCACACCGGTGAACGAGCCGGGGCCCTCTCCGACGACGATCCCGTCCACGTCCCTGATCTCGAGACCGGCCTCGCGCAGCACCTCGTCGATTGCCGGGAGCAGCTTCGAGGCGTGCTCCGCCCGGTCGGGCAGGATCGTCCCCGCCCGGAGCGTATCGCCGACCGCGACCGCCACGGACCCGTAGGCGCCGGACGTGTCGAAGGCGAGCAGCACGGGGTCGCGGCTCCTCACCGCTCGCCGCTCCCGAGGGTCATGGGAAAGCCGGGCAGCGCCGGCGGGTTACCGACCCGGTGCACCTCGACGTCCCGCAGCTTCCGGTTTCCGCGCGTCACGCCGAGCTCGATGGTCCAATAGTTCGGCGGCATGAGCGGGCCGGCTTGCTCCGGCCACTCGACGAGCACGATCTCCGGATCCGCCCCGAGGTCGGCCCATCCCAGCTCCCACACCTCGTCCGGCTCGGCGATGCGGTACAGGTCGAGGTGCACCACGGCGACTCCGGAGGGAAGCTCGTAGCGGAGGAGCAGGTTGAACGTGGGCGACGGCATCGGCGTCTCGACGCCGGCACCCTCCCCGATGGCGCGGGCCAGCACGGACTTGCCCGCGCCGAGCGGCCCCTGGAGCGCGATGACCACGGGCGGCTCGACCTCGCGGCCGATGGTGCGCCCCCAACGGACGAGGTCAGGCTCGCTCAGTCGCATGCCGCGAGCGCGGTGAGGCGACGATCCGGGGGGAGGGCCGATTCGAACATGGGCGCAATATAATGGGCGTTAGAGGACATACAGCCCCCGCGCGCGGATCACGTCGGCCACGGCGCCGGGCACATGGTCCGCGGGGTCGTGTCCCTCCGCGACCCGTGCGCGCACGCCGGTCGACGAGACGTCAACGTCGGTGACGGGCACGAAGACCACGGCTTGCTCCAGCCCTTCGACGGCCGCCGCGACTTCCGGGGCGACGCTACGGGGCGATGCGCCCGCGCGGTTCATGACCGCGAGCCGTACCACCCGGACGATCCGCTCGGGCTCGCGCCAGCGCGGGAAGTCCTCGAACTGGTCGGCGCCGAGGACCAGGAAGATCTCGGCGTCGGGATGCTCGGAGCGGAGGGATTCGAGCGTATCGATGGTGTAGGAGGGACCCGGACGGTCGAGCTCGCGCGCATCGACTTCGAACCGGGGATCGAGCTCCGCGGCCCGGCGCACCATCTCGAGCCGGATCTCCGCGTCGGTGACGGTCTCCTCACGCTTGAACGGCGACACGCGGGCGGGTACCCACAACATCCGGTCCAGATCGAGCCGGTCCGCGACATCGGTCGCCACGCGCACGTGGCCGCGATGCGGCGGGTCGAAGGTGCCGCCGAAGACGCCGAGCCGCTCCGAGGGATGCCCGTCCGGGCGGACGGCCACGGATCAGCCTCTGTCGTCGCCCGTGCGCAACTCCTCGGCCGCCGGTGACTCCGGGTAGCGTGCCAGGAGCTGCTCGCGCGCGTCCTCCGCGAGGTCGTCGTAGCCGATGGCGGAATTCGCCCTGTAGATGCCGAGAAGGGCCTGCGGGGCCACGGCCGTGCCCGGGTATCGCTGGATGACGAACTCGAAGTACTTGATGGCCGAGTCGTACATCTCCCTGCGCAAGTAGAAGCTACCGTTGAGGTAGTCCTTCTCGGCGAGGTTCTCGCGCATTTCCGCGGCGATGAGGGCGGCCTCCGCGGCCTCCGGCGTGCCCTGGAAGTCGATCGCCGTGTTGCTGCACTCGACGAGCGCCTGCTGGGTGTAGGTCTGGTCCCGCTCTGGCCGGGGCGCCATCGCCGCCAGCGCCTCACAGCGTCCGATGGCGGCCTCGGGGGCGGACCGGTGGCCGGGATACCGATCGAGGAACCGGCGATACTCGGCGGCCGCGGTCAGGTACTCCTCCTGGTCGCGGTACGTGTCGGCGAGGAGCATCCGAGCCTCCGGGAGTCGATCCCAGTCACCGTAGCCCAGGATCAGCCGATCGAGGGTCCGGATCGCGTTGTCGTACTCCTCTTCGGCCACCTCCTGCTGCGCGAGCCGGAAGAGCGTGGGGGCGTCCATTCCCTGATAGATATCTCTACGGCCTCCGCACGCGGCGAGCGCGACGAGGACGAGGAGGACGGCAGAGCGAATCGATGTGGCTTGCATGAGGCCTGTTTACAATAAGTTGGAGACCGGGCTCAACGGCACCGGCCTCCACGGAAGGACTCGAGACCCCGCCCGAAGCGGATCTCGTCGAAGGCGGCCTGGGCCCGATCGATCAGCGCGCCGGCCTGATCCGCGTACCGCACCTGGGCGTACGCTTCCATGGCCTCCTCGCATCGACCGAGATCGGCCAGTGTTTCGCCCTTCTCGAACCACGCGCGGGCCTGGATGTTCCGGGGCTCCCCGACCTCCAACGCGCGATCGAGCAGCGTGAGCGCGCGCTCCATCTCCTGCTCGCCGGCCGTGGAGCGGGCGAGCAGGTCGCGCGCAACGTTGAACGAGCACGTGCCGATGTACCAGTCGACCTCGGCTCGCTCCCATGGGCGGACCCGCTCGCGGAAGCGCTCGAAGAAGACGAGCGCGTGTTCGCAGTCGCCGATCTCCTCGTACGCCTGGCCGACCTCGAACACGATGTCGGGTGTGGAATCGCGCATCTCGGCCATGGCGATCTGGTAGAACGGGAGCGCCTGCCCGTACTCGCCGTTCTGGAAGTAGTGGCGCGCCAAGGGTAGTGCGATGTCGCCGACCCCGACGGTGGGCTCGAGCGCGAGTGCTGCCTCCACGGCGGTCGCCATCGCGAAGCGGTCGCCGCTCAGCTGGGCTTCCCGTGCCATCCGCATGAGATCGGAAAGAGCCTGGTTCGCGAGCCCGGCGTCGAGCGAGACCGCGGTCCGGTAGTTCTCCGCGGCGAGGTCGACGCGGCCGAGCCGGGCGTAGGTATGCGCCACGCGGGCCTGGACCGCGGGGTCGTCCGCGCCCTGGCGGACGGCGAGGCGGTACTCGGCGAGAGCGTCCTCGAGGCGGCCGACGGCGAAGTTGATGTCCCCCCGCTGCACGGCGCTCTCGTCGTCGGCGGTCGAACAGGCGGTCAGCCCGGTCACGAGGGCGAGCGCCACGGCAGCCAGGCGCGCGACAGGCGCGCGCGGCCGCTGGTCTCGTCTTCGCATCGGACTCATCAAGCTTCCTCCTCCCCCTGGTCGAACGGTCGTACACCGACGGACGCCAAATAGGCCCTCGCGCGCATGTCGGTGGGATCGTCGTCCATGCAGCGTCGCCACTCGTGGATCGCCCGGTCCACGTCGCCCAGCTTCTGGAGCACCACGCCGAGCCGCACGCGCGCGCCCACGAAGTTCGGGCGCGGCTCGAGGATCGTCTCGAGCTCCACCCGGGCTTCCTCGTGCTCGCCCAGCTCGATGAGCGCCTCGGCGTACTTGCTCCGGATATCCATGAAGCGCGGCCGGATGTCGAGCGCCTTCCGGTAGTGCTCCATCGCCTCCTGGGGGTGGTCCGCCACAAGGTAGAGGTCACCCAGTTGGGCGTGCGTCACCGCGATACGGTTGCCTACGTCCGACGGAAAGGTCCGCGAGTCCCGGTGATCGAGCTCGTCAGCCCGGGCGAAGGCCTCCTGGGCCTCCTCGTGACGACCGAGCTCGTTGAGCACGATCCCCCGATTGAGATGCGCCTCGGCGTAGGCCGGGTTCTCGACCAGGGCCGCGTCGAAGTGCTCGAGCGCGTCCTCGAAGCGGGCGAGCATGGCCAGGCAGAGCCCCGCCTTGTTGCGAACGTCCGCGAAGCGCGGGAACTCCTCGAGCACGTCGAGGAAGGTAGCCAGAGCCCCCTCGTAGTCCTCGCGCTCCCACGCGCTGATGCCACGCGCGACGGCTTGCCGCGCCTGTCTCGCATCACCCGTCATACCGCTCCCCGGATCCCTCCATGGGTGGTCGTTCCCGATACGCACTAGCTAGATCGTCCGTGCCCGCGCGTCATGCAACTCCAACTGCTCGCGGAAGTAGGGGATGGTCTTCCGGATCCCCTCGCGGAGTTGAACCTTCGGCTCCCAACCGAGCACGTCACGTGCCACGGTGATGTCGGGCTTGCGCACCTTCGGATCGTCGGAGGGGAGCGGGAGGCGCTCCAGCTCCGAGTCGCTTCCGGTCTCCTCGATGACGACCTCCGCCAGCTCGAGGATCGTGAACTCGTTCGGGTTGCCGATGTTCGTCGGATCGGTCCGGTCGGAGTTGAAGAGCCGGAAGATCCCGTCGACCTCGTCGGACACGTAGCAGAACGAGCGGGTCTGGCTGCCGTCTCCGTAGATCGTGAGGGGCTCGCCGCGCAGCGCCTGCATGATGAAGTTCGACACCACCCGCCCGTCTCCGGGACGCATGGCCGGACCGTAGGTGTTGAAGATCCGTACGATCCGGGTATCCACGCCGTGATAGCGGTGGTACGCCATGGTGATCGCCTCGGAGAAGCGCTTCGCCTCGTCGTAGACTCCGCGAAGCCCCACCGGGTTCACGTTCCCCCAATAGCTCTCGGGCTGCGGATGCACGAGGGGATCCCCGTAGACCTCGGACGTGGACGCCAGGAGGAGGCGCGCCTTCTTCGCCAGCGCGATCCCGAGGGCGTTGTGCGTGCCCAGACTCCCGACTTTGAGGGTCTGGATGGGCATTTCCAGGTAGTCGACCGGACTCGCGGGCGACGCGAAGTGCAGGATCCCGTCGATGTCCTCGTCGAGATAGAGCGACTTCGAGATGTCGTGCTCGATGAGCGTGAAGCCGTCGTGCTTCTGGAGACGCTCGGCGTTCTCACGCGACCCGGTCACGAAGTTGTCGACACCGATGACCTCGTACCCTTCCGCCAGGAAACGCTCGGAGAGGTGCGAGCCGAGGAAGCCGGCGGCGCCGGTGAGGAGGATGCGCATCGGGCTACGCCTCGCGGTCGCCAGCGGGGGCGCGCACCTTATCCGCCTCGCCCGGCAGCGCCGTCTTCCGGCCGATGCTGTAGTACTCGAAGCCCGCCGCGGCCATGCCGGCCGGGTCGTACAGGTTCCGGCCGTCGAAGACGAACGGCTGGGCCATCGCCTTCTTCATGCGCTCGAAGTCGGGGCGGCGGTAGGGGTGCCACTCGGTGTGGATGACCAGCGCGTCGGCGCCGTCGAGGGCGTCATAGTTGACGTCCACGTAGTCGATGCCGTCTCCGAAGTGATGCTCCTTGGCCTCGTCCATCGCGACCGGGTCGTGGGCGACGACCTTCGCGCCGGCATCGAGCAGGCCCTGGATGGTCACGAGCGCCGGCGCCTCGCGCATGTCGTCGGTGTTCGGCTTGAACGACAGCCCCCATACCGCCACGGTCTTGCCCGACAGGTCGGAGCCGAGGCGCTCGAGGAGGCGTTCGAGCATGGTGCGCTTCTGTCGCTCGTTCAGGTCGTCGACCGCCTGCAGGATGGAGGCGTCAGCCCCCAGCTCGCTCATCGTGCGGACGAGCGCCTTCACGTCCTTCGGAAAGCACGAGCCCCCGTAGCCGATCCCCGGGAAGAGGAAGCTCGGGCCGATGCGGTTGTCCGTGCCCACGCCCTGGCGGACCATGCCGACGTCGGCGCCGGTGCGCTCGCAGAGCTGCGCGATGGCGTTCATGAAGCTGATGCGCGTCGCCAGCATCGCGTTCGCGGCGTACTTCGTGATCTCCGCAGAGGGCACGTCCATGATGAGGACCTGATGGCCCTGGCGGACGAACGGGCTGTAGAGGTGTCGCAGGGTATCGGCGGCCTTCTCCGAGTCGACGCCGAGCACGACGCGGTCGGGCTTCATGAAATCGTCGATCGCCGCGCCTTCCTTGAGAAACTCGGGGTTCGAGCAGACGTGCACGGGGATGTCCGTCTCGCCCTCGATCGCCTGGCGGACCAGCCTCGCCGTGCCGACCGGCACCGTGCTCTTGGTGATCACGATCTTCTCGTCCTGCATGGTCTGGCCGATGGTGCGGGCGACCGCCAGCACGTACTGGAGGTCGGCCGACCCGTCCTCACCCGGAGGCGTCCCGACGGCGATGAAGATCACGTCGGAGCGACGAACCGCGTCGGGCACGTCGGTGGTGAACGTCAGCCGGCCCGCCCCGAGGTTGTTCTCGATGAGCGGCTCGAGCCCCGGCTCGTAAATCGGGACGCCGCCGCTGTTCAGGAGATCGATCTTTTTCTGATCGATGTCCGCGCAGATCACGTCGTTGCCGGACTCGGCGAAGCACGCCCCGGCGACCAGTCCCACATATCCCGTTCCAATGACCGCGATTTTCATGATGGCGTCGTCTTTCCCTGTCTCTTGGCTCGGCGACGTCCCCCCTTGGGACACCGCGGATCGGAAGCCTTTAAGGTAGCCCGGATCGGAGGGAAGGGAGAGGGGGCGCGCATCTGTCCCATCCAGACATGGACAGGATTTCCGGGGTCGTGGTCGGGGTAGGCTCGGACCCTGGGCGGGGTTGGCTTTCTCGCGCCCGTGGCGGCTCCAGGAGCGAAGCGGCCGTCATCGTGATGCGCATTTGATCTCCGAGGGCGCGTTCGTGGCGTGTAGCGGTGCTCGAGAAGGTCGCCGAATCGCTCCTTATATTGGAGGTAACTCGGAGCGCCACTCGAGCCGCGCGGAACTACCTCAGGGGACGATGACGATGACGATGACGACGATGACGACGACCACCGAGACCCACCCCTCCGACGCCCGCCTTACCCGACTCGACCGGGTCGCCGAGCTCTACGCCGGAATCACCGCCGCCACGCGCGTCTTCCTGTCGGCCCTCGCCGAGTGCGACCGGCTCGGGGACTGGTCGGAAGAGGGATTCACCTCGTGCGCCGAGTGGCTGAGCTGGCGCCTCGGGATCACCCGGAACACCGCGAACGAGAAGGTTCGCGTCGCCCATGCGCTCGAGCGGCTACCGGAGATCGCCCGGTCCATGGAGCGTGGCGAGCTCTCGTTCAGCAAGGTCCGGGCGCTCACGCGCGTCGCCACGCCGGAGAACGAGCCCGAGCTGCTGCCCTATGCGCTCTCGGTCTCCGCGGCCGGCCTCGAGCGCTTCGTTCGGAGCTGGCGTGAGATCGACGGGGAGGATCCCGCGGCGAGGGAGCGGAGGCTCCATGCGCGCCGGACCTTTTCGGTGTTTCCCGGCGAGGACGGGCTGTACGTCGTTCGCGGACGGCTCACGCCGGAAGTCGCCGCCGTGCTGATGCGGGCAGTCGAGGCGGCGAGCGACGCGTTGTACCGGGAGGACGACGAGGCGGACCGCCGCGCCGCCGCGCAGAGGCGTGCCGATGCCCTCGGGCTGATCGCGGAGCGCGCGCTTGCAGCCGGATTCGGGGACGACCGCGCCCCCGTGAGCGGGTCGCGAGCCGAGCGGTATCAGGTCGTGCTGCATGTGGGAGCGGACGAGCCCGCCACCCTCGACGACGGCACCTCAGTTACCGCGGTAACTGCTCGGAGGTTGATCTGTGACGCCGCGCGGGTCGACGTGACACACGCCGCGGACGGCGCGGTCCTCGACGTCGGCCGCCGCACCCGCACGGTGCCCGCCTCGATCCGGCGCGCGCTCGAGGCCCGTGACGGGGGATGCCGTTTCCCCGGCTGCGGATCGCGGTTCACCGACGCCCATCACGTCGTGCACTGGGCGGACGGCGGAGAGACAAGCCTGGGCAACCTCGTTCTACTCTGCAGGAGACATCACCGCAGCGTGCACGAGGGAGGTGTCACGGTCGCGATCGATCGTCACCATCAGATCGTATTCTTCACCCCGGACGGGCGCGCGATGGCGGCCTGCGGAAAGATGAGGGCCAGCGGAACGATGCGGAACAGCCCCCCACTCGATGGCCCGTCGGATGGCCTGTCGCTCAGATCACTGCCGTACAGGAGTGACCAGCTCATTCCGTGGGCCATCGAAGCCGCCGCCTGGGAAGCCCTCGACCCCCCGGACGCGGCGTAGACGCGCTCCCCTCAGTCCCCGTAGAACCCCCGCACCGCCTCGCACACCCTCTTGATCCGCTCCTCCCCGAGCTCCGGGAAGATCGGCAGCGAGAGCACCTCCCCGCACAACGTCTCGGTCACCGGCAGATCCCCGGCCCTGCCGCCGAGCGAAGCGAAGCACTCCTGGAGGTGCAGAGGCTCGGGGTAATAGACGCCGCTCCCGATCCCACGGTCCGTCAGGTACCGGCGCAGCTCGTCGCGCCGGCGCGCGCGGATGGTGAACTGGTTGTAGACGTGGCGTGAGTCCGCCCCGCCATCACCGGGGAGCAGCACCTCCGCCACGTCGGCCAGTCCCTCTCGATACAGGTCCGCGTTCCGCGCCCGCGCCTCCGCCCACCCGTCGAGGTGCCGCAGCTTGACCCGCAGCACCGCGGCCTGGAGTGCGTCGAGCCGCGAGTTCGTGCCAACCAGCTCGTGGTGGTACATCTGCCGGCCCCCGTGCACGCGGAGCTTTCCGACCCGCTCGGCCAGCCCGGCGTCGTTGGTCGTCACCAGCCCGCCATCCCCGAACCCTCCGAGGTTCTTCGTCGGGAAGAAGCTGAACGCCCCCGCGTCGCCCACCGAGCCTGCCGCCCCCTCGGGCCCGCGCGCGCCGATCGCCTGCGCCGCGTCTTCGAGCACGAACGCCCCGCGCGCCGTCGCAACGTCCATGATCTCACCCATCGGGGCCGTCCGCCCGAACAGATGCACGGGCACCACCGCCACCGTCCGCTCCGACCAGACCGCCTCGAGCGTGGCCGCGCTCACGTTGAAAGTCTCCGGATCGACGTCGCAGAAGACCGGCCGCAGCCCCGCGTTCCACACCGCGCCCGCGGTCGCGAAGAAGGTGAACGACGGGACGATCACCTCCGACGCGGGCTCCGCGTCGATGGCCTCGAGGGGGAGGAGCAGCGCGTCCGTCCCGGAAGCGACCCCCACCGCGTGCCGCACCCCGATATATCGCGCGATCTCCTCCTCGAACGCCTCCACCTCCGGCCCCAGCACGAAGCCCTGACTCTCGACGACGCGTGCTACGGCCCTATCGAGATCGCCACGAATCGATGCATACTGAGCCTTCAGATCGAGGAGCGGGATCTGCTGCGACACGTCGGAATCCAATCTGCGGTGAACGATGACCCTCCCAAAGGTACCGGACCCGCGCATCGCGGCCTACCTTGGAGCATCCTCCCGTCCCCCCAGACCCCGCGCTCCATGACGCCTGCATCGTCCATTATCCCGGTCCTCATGTGTGGCGGCTCGGGCACGCGCCTCTGGCCTCTCTCTCGCGCATCCGCTCCGAAGCAGTTCGTGCCGCTCACGGGCGACCGCAGCCTCCTGCGTGAAACCTGCGCCCGGGTCGCGCCGCATGCTGGCTCCCACTGGATCGCCGTCACGAACGTCGATCACCGCTTCCTCGTCGCCGAGCAGCTACGCGAGGAAGGCGTCGAGCAGACGGCCATCCTCCTCGAGCCCGTGGCCCGGAACACCGCGCCCGCCATCGCCGTCGCCGCCCTCGAGGCTCTCGCCAAAGGTCCCGGAACCGCGGAAGAGGTCGATCCCGATGCGGACCCCATCCTCCTCGTGCTGCCGTCGGACCACGTCATCCGCGACCAGGCGGCCTTCGGTGACGCACTGGCCCATGCCGTGACGGCGGCCGCCTCCGGCGCGCTCGTCACCTTCGGCGTCGTCCCCACCGGCCCGTCGACCGGCTACGGCTACATCCGGGCCGCGGATGGGACGGCGAAGGGCACCGCCATGGCCGGAGCGGCCGATGGCCCCGCCGCCGCGCGCCCCGTCGCCGAGTTCGTCGAGAAGCCCGACGCCGACACCGCCGCCCGCTACGTCGCATCCGGCGACTACTTCTGGAACAGCGGCATGTTCGTCTTCCGCGCGAGCCGCTACCTGGCCGAGCTCGAGCGCCACCGCCCCGACATGCTCGCCCTCTGCCGGAAGGCCTACGACGCCCGCCGCGCGGAGTCCGACTTCATCCGGCTCGCCGACGAGCCCTTCGGCGCCATCGACCCCGAGTCCATCGACTACGCCGTCATGGAGCACACCGACGCCGCGGTGGTCGTACCCCTCGACGCCGACTGGAACGACGTCGGTAGCTGGGACGCCCTGTGGGACATCGCCGACAAGGACGCCGACGGCAACGCCACCTCGGGCGACGTCCTCACCGCCGACACCTCCGGCTCCTATCTCCGCAGCGGCGGCCGGCGCCTCATCGCCGCCGTCGGCCTCGAGAACACCGTAGTGGTCGATACCCCCGACGCCGTCCTCGTCGCGCCTCGCGCCCGCGCTCAGGAGGTCAAGGCGATCGTCGCGCAGCTCAAGGCCGCCGACCGGGAGGAGGCCGAGCTCCCCGCCCGCGTTCTCCGTCCCTGGGGCGACTACGAGAGCCTCGATGTCGGGTCGATGTACCAGGTCAAGCGCATCACCGTGAAGCCCGGCGCCAAGCTCTCCATCCAAAAGCACAAGCACCGCGCCGAGCACTGGACCGTGGTCGAGGGCGTCGGACGCGTGCTCCGCGACGACGAGACGTTCGACCTCCAGGAGAACGAGTCGTGCTTCCTGCCCCTGGGCTGCGTGCATCGGCTGGAGAACCCCGGTACCGAGCCCCTCACCCTCATCGAGGTGCAGTACGGCGACTACCTCGGGGAGGACGACATCATCCGGTTCGAGGACGAGTACGGGCGGGTGGAGAAGTAGAGGGGAGGTCGCCGGGCGCCGCTCAGTCGGAAGCGCGATCGAACTCCCGGCGAACCGAGCCGAAGTATGGGAGTTCCGCCGTTCCCGCCCACATTCCCCTGCCAACCGCCATGAGCGCGAGCCGATCCTCGAACGCCGGCGGAGCGATCATCGCGTCGATGGCATCGCGGATCAGCTCGCTCTGAGACCGTCCGGTGCGGCGTGACATCGCCTCGAGCGCGGCGTTCTGGCGTTCCGTCAGACGGATCTGTTTTCTTACCATCAGCTGCACCGCTCCCGCAGTCGCCGAATCGAGGCCCGCAGGTCTTCGGCCTCGCCGTCGCTCATGGTTCCCAGGATGGCGTGCGCCACAAACGACTCCTCGATGGACGGATCACATGCCAAGGATACCGGGTCGATCATTCGACAGTTCCAGGATCGTCGCACGGACGGGGCGGAGCCATATGGGAATGGGACCCTGCTTCCAAGGCTCAAGACGACATCCAACCGCCCCGCAGACCGAGCCATTGTCCCGACGTCGCGCCCACCCAAGCGCCGCTGGGAGATGTCGATTTGAAGGTGACTCGCTACTTCGAGACCGTCCGCAGACGATCCGATCGCGCAGGCATCCGCGACGAATGGATCATGCGCGCCGTGCGGACTCCTGAAGCCGAAGAGATCCAGGACGATGGGCGCATCCGCCGCTGGGCACGGATCCCAGCGGCTGACGGACGGTACCTGAGGGTCGTGCTGCTGCCAGATGGCCGAACCGTGCACAACGCCTTCTTCGACCGTAGGTTCAGACCATGAAGATCCG
>JBBDSM010000063.1:41349-43183 GCA_040904945.1 Gemmatimonadota bacterium
GGCCGAACCGTGCACAACGCCTTCTTCGACCGTAGGTTCAGACCATGAAGATCCGCTACTTCGAGGACACCGACACGCTCTACATCGAGTTCAACGATCACCCCATCGTCGAAACTCGGGACCTCGACCAGAACACGACGATCGACGTGGACGCCGAGGGCAACGTGCTCGCCATGACGTTCGAGCACGCAAGCACGCGAACGGACGTCCGTCGGCTCACCGTCGAGGGGATCGCCGCGTAGGTCGGAACGCAGCGCCCAGGCGTCCGCCCCTACCCCACCTTCAGCTCGAACAGCTGATCCCTGAGCAGCGCCGCCCGCTCGAAGTCCAGCGCCTCCGCGGCCGCCTCCATCTCCTTCTCGATGATCTTCACCATCTCCTCGCGGTTGACCTCTTCGGCGTAGGTCGACGCGCCCTCGGCCACCTTCCCGAGCCCCGCCGTCCCCGCGCCACCCACCGCGAGCCCCGGCACCACGCGCGCGTCCGCCACACGGGTGCTGAACTCGATCTCCTCGATACTCTTCCGGATGGTCATCGGCGTGATGCCGTGCTTCGCGTTGTGCGCGATCTGGATCTCACGCCGCCGGTACGTTTCGTCGATGCACTGCTTCATGGAGCGCGTCACGCGGTCGGCATACATGATCGCCTTGCTCTCCACGTTCCGTGCGCACCGCCCGATCGTCTGAATCAGCGATCGGGCATCCCGCAGGAATCCCTCTTTATCGGCATCCAGGATGGCGACGAGGGACACTTCCGGTAGATCGAGTCCTTCGCGCAGCAGGTTGATGCCCACCAGGACATCGATCTTGCCCAGACGGAGCTGCCGGAGGATCGCCATGCGCTCGATGGCGTCCACCTCGGAGTGCATGTAACGCACCCGCACCCCCACCGCCTGCAGATACTCGGTGAGGTCCTCGGCCATCCGCTTGGTGAGCGTCGTCACCAGCACCCGCTCGTTCTTTTTCGCCCGGTCGCGGATCTCGGCCAGGAGGTCGTCGACCTGCCCCTTCACCGGACGCACGTCGATCTCCGGGTCGATCAGCCCCGTCGGACGGATGATCTGCTCGACCACGACCCCGCCCGCCTTCTCGACCTCCCAATCGCCCGGGGTCGCCGAGACGAAGATCGCGTTCGGATACATCTGCTCCCACTCCTCGAACTTGAGCGGCCGGTTGTCGAGGGCGGAGGGGAGCCGGAAGCCGTGATCGACCAGCGTCAGCTTACGCGCGCGGTCGCCGTTGTACATCCCGTTGATCTGCGGAATGGATGCATGGGACTCGTCGACGACCATCAGGAAGTCGTCCGGGAAGTAGTCGATGAGGCACGACGGCCGGTCGCCCACCTGCCGCTTGCTCGTATACAGCGAATAGTTCTCGATGCCCGGGCACGTCCCGATCTCCAGCATCATCTCGATGTCGAAGTTCGTGCGCTGCTCCAGACGCTGCGCCTCCAGGAGCCGGCCCTGGTTGCGGAACTTCGCGAGCTGCTCCGCGAGCTCGTCGCGAATGAGGGGGATCATCTCTTCGATGGTGCGGCGCTTCGTCACATAGTGGGATGCCGGGTAGATCGAAGTGCGCGGCAGCTCCGTGATGATCTCGCCGGTGAGCGGGTCGAAGCGGCTGATCCGCTCCACCTCGTCGCCCCACAGCTCCACCCGCACCGCCTGCTCGTCGTAGGCCGGGAAGATCTCGATGGTGTCGCCCCGCACACGGAAGGTCGCGCGCTCGAAGAGGTAGTCGTTCCGCTTGTACTGGATGTCGACGAGGCCCCGGAGGATCTCCTTTCTGGGACGCTCCTGCCCCACCTCGATGTGGAGCATCAGGCTCCGATAGTC
>JBBDSM010000064.1:0-5821 GCA_040904945.1 Gemmatimonadota bacterium
CCACATCGCATTCGTCGCTCTTCCTTGTCCGGTATCCGCAAGACCCTCGTGCGCGACCCACCCCACTTCTTCAACACCCTTCTAAGAGCCGAGGACGGACGCGCGCCGCGCGCGCTCGTCGAGGCCGGCCCGGAGCCCCTCCAGGGCGTAGCGGAGCAGGAAGAGTCCGAAGAACAACAAGGTGAAGACGGCCAGACTCGTCAGGAGCAGGGTCAGCATGTCACCGGGCAGCGTCGGGCCTTCGGGCTTCACCACGACCGGCTGCGGATGGAGCGAGCGGAACCAGAGCACGCTCAAATGGATGAAGGGGATGTCGAGGGCGCCGATGATCGCGACCACGGCGGCGAAGCGCTTTCCCTTCTCCGGGTTGTCGCTGGAGCTCCTCACCATGAAGTAGCCCAGGAAGATGAACCACAGGAGCAGCGTGAGCGTGAGCCGCGGCTCCCAGGTCCAGTACGTGCCCCAGGCGATGCGACCCCAGAGCGGTCCGGTCGTGAGCATGATGGTGGCGAAGACCATGCCGCCCTCCGCGGCCGCGACGGCGGCCCGATCGAGCCGCTCGTCCCTCAGCCACAGATACATGCCGCTCGTCAGGGCGCAAAGGCCGAAGGCCAGGAACGACGTCCACGCCGCCGGCACGTGCACGTAGAAGATTCGCTGCGCGACCCCCTGGCTGACTTCGGTGGACACCCAGAAGAACGACAACCAGTAGACGAAAGCCAGACCGAGCAGCCCGAGCACCGTCAGCGCGGTTCCGGCGCGTCTCATACCGGATATCGACATCAATCCTCCACGACGAAGCGAAAGAGCACGGCGCCCGCGGCCAGGGTGGCCAAAGCGAACGCCGCGAGCATCCTCAAATTGCCGGCCACCTCGACCAGCGGCCGATCGGCGAGCAGGCGCGCCGTGGCGCCGACTCCGTAGATGACCATGGGAACTAGTAGCGGAAAGATCAGGATGGGCAACAGCGTCTCGCCCATGCGCGTGCCCGCGGTGACGGCCGAGAACAGAGTGCCGAGCGCCACGAAGCCCAGGGACCCGAGGGCGAAGGCCGTCAACAGGGCCAACGGGTGCGATCCGAGATCGAGCCCGAAGAAGAGCGTGAACACGCCGAGCACGAGCAACGCCACCGCGAACAGCAGGATGAAGTTGGCCAATACCTTCCCGAAGAAGACGGCGTCCTTGGGTGTCGGAGAGAGGAGCACGCCCTGGAATGCGTCGTCCTGCGCCTCGAGATGGAAGGTCCGGCCGATCCCCAGGAGTCCCCCGAACACCAGCGTCACCCAGATCAGCCCCGCAGCGATGTCCTGCATGCGGACGAGCGAGGTGTCGATGGAGTAGTTGAACAGGACCCCGGCCAGCACCGCGAACGCCCCCATCGACGAGACCCGCTCCCGTGTGCGGAGTTCGAGGAGCGCGTCCTTCCACATCACCACGTACACCTGCCTCAGATAGGCCGTCACGACCGCTCCTCGACGACCCGATGGTACAGGTGCTCGAAGTCCTCTCCGGCTTCAGAGCGCGTCCCTTCCCAAGCGAACCGGCCCCCGACCTGAACCGCCACGCGGGTCGCGAGTTCGAGCCCTTCGTGGAGGTTGTGCGTGACCATGACGACGGTGCGCTTCCCATCCCGCAGTTCGGTCAGCACGCCCCTGAGGAGGGCAGCGGCTGAAGGATCGAGCCCGGTGTACGGCTCGTCCAGGAGCACCAGCCGCGGATCGTGCAGGAGCGCCCGGGCCAACGAAAGTCGTTGCCGCATACCGTGCGATAGCTCGCGGACCCGGGCGCGCGCCTTCCGCTCGAGTCCGACCTGCCGGAGACGCTCCGGAACCCGGTCCTCGAGGTCCGGAAGGTCGTAGAGCGTCCCGTAGAAGCGGAGGTTCTCCTCGGCGGTCAGCTGCGCATAGAGGAAGCCCCGATGGGACAAGACGCCGACGTGCCGGCGCCAAGAACCGCCGTCCGAAGCCAGGTCGACGCCGCCCACACGCACCGTGCCGCGGGTCGGCCGGAGCGCCCCGGAGAGCATGCCGAGCAGCGACGACTTCCCCGCCCCGTTCGGGCCGAATACCGACAGGAACTCACCGGCGGCGAGCTCGAGATCGATGCCCGCCACCGCGACCACCGGCCCGTACTCACGGACCAGGCCTCGTGCGTCGAGCACGGGAGCATCGGCTGTCGGAGCGGAGCCCTCAGGTGCGTCGGATTCCGCCACGGGACCAGGAAGGCGCGGCACCGCTCCTCAGCCGACCGCTCGGTCGCCGAGCGCCGCGCCGCACGAAGAGCAGAACCGGCTCCCCTCCTCGTTCGAATAGCCGCACGAGGAGCAGACGAGACCGCTCTGAATGTGACGGCGGATGCGGGCGATCTCGGATTCCAGATCGTCGGTGGCGGACGCGGTGGCGACACCCCCGGGCTCGGCGCGCGCGGCCTCGTCGGCTTCGAGGGCGGCGAGCGCCTCGGCGGTCAGCTCGCTCTTCATCGTCCGATAGTCCTCTTCGTCGAGCTTACCGGCGAGGAAATCGTACTCCACGTCCCGGAGCGCGAGAAGGGCGACGCGCTTACGCGCCTCGGTGTCCGTGAGCTCGTCGTCCTCACGCTCCAGAGAGGCGTGCATGCCCTTCACCACGGGCTGGACGATGAACATGATGACCGCCGCGCTGACGAGGGCCACGCCGACAAGCAGGGTCACCGCCCGACTCCCGTCACCTCAGCCCGCCGCGCCGGCCGGAGCAGCCGGTCGGTTGCCTTCGGACGTGTCGGACGACAGGGCTCCCGCAGCCCTGCGCGGGTCCGCGCTCGGCCACAGGGCGATCACCGTGCCGAGGACCAGCATCAAGGTCCCGAACCAGATCCACCCGACCAGGGGCTTGATCAGGACCTGGAGGTCGATTCCCTGCGCCGAGGAATCGGCGCTCAGGGCCGCGCGGGTATCGTCCACCGCCGACAGGATGAGATAGAGATCCTCGAGCGCCGTCGAGCGGATGCCCACTTCGGTCATCTGCTGGTCGCTGGTGACGTACTGCCGCTTCTCGGTGGTGAGCACGCCGGCCGCCTCGTCGCCCTGCCGCACGGAGACGGTCGCGATCATCTGCCAGAGCAGATTCCTCTGCCCCTGGCCGAGGGAGACCGACAGCCCCTCGTAGGTCAGCTCATACGTGTGTCCGAACGGCGATGCGACCTGCACGACGTCCCCGGGCATCACATGGTGCCGGGTATCGACGTTATATGCCGCACCGGCGAAGCCCATGACCATGATCACGAAGCCGACGTGGACGATGTAGCCACCCCATCGACGCCGGTTACGGGTGACGAGGTGGAAGAACGCCAGCAGGAAGCCCTCCCCCTCGATACGGGCGCGGGCCTTGGTGCCCTTCCAGAACTCCGTCGCGATGACGGTGAGCACGAAGGCGCTGATACCCCAGGTCACGAGCGCGAGTCCATGGCGCGCACCCATGCTCCAGATGACCGCGGCCGTACCGAGACCCACCAGGACCGGGGTCATGAAGTTGCGCTGCAGGTTCCGTTTCGAGGCCCGCCGCCACGCGATTACCGGACCAATGCCAACGAGGGTGAGGAGGGCCAGCCCGATGGGGAAGTTCACCCGTTCGAAGAACGGCGGTCCCACGCTGATCTGCTGACCCGTCACGCCCTCGGTGATGAGCGGGAAGAGGGTGCCCCACATGACCGCGAAGGCCGCCCCGACCAGCAACAAGTTGTTGAACAGGAAGGCCGACTCACGCGACACGAACGACTCGATCTGGTTTTCGCTCCGGAGCTGCGGCAAGCGGTACAGGATGAGTACCGTGCAGAGCGCGAGCATACCGCCCATGAAGCCCAGGAAGATGTACGCGATGGTCAGGTTCTGGGCGAACGTGTGCACCGATTCGATCAGTCCGGCCCGGGTCAGGAAGGTCGCGAAGATCGTCAGCAGGAACGTCGCGAGGACCAGGGACATGTTCCAGACCTTCAACATGCCCCGCTTCTCCTGGATCTGGATCGAGTGGAGGAACGCCGTCGCCGTCAGCCAGGGCAAGAGCGACGCGTTTTCCACGGGATCCCAGAACCAGTATCCGCCCCAGCCGAGCTCCTCGTAGGCCCAACGCATACCGAAGACGATGCCCACGGCGAGGAAGAGCCAGCTCGTGAGGATCCACCTGCGCGTGAGCTGGATCCAGCGCGCGTCGAGCCGTCCGCTCAGGAGGGCCGACACGGCGAAGGCGAACGGGATCGTGAACGCCGTGAAGCCGAGGTACAGCGTCGGCGGGTGGATGGTCATCCAGTAGTTCTGGAGCTGCGGGTTCAGCCCCTGGCCGTTCGCCGGGATGAAGTCGAGCCGCTCGAACGGGTTCACCTCCGCGAAGAGCAGCACGACGACGAAGAACGCGAGGATGGTCTGGAGCACGCCCGCGACGTAGGGCATGAACTCGCGGTTCTTGTTGCGGTTCTGGAAGACGGCCAGGCTCGCGAAGAACCCGAGGAGAAGCGCCCAGAATAGCAAGGAGCCGCGCTGCCCCGCCCAGAGCCCCGTGATCTTGTAGAAGAGCTCCATCTCCCGGTTCGAGTAGCTGGCGACATACCAGTACTCGAAGCGGTCTCCCACGAAGGCGGCGATGATCCCGATCGACGCCACGAGATGCAGGAAAAAGACGGCGTAGATGCTCCGCTCGGCGCTGAGCACCAGGTCCCCGCGCTGGGTCCGTCCCCCGGCAAAGCCGAGGAACATCCCCCAAAGTGCGACAGGGAGGGAGATCCAGAGGGCGAACTCCCCGAGGACGGTCACCTCGCCAGGTCCTCCGGGGCGGCTTCATATCGACTGCCGCACTTCGTGAGCAACGTCGTGGCCTCGAAAACACCGTCGGCGTTCAACCGCCCCTCGACTACGACCTCGACCTCGTCGGTGAAGGTGTCGGGAAGCGCGTCCCGCCATTCGACGGGGAACGTCACGGACTCGTCCTCCAGATCGTGGATGACGAAGCGGTGCAGGAGCTCACCTTCCACCCGCTCGTACGTGCCGGGCACGACCTTGCCGCTCACCTTCACGCCCAGGTCACGGAAGCTTGGATCTTCCTCGACGCGCTCCACGAGCTCGACCGGGGTCAGGTAGTAGACCATGGTGCTGCTCACCCCGGTCCAGACCAGATACGAGATCACGGCGGCAACGCCGACGAGACCTACCATGAAACGGCCGTGCTTCATATTTCCTTCCTCCCCGAAGGGTCGATTCCGACATGGGTGGAATGTAGCGGCTCTTCGAGTCGCGCAGCCAGTCCGGGAAATCACCTACGGAGAGTCCCCCACCGGCCGTATCCACCGTCGAATTTGATAACCCGGAGGCGGTCCGGCGATCCCTCGTGCGCGGCCCACCCCACTCCTTCAACACCCTTCAGGACGCCACGTCACCGGCCCAATGGATGGCCGCCCGCACGGCCCGTCGCCACTGCGCGAGGGCGTGCCGGCGCCCCGCGGGGGGAAGAATCGGCTGGAATCGGTCCGGCTCACCCTGCGCCTCGAGGAAGTCCGCCGAGGTCCGCCACACACCGGTGGCCATGCCTGCCAACCCGGCGGCGCCGAGCGCCGTCGTCTCCGGCATGGCCGCGCGGCGCACCGGTCGGTCGAGTATGCCGGCTTGGTACTCCATCATCCAGTCGTTCATGGCGGCGCCTCCGTCGACCCGGAGTTCGGGCGAAACGATCCCCGAATCGGCCTCCATCGCCTCGAGCACTTCCGCCGTGCCGTAGGTCATCGCCTCGAGCGCGGCCCGGACCAGGTGGGCGCGGGTGGTCCCCCGCGACAGCCCGACGATGGTCCCGCGCGCGTCCGG
>JBBDSM010000064.1:5921-7908 GCA_040904945.1 Gemmatimonadota bacterium
GGTGGGCGCGGGTGGTCCCCCGCGACAGCCCGACGATGGTCCCGCGCGCGTCCGGTTCCCAGTGCGGCGCCCCGAGGCCCACGAACGCTGGCACGAAGTACACGTCTCCGTTGTCCTGGACCGAGCGGGCGAGTACTTCGGACTCCGCGGCGGTCTCCAGGATCTGCAACCCGTCCCGTAGCCACTGGATCGCCGCCCCGGCGATGAACACCGACCCCTCGAGGGCGTAGGCGGCGCCGCCCTCGGCATCGCACGCCACCGTGGTCAGGAGCCTATGGCGGGACATCACCCGCTCCTGCCCCGTGTGCTGCAGCAGGAAGGAGCCCGTTCCGTACGTGTTCTTGGCGGACCCGGCGTCCCAGCACCCCTGCCCGAACAGCGCCGACTGCTGATCGCCCGCAACGCCTGCGACGGGGACCTCGATTCCCAGGTGCTCACCCAGGGCCACACCGAACGTTCCCGAGCTCGGCCGGACCTCGGGGAGCATGGATGCCGGGACTTCGAGGAGATCGAGTGCCCAGGGGTCCCACTTCAGCTCGCGCACGTCGTACAGCATGGTTCGCGACGCGTTGGTCGGGTCCGTGGCGTGGACCCGACCGCCCGTGAGGCGGGCGATCAGCCAGGCATCGATCGTTCCGAGCGCGAGTTCGCCGGCCTCCGCGCGCCGCCGCAACTCGGGATGCTCCCGGAGGAGCCACGTGACCTTCGTGCCGGAGAAGTACGGATCGATGACGAGCCCTGTGCGCTCGCGGATCCGGTCCGCATGGCCGGCCCGCTCGAGCTCCCGACAAATTCCGGTCGTGCGGCGGTCCTGCCAGACAATGGCGCGATGCACAGGCTCGAGCGTCTCCCTGTCCCACAGCACCACGGTCTCGCGCTGGTTGGTGATGCCGATCCCCTGGATATCAGCCGCATCAGCCGCGTCGGCGATGGCCTCCCGGGCCACCCGCCGGGTCACGGTCCAGATCTCCTCGGCGTCGTGCTCCACCCAGCCGGACCGCGGAAAGTGCTGGGTGAACTCGGAGTAGGCACGACCGAGCACGTTCCCCTCCCGGCCGACGACGAGGCATGTGCTCCCGGTGGTTCCCTGGTCGATGGCGAGAACGGCTGGCTTCGGCATGTCGTCTCCGTGTAGGTCCTTGGGCGCGCGGAGCGGGCCCGGCTCGGGCCGCGGCCGTCAGCGCGTCGGGTCGATCGCGCGCAGGCCCCCGAAGTCGTACCGCCATCCCATCTGCTCGAAGAGCTGGAGAAGGACGGCCACCGGAAGCCCGACGATGGAGTAGTAGTCACCCTCGACGCCCTCCACCAGGGCCGCGCCGAGCCCCTGGATGCCGTAGGCCCCGGCCTTGTCCATCGGCTCTCCGGTGGCGACGTAGCCTCGCGCGGTGCCCTGATCGAAGGTTCGGAAGCAGACGCTCGTCCGGGTCACCGCGTCGACCGCTCGGTCCGCTCGGGCCAGCGCGAGTCCGCTCAGCACCTGGTGGGTCTTGCCGGAGAGTGACACCAGCATGGCCACGGCCTCGTCGGGGTCGGCCGGCTTGCCCAGGACCTCCCCGTCGCGGACCACGACCGTATCGCCCGCGATCACCAGGGCGTCCGGCTCAAACTCGAGCACGCGCGCCGCCTTCTCCCGAGCCAAACGACGGACGTGCTCACCCGGATCCTCGCCAGGTAGCAGCCGCTCGTCGACGTCGGCCGGGCGCACCTCCGGTTCGAGACCGAGCTGTCGCAGGATGTCGCGCCTCCGCGGAGATGCCGAGGCCAGCACCAGGCGGGGCGGCATCAGCGCTCTAGAAGGGTGTTGAGGAAGTGGGGCGGGCCGCGTTGGGAGCGCCACAGCCCCAGATCCTAGGCGGCACGACGACGGCATAGCAACGCGCTACGCCTAGGAGTGACAACGACGGGGGGCACCCGCGCCGCGAGGCGTGGGTCGGGGCTGTGCCGCCCCAACCCTTCGGGCACGAGGGGGTTGCGGCACCGGACTGCG
>JBBDSM010000065.1:0-1323 GCA_040904945.1 Gemmatimonadota bacterium
CCGGAGGGGAGCGGCTGGCAGGTCGCGACGCAGTTGGCCGAAACGGGCGATCCGTACCGCTTCACCGCGCCGGACCTGGCCTACTTCCTCGACAGCCCCACCGAGGTCTCGAGCTTCTGGCTCGAGCGCTGGCCGGTGATCGGGGCCTCGGGCGGAGAGGCGCAGGCCGTTCGGGTGGCGCTGCATCACGACGGCACCGAAGCCGAGGCGGAGCGCTACGCCCGGGACGTGGCCGCCATCGTGGAGGCCTCGAGGGGCGTGTATGGTGAGATGCCGCGTTTCGACTACGGGACCTACACGTTCCTCGCGGACTATCTGCCCTGGGTGGCCGGGGACGGCATGGAGCACAGGAACTCCACGATCGTCTCCAACACGCGCTCGCTGGCCGAGAATCGCCTGGGCATCCTGGGGACTGTCGCCCACGAGTTCTTCCACGCCTGGAGCATCGAGCGGATCCGGCCAGCGACCCTGGAGCCGTTCGACTTCGAGGAAGCGAACATGTCGCGCGAGCTCTGGTTCGGCGAAGGCTTCACGAGCTACTACGACGACCTGATCCTCTGGCGGGCCGGGCTCATCGACGACGGCGAGTTCGCGGCGCGGATGGGCTCCATCGCCGAGGCGGTGACATCGGCCCCGGGCCGGGGGTTCTTCTCGCCCGTCGAGATGAGCATGCAGGCTCCGTTCGTCGATGCCGCCGTTTCCATCGATCCGCAGAACCGGGGCAACACGTTCCTGTCGTACTACACGTGGGGGTCGGGGATCGCGCTCGGTCTCGACCTCACGCTGCGTACGCGCTTCGAGGGTCTGACGCTCGACCACTTGATGCGCGAGATGTGGCGCGCCCACGGATCTCCCGAGATCCCGTACGAGGTGGACGACGTGGAGGCCGCCCTCGCGCGTGTCACCGGTGACGCCGCGTTCGCCGCCGATTTCTTCGATCGCTTCGTGTATGGGCGCGAGGCACCCGACTACGCCAGGCTGCTCCGCGAGGCGGGGATCGCCTGGGAGCTCACTCGTCCCGCCGCCGCCTGGATCGGGCCACTCCAGCTCCGTGCCGACTCCGGGGGCGCGATCGTCACCGGCACGCCGCAGATCGGAAGCCCCCTTTACGAGGCCGGTCTCGACCGTGGCGACCGGATTCTCGGCTTGGACGGCCAGTCGGTGACGTCGGCCGAGGAGGCCGCGGAGGTGCTGGCCGGGCATCGTCCGGGTGAGCGGGTTCGGGTCCGGTTCCGGAGCCGGGGCACGGAGCACGAGGCCGAGCTCCTGCTCGAGGAAGATCCGGCCCGCCGGGGTGTGCTGATTCCGGTGGACGAGCGGAGC
>JBBDSM010000066.1:0-2114 GCA_040904945.1 Gemmatimonadota bacterium
GTTGGATGGCGGCAGCCCGGTTCGGGCCCGCCGAAGAGGAGGGAGCAAGGAATCCTAAAGGCGATCTCCCGAGCGCTCAAGGGAGCGGGCGCGGCCGACGGCCATTGAGCCTCCACCCGCGCTTCGCCACACTCGAAGGACCATGCCTTCCTCCGCCGCCCTCCTCGTCTTCGGCATTCTCGCCGTCACGGTTGCGCTCTTCGTGAGCGAACGCCTCCGCTTGGACGTGGTGGCCGTCATGGCGCTCCTGGCCCTCACTCTCAGCGGGATTCTCACGCCCGGCGAGGCGCTGGCCGGCTTCTCGGACCCCGTGGTCATCATGATCGCCGGGCTCTTCGTGGTGGGCGACGGCCTCTTCCAGACCGGCGTCGCGCGGGCCATGGGTCGCCTTCCAGCGAAGCTCGCCGGCGACTCCGAGGTCCGGCTCCTCGTCATCATCATGCTCCTGGTGGCGCTTCTTTCGGGCATCATGAGCTCCACGGGCACCGTGGCGGTCATGCTCCCGGTGGTCATGGGGCTGGCCTGGGCCCGTGACATTTCCCCCTCCAGGCTCCTCATTCCCCTTTCGGTGGCCTCGCTCCTCGGGGGCATGCTCACCCTCATCGGTACGGCCCCCAACATCGTGGTGAGCCAGCACTTGGAGTCGCTGGGACGCGAGGGCTTCGGCATGTTCGATTTCACCCCGGTGGGCTTGGCCATGGTGGTGGCGGGCGTGACTTTCATGGCGCTCTTGGGACGCCGCCTCCTCCCGGACCGCCCGAGCCCTGCCCGCCCAGCCGCCTCCACCGATGCCCCCACGCTCTCGGACCTGGCGGGGGAGTGGGAGCTGGCGCCATCGCTCTTTCGAGTCCGTCTGGGGGCCGAGTCTCCCCTCGTGGGAACCGCGCTGGGCGACGCGGAGCTTCCGTCCCGGTTCGGGGTCACGGTAACGGAAATCCGGGAGGGCGGCGTCGGCGAGCGCCGGAGGAAGCCACGGCCTGGCGACGGCCGAACCCGGCCGGCTCTTGCCGCTTCGAGCCTCCGGGCCGGCGACGAGATGGTCCTTCAGGGGAGCCCCGACGGTGTGCATCGCCTCGTGGCGCGCATGGGCTTCCATCTTCTGGGTGAAGAGCTCGAGGGCGACCCCACCGGTCCCGAGACCGGGATGGCCGAGGTGTTGCTCGCCCCTCGCTCCCGGCTCGTGGGCAAGACCCTCCAGGACATCCGGTTCCGTGACCGTTACCAGCTCAACGTGGTCGGGGTGAAGCGCCTGGGGGAGCTGGTTTCCGTCCCCCTGGCCGACCTCTCCCTCCGGTTCGGCGACACCCTCCTGGTGCAGGGCGAGTGGGAGCGGATCCGGCTCCTCCAGCGGGAGACCCGGGATTTCATCGTGGCCATGGCGCCGCGCGAGATGTCGGACGCGCTGGCGCCTCTCCGGCGGGCACCGCTGGCCGTGGGGATCATGGTGGCCATGATGACGCTCCTCACCCTGGGCATCGTCCCGCCGGTCACGGCGGTGCTCCTGGCCGCCGTCGGCATGGTCCTCACCGGGTGCGTCACGGTGGAGGACGCCTACCGTGCGGTGAACTGGGAGAGCGTGGTCCTCATCGCCGGCATCCTTCCCATGGCCACGGCGCTGGAATCCACCGGAGGCATGGCGTGGCTGGTGGCTTCCCTCTCGGGTCTCATGGAGGGCGCCGGCCCCCTGCTTCTCCTGGCAGCGCTCTTTCTTCTTACCTCGGCCCTGAGCCAGGTCATTTCGAACACGGCGACAGCGGTGCTCCTCGCCCCGATCGCCTCGTCACTGGCCCTGGGGATCGGGGCGCGGCCGGAGCCGTTCCTCATGACCCTGGCGGTGGCGGCTTCCACGGCCTTCGCTACTCCGGTGGCCTCGCCGGTCAACACGCTGGTACTCGGCCCGGGAGGCTATCGATTCGGCGATTTCTTCAGAGTGGGCGTGGCGCTCCAGGCCATCATCCTCGTGATCACCGTGCTGCTGGTGCCGCTGCTGTTTCCGTTCTGAGCGCGCCTGCCCTGGCCCTTGCGCGAGGCCACACGCGCTTCCCATCGTCTCTCTGAGAACGATCGCCCCGGTAGCGTCAGCCAAGAGGAATCACCATGTCCCTACGAATCAA
>JBBDSM010000066.1:2214-3604 GCA_040904945.1 Gemmatimonadota bacterium
GCGGACTTCCCGATTATCGACGACACCTCGCTGCAGGTCGCCAAGCTCTACGACATGTTGCCGGCCGACGCCTACCTACCCGATGGCCGCACGCCTGCCGACAGCGCCACCGTGCGGACCGTATTCATCATCGGCCCGGACAAGAAGATCCGGCTGATGATGGTCTACCCGATGTCGGTGGGTCGCAACTTCGCCGAGATCCTGCGGGCGCTCGATGCCGTGCAGATGACCGACGGCGGCCCCGTAGCCACGCCCGCCGACTGGGTGCCGGGCCAGGATGTGATCGTTGGGCTGGGCCTCGACGACGAGCAGGCCAAGGACAGGTTTGGCGAAATCGATATCAAGCTTCCCTATCTGCGCTTTACCAAAGCACCAAACTAGGCCAGCGAGGACCATCTTTCTCACGGCAGTAGGTTCTCGTCGTCCGATGCCTCCAACTCATCGAGCACCTGCTTTTCGAGCTCGTTGTCGGGCTTCACGTCGATGCGAGCTGCCTCGCTCTCCACGTCGCCGGGGAGCGTAGCAGCGGGCACGTTCCGCTCCGGCAACGGCCGGGTCAGCACCCGGTAGGTTGGCTCGGGCATCACGATGCCTTCGGCGTCCAGAGCCGCCTTCACCAGACGGATGGCCTCACTTCGCACCTTCAGGAAGTCCGTGAAGCGTTGGTCGACCCAGCCGTGGAAGCGGACGGTCACGGTGGAGTCACCAAGCTCCATCACCCGACCGAACGGCGGCGGATCCGTCATGACTCCGGCCATGGCCTCCAGCGTTCCAACGCCGACCGCGAGGGCGCGCTGGAGCTCCTCGTCCACGGAGATGCCGACATCGAACCGAAAGAGTCGGCGGGGATTGATGGTGAAGTTCGTGAGCGGCGTCTTGAAGACGTGGGCGTTGGGTAGCCGCACGTGGTTCCCTTCCAGGGTGAGGAGGACGAGCTCCCGTGAGGTGAGTCGAACGATCCGCCCCTCGAACTCACCCACCAGGACGAGATCGTTCACCGAGAACGGACGCCGCAGGCTGAGAAGCATACCCGCGAGATAGTTCTCGACGATGTCCTTGAAGGCGAAGCCGATGGCGAGGCCGACGATTCCGGCGGTGCCCAGAACCGCGCCCATGAGGCTGGTGATACCCAGGATGTCGAACGCGAGCAGCAGACCCACCGCCACCATGATCCCTCGGAGCAGCCGGCTGATGAAGCTCCACAGGAGGGGGTTGATCCCAGTCCAGGCCGCAGGGCGTCGCCACTGGCCGAGCATGAAGCTGGCACCCCAGAAGAGCAAGACCACGAGGAGGGCTACCGCCAGAACCGGGAGCTGCGCCACGAAGGCATCCCAGTACTCCTGGACCTGGGCGACCGCCGGGGTGAGCCGTGTCTCGACGTCCGTGGCGG
>JBBDSM010000066.1:3704-12487 GCA_040904945.1 Gemmatimonadota bacterium
GCGCGGCGGGCATGTGGAGCGTGAAGCGGGCTCCCCTGCCGGGCTCACTCCCGACGGTGAGGTCGCCACCCATCATACGAGCAAGCTTTCTGCTGATGGCGAGGCCCAGCCCCGCTCCGCCATAGACCCGCGTGAGGCTGGAGTCGGCCTGAACGAACGGCTCGAAGATGTCTTCGTGCTGCTCGACCGGAACGCCCGGGCCGGTATCCTGGACGACGAACCTCACCCCGTCCAGGTCGGCTTCGACCGTCACATCCACGCGACCCCCGCTCGGCGTGAACTTCGCGGCGTTCGACAGGAGGTTGATGAGCACCTGCTTCACCCGGTCCGCGTCTCCCCGGAACATCGAACCATCGTCCTCCTCCGGGCAACTCAGGCGGATGTCCTTGGCCGCGAAGTCCGGCGCCACGATCATGCAGGCCGACTGCATGGTGGCGACCCCTCCGCCCTCGACGTCCCTGAGCTTCAGACTACGCGATTCGACGCTCGCCAGATCGAGGATTTCGTCCACGAGTCGAAGCAGGTGCCGGCTGCTCGTGCTGAGGCGGGTCAGTTGCGCCCGCTGCTTCTCATTGAGAGGACCTGCGATCTCCATCTGAAGCAGATCGGCGTACCCGACGATGGCATTGATGGGCGTCCGAATCTCATGGCTCATGGTCGTCAGGAAGTCGGACTTCGCACGGTTGGCGACCTCCGCTTCGGACCGCGCCTGCTCCGCCTCGAGCATCGCGTCGACGATCCGTTCGTTGGTGGCTTCCAGGCGTTGCGCCAGATCGCGAGCTTCCTCGTACTGCACGTTCAATGCGGAATGCGTACACTGCACTTCGGCCGCCATGTGGCTGAACGCCTGGGCGAGCTCGCCCAGCTCGTTGTCAGCGGTCAGGTGCACGCGCCGCGCGTAATTTCCTCCCGCCACATCGTGAGCGGCGGAGCGCAGCTCGGCGAGCGGTCGCGTGATCCTGCGGCTGAGAAGCCATGCGACCACCGCGCCGATGAGGAGTAGCACGACCGCTCCCGCCAGCAGATCTCTGAGGAAGGTGGCGGGTCGAACCATCAAGGCGCTCAGGGGCACCTCCGCGACGACGGCCAGCGGCTGCGACCCGATGGCGCGCCCTTTGGCGATGTAGAGGTTCCCGTCCGCCCGATCGTAGGTCACGACACTGTCGAACGTGGTGGCGGCCGACGCATCGGTGACGCGTCCGTCCAACGTCACCCACGGGCCGCCCGACACGTTCGTCAGGAAGATCTCGGCCGCCGATCCGATGAGGGCGGAGATCTCGTCCGCGTTGATGTTCGTAAACGCCGCCACGCGAGCCAACCGTCCGACCGGGCTGCCGTTCTCGTCGAGCACGGGCACCGCGACCCACGCATACGGCACGTCGTCTACGAGATACAGAGGTCCGAACATGCTCGAGTCGACGTCGGCGATCCGTGTCCGGGCCGCCGCGATCTCTTCCGGAGACCAGTGCCCGGGGTAGGCCCCGACCGCCAAGACCACGGAGCCCCGGGAATCCCAGAGCTCGACAGGTAGCGTGCTCTCGAGAGGCCGTAGCGCTTCGAGATCACGCGTGAGCACAGCTGCATCCGCCGCGCCCGAGTCCATGACCACGGCCAGGGCCGCGGGCTGTGCGGCCGTGGCCTCGTGACGAGCCAAGGCGTTCCCCACCGAGCGCGCCAGAACCTCAGCGAGCTCCCCCGACACGCGCTCGAGCCGCTCCTCTCCGCTCTGGAGAGAAGCCGCTCTCACTTCATGGTAGGCCAGCAACGAGCCGACGCTGATCATCACCACCAGAAGGGTGATGATCAGCATCGGCAACGCGAACTCGAGGGACGACCACCGGCTGACCGTCACACGTGCCACTCAGCGATCCACTACGACTGGGGTCCGTCCAGCTGATCGTGCCCCAGCTCCTTCACCAGCTTGTTGTACAGTCCGAGTATCAACAGCGTGGGGACCCACTGGCCGACGAACTGAGAATCCTTCTCCCGATGCATGAGTCGGAGCCCGAGTGATCCCGCGATGGACGCACCGGCGCCCCAGAGAAAGAGATCGGAAGGGAGTTTCGCCGTCTGTTTTTCGATGGCGCGGGCGACGTCGCCCTCTTGGTATGTGGCTGCTTTGGAAGCCATAGTCATGTTCCCCTGTTTGGGTGGTTTGGATAAGGCTCATTGGCGCAGCATCCGTGCCATGCGGGAGTCCGACTACGTCCTCGACCGAATATAGCCCTTATCTTCCTACCACGGGGCTTTTTCTCGGGCGCCACCCCCGGCGCAATCCTTCCGAGGAAAGTGCTTCGCCGGTGCGGATCAGTCGCCTTGGCGCGACAGGACCCGGGGGGACTCCAAGCCGATTCCACTGGGCTCGAATCGGCCCGAGCGCCCGGTACGCATGGGCGTTTCCCATGGCCCACCACCCCGCCTTCCGGCGGAATGCTAGTTGCGTATCAAACACTTGCACCGCAACGACGACGCATCCCCACGAAGAGACTTCCATAGATCATGCACCCACGAAGCTGGATCGTTGGCCCCCTGCTCGTCCTCGGACTGGCTCTGGCCTCCTCGGGCTGCGCGGATGGCGCAAGAGGCGCACGGGCCGCCGAGGGTAAGGGTGAGGACGTCTCCGGCGACGATCTCAGCGCCGCGCTCACGGTACGCTTGGACGACCTGTCGAATGCGTCGCTCGACTCGGTATACGCGCGGCCACCCATCCCTCTATGGTTGGAGGATGGAGGTCTGACCGCCACGGGACGCGCCGTGCTGGACGCCCTCGACGGCGCCGCGGCCGAAGGGATCGCCACGACGAGGTACGGCGTCGACGAGCTGCGAGCGCTCGAATCCCATACGGATCGTACCCCGAGCGATCTCGCCCGACTGGAGATCGACCTGACTCGCGCGCTCGCCCTTTACGCGCAGGACCTCGCCAGCGGGGTGGCCGCCTCGACCGGATTCGAGCCGGGCTGGGAGTTGGATTCCCTCGACAACGGGGCGCTCCCCCAATCGCCCCGGAACGGTGAGGCCGTTCTCGAACGGTTGAGCCTGCTTCGCCCGCAGATCGAGCAGTATGGGAGGCTCCAGGAGGTGCTCGCGGGCCTCCACGAGATCCGAGGACGCGGCGGTTGGCCCGCGGTCCGGCTCGGAGAGGGCGCCCTCGAGGTGGGCGACTCGGCCGCCGCGGCAGCGCGGTTGCGAGCTCGTCTGCTGGAGAGCCTGAATGCCGACGAGCGGCGTCTCGCCGCGGAAGGTGAAGGGATTCCGGGACGATTCGACGCCGCGCTGGAGCGGAGCCTGTCCTCGTTTCAGCTTCGGCACGACACCGAGGAGGATGGAACGTTCGGCCCCGCCACCGCGGGGCAGCTCGACGTGTCGGTCGAGGATCGGATCGCAGAGGTGGAGCTCGCGCTCGACCGCTGGCGATGGAAGCGTTTCCGCCTTCAGGATACTCTCCGGGATGTTCCAGTAGGGATTGACGACGATCTCCTCCATCGGCGAACGATTTCGAGTTGGTCGATCTCGAGACCCAGGAGGTCGTTCCCCTGGATGACGTGCGGTGGGAAAAAGTAGCCATCGACGCCGTCGGGCCCGACTCCACGGTCCTCCGCGGCTTCCCCTCGCATCCGGCAAAAGCCCGGTGACAAGAATGCTCTGGGGGCCATGAAGTTCATGTTCCCCAACGAGCACGCGATCTATCTGCACGAGACGCCTGCGGATCACCTGTTCCATGAGAGATTGCACACGTTGAGCCACGGGTGTGTGCGGCTGGAGCAGCCTGTCGAGCTGGCCCACATACTCCTTCGGGAATCCTCGACCCACTCCCCCTCCGAGTTCGATGTCCTGCTCGCCAGCGGAGAAGAGCACGTGCTGCCGCTCGATCCCGGGCCTGTCTACCTGATCCATCAGACCGTATGGGTGGACGAATCGGGCGTGCCGACTTTCACCCCGGACGTCTACGATCGAAACACCGAGGCCCGGCAGGCTCTCACGAGCGCGATGGCGCCCGGGACGGATCGGTGAGCTTGCGCTCGACGTTCGCATGGATCGCCGTGGCCGGCGTGACCTTGGGATGCTCTTCCCCGTCGCTCTGTGAGGACGGTGCCGGGTGCCGAACCATCTCGGAGCTGCGCGACGGCGCGGCGCTCGAGGGCGAATACACCATCGTCGATCGAGACGGAAATCCGTTGGCCAGCGTCGGTGGAGAGCGGCGGCTGTGGATCTTTCTCGACGCCCTCCCACCCACGATTCCCGCCGCCTGGGTCGCCGTGGAGGATCGCAGGTTCCGTGAGCACGGAGGCGTGGACTTCCGGGGCGTAGCACGTGCAACCGTGGTGAATCTGAAGGAGGGCGCGGTGGTGGAGGGCGCCAGTACGATCCCCATGCAGCTCGTGCGGATCCTGTGGCCGGAGGCCATGGCCGGGCGCGGGCCGTGGGGCCGGAAGACGTTGGAGGCTCGCACCGCACCCCGCCTGGTCTCCGAGCTGGGGCGCGATCGAGTGCTCGAGCTCTACCTCAACGCCATCTACATGGGCGACGGTCAGTACGGAATCGGAGCGGCCGCCAGCCACTACTTCGGTGTGAAGCCGAGCGATCTCACATTGTCTCAGCTCGCGACCCTGGTTGGCATGACCAAGACTCCCGAGTCGTTCCATCCGCGCGACCACCCCGACCGGGCGAAGGCCCGGCGCGATGTCGTGCTCGGCATCCTCTTACAAGAGGGGGTAGCCGACTCGGTCGCTGTTGCCGGAGCCCTGTCTTCGACGGTCCGGCTAACGGACGACAACCCCTTGTCACGGGAGCGGAGCTACGTCACGAGCGCCGTCCTGAGCGAGCTCAGGCGGGCCGCCCCCGAGCTGGTCGACCGAGGAGGCATCACTCTCCATACTACGATCGATCCGCGTGTCCAGAACCAGACGGTCGCGCTCGTTGGCGAGCATCTCGAGCGCATCAGCGCCGGAGAATACGGCCGGTTCCTGGGCGGAGACGAGCCCGTGCAGGCCGCCGCGATCGTCATGGAATCGGCGACGGGAGCCATCCTGGCCGTGGTGGGCGGTCGGGATTTCGCGACGACGCCGTTCAACCGGGCTCTCCAATCACGCCGTCCGGTCGGCTCTCTTGCCAAGCCGCTGATCTTGGCCGCCGCTCTGCAACAGGGCCTTCCTGTCATCCGACCGCTCTCGACCGCGCAGCTGGTCGTCGATACACGAGACGGCCTCTGGCGTCCGCGCGACCACGTGTCTGCCCCTTACGTCCTTCCCCACGACATGGTCGTGCACTCCTCGAATCGAGCCGCGGTACGTCTCGGCCAGGAAGTCGGTGTCCGGGCGTTCGCGTCTTTCGTACGGACACTCGGCGTGGAGGTAGACATTCCTCCGTTCCCTTCCTCGTTCCTGGGTGCGTTCGACGCCTCACTCGCCGAGATGACCGGCGCCTTCGCGGCGTTCGAGAACGGAGGAAACGCCGTGAAGCCGTACTTCATTCAGCGCATCACCGACGCGGCGGGTCGCTCCGTCTGGAGCAGGCCTGGTGCGGCCATGGCACGACGGGTCATAGCCATGGGCAACACGGACCTCGTCCTGGACGCAATGCGCGGCGTCGTGGACGAAGGCACGGGCACGTCGGTGCGCCGCTACCTCCAGGGTGCTGCGGCGGGAAAGACCGGCACCACCGCGGACGGAGCGGATGCGTGGTTCGTCGGTGTCCGTCCCGGGCTGGCGGCGGGGGTCTGGATCGGGCTCGACCGCCCCGCTCCGATCATCGAGGACGGCGGAGGAGGGCGGCTGGCCGCGCCCCTCTGGGGGCTATGGATGGCGGCGCTCGCTCCTCTGGGGTACGGGGAGGGCGAGTGGAGCGTCCCGGACCGACTCCGTCGTGTTTCACTCGGGGAGCGGCCGGAGGGCGACTCCATCCGGTATTGCTGGGGCGGGGACGGACCCGCGCGTTTGGTGCCGGAGTGGGCGCTCCGTGACATGCGCGTGTGTGAGCCGGAACCCGTCCCGCAGCGCACGGAGGATGCCTGGGACGATCTCGGAGCGGACCGTCCGTTCCCGCGCCCGGGCTCGGACACCATCACATCCGGCGGCATCGTGCAATGAACAGTCAACCGACCCGGGTCTTTTTCGTGGAGGACCACCCAAAGGTGCTGGAGATCGTCCGCGACTTCATCGCGGCGATCCCGGATCTGCAGTTGTGCGGAGTGTCGTCGAGCGCGGAAGAGGCGCTCGAGACTCTGCCCACGGCTACCCCCGACCTGGTGCTCGTGGACACGGCCTTGGGACGCATGAACGGCATCGACTTCGTGGCCGAGGCGCAGCAGCGTTGGCCCGGCCTTGCTTGCCTCATGCTGTCGGGGTACGGCGACGAGCACTACGTCGCCAGAGCCCTCAACGTGGGCGCCCGCGGGTACGTCCTGAAGGGCGATCCATCGGAGCTTCCCAGGGCCATTCGCTCGGTGCTCGGGGGCGGACTGTACCTCAGCCCGAACCTGCGCGTCCCCGGTCGGGTGTAGGGCTATGCGCACCACGCGGGACACCGTGGTCATCGGAGGCTCGGCGGGAGCCGTCGACGCGCTCCGCGGGCTTCTCAGCCGGCTCCCGGAAGATTTTCCCGCGGCCGTCCTGGTCGTCGTCCATCGGGCACCCGTCGAGGGTACGAGCACCATGTGGGGGCTCTCCCGCGCCGGCCCGCTACCTGTCCGGGAGGCCGTCGACGGCGAACCCCTTCAACCGGGCGTGGTGTTCCTCGCACCGGCTGATCGGCACCTGCGGCGCCTCCTCCCCCCGTCGTTCCCCCGACGCGATCGAGCGATCCTTGTGGGTCGCGGTCCGATCGTTCGAGGAACGGGCGCGCACCCTGGAATCAGCGCTTCCCCCGGATCGCGGATATGAGCTCGTCCTTGTTCATCTTGCTCCGGCCTTCCACGTCCAGGTCGGCCGCCATGTTGTAGAGTTCGTCCTTCGTACGGTCCTCGAGGGGCTTGCCGGGCTTCCCGGTGCCCTGCGTGGTCTTGTTCGGCGTACGCCCCTCCTGACGTCGGTCCTTGTTCACCGTGCGTGCCGCGATCTCCTCGGCCCGATCGGTGGAGGCGCCGCGGTCCTTCGCGCTCTCCTTGATGTGCTCGTACTTCCGCTCGTCCTTGTCGCTCCAACCCTTGGGCATGGTTCGTCCTCCTCCTTGCTGGCCACGGGGCCTCCTCTCGGTCCGGGGGAGGCTAATCAGACTCGCAAGTCATGTGCCGGCGGGGGGCGTCCCCGCCGCCTACTGCTCGAAGTGACGGAGCACCCGCAGCAAAACCTGTTCGTCTGCGTCGAGCCACTTCCGGCGAACGGGTCGGAATCCTTCCACGGCCTCGCCGAACGTCCCAGCCTCGAACGCCTCGATCACGACGGGATGTGTGTAGTAGGCGCGGCATACGGTGCGCGTGTTGCCCAGGGCTTCGGCCGCGGTTTCGACCGCTTCCCGGACGATCTCCGCTCGGGCCTCGTCATCCCAGCGCTCCGAGCCCTCCGCCCCACTCCTACGGAACAGCTCGCCGGCCACCAGGGCTGAAGCCTTCCAGGTACGGAAGTCCTTGGCCGTGAAGTCTTCGCCCGTGATGTCGTTCAGGAACTCGTTCACCCGGCCCGCGTCGAGATCCTTCCATCGCCCGTCGCCGTTCTCGTAGCGAAAGATCCTGTAGCCCCGACCCTCGACCTTTTCCCGGAGGATGCGCACGAGACCCGGGTCGTCGATGGTGTAGCTGCGCTCCTCGCCACCCTTGGCGGGAAACACGAGGTGCGCGCGGCGCCCATCGAGGGTGACGTGCTTCCGCCGGAGCGTCGAGAGGCCGAATGACTGATTGCTCCGCACGTACTCCTCGTTCCCGATGCGGGCGTAGGTGTGGTCGAGCAATGCGACGAGGGCGGCGCACGCCTTCCTGAGCGTTGGCTCATCGTCCTTCAGAGCGTCCTGCACGGCGCTGCGGATGGTCGGGAGTGCCCGGCCGAACGCGGGCATGCGGGCGAACTTCGCCAGGTTGCTGACTTCACCCCACCGCTCGTGGTATACGTACTGCTTTCGCTCGCGGTCGTCCCGCCCGGTCGCCTGGAGGTGGCCGTCCGCGGTCCGGCAGATCCAGACCTCCTCCCAGGCCGGTGGGATCGCAAGCGCAGCGATACGCTCGAGATGCGCCTTCTTCCGCACCGGCCTTCCGTCGGGGTACCGGTACTCGAATCCCTCGGAATTCCGCTCCCGTCCGATCCCCGCCTCGGTGTCGAGCACATGCCTGAGACCCGCCAGCTCCGCCAGCTCGGAAGGCTCGCTCACGCCTCCCGGACCCCGGAGGCCAGCCGACGGGCCACCCCCGCGCTCGCGCCCGTCAACGCTCCCCAGATGAGCGCAGCACGCCACGAGACCCGGCGATCAGCTGGATTGTCGGGCGGATCTTCCCCAGTACTCATCACCCAACCCTTGCGGAGGGTCCACCGGGTGGCCGCTGCCAAGCCGACCGCCATGGCGGCGCTGAGTATCTGGAGCTTTCTGGAGTCATCCAGCTTCATCCGGTCCTCGTCGCTTCGCCGCGACGGGTCGTGCGCTTGATCGCCATTCCGACCAGAAGAAAAATTCCGCCCCATTTCAACGCTTTCAGCGGATGCAGGACTGCGAAGGTCTTGGCGGGCGCTTTGTAGTAGGCGAATGCCTTGGCGAGGCCTTTGAACATGTCGGTCTCCGGTTGAGTGAACCGCGACGACGAGCGCGCCGGCAACCGCCGGGTCGCGCCTTGCGGCTTCGGGCGGGGGGTTCTGGAGGTCACT
>JBBDSM010000066.1:12587-15163 GCA_040904945.1 Gemmatimonadota bacterium
GAGGTCACTTCAAATTAAAGAAGCAACCCCCGTGCCGGACGCGGGGGCCTCATCGCACCGAACCAGACCAGCCACCAGGATTGGCTCTCCGGCCCGCAGTATGGCCCGAGACGGGGAAGAAGTTATCAGACGTCCTGGCACCTCGAACGCCTCGAACCGAGCGCGGGCGGCCAGGGTGAGCGGCGCTTCGGAACCGATGGCGCTCTCGAGCCCCGCGAGGCCCGTCTCGAGCATCTCCCGGGCCTCGACGTCCCGTCCGAGTGCGGCGAGCGCTCCGCCGAGCATGCTCTGGAGGTCGGCGATGGCGGCCGGGGTGTCGCCCGCCTCGGTCCGGGCCTCCAGGGCCTGGCGCAGCAACGGCTCACCCTCGGCGGCGCGACCCGTGCGCACCAGTAGATCGCCCAGAGCGGCCATGGGCGACGTCATCATGGGGTGCCCGTCCGGAAGCGCGCGACGCAGGATGGAAAGCCCCTCGCGATAGTGCGTCTCCGCCCCGTTCAGGTCCCCGAGCTGCTCGAACAGGTAGCCCAGATTGTAGGCGTACCAACCAGTGTTCTCATGGCCGTCCCCGATCGAGCCGCGCGCGATCTCGAGGGCGCGGCGACGAAGGGGCAGCGCCTCCTCGAGCCGGCCCTGCTGGATGAGGGTGTAGGAGATATTGTTGACGCCGACGGCAACCTCCGCGTGATCGGGGCCGAGCGCCCGCTCCTGGATCGCGAGCGACTCACGAAAGTACTGCTCCGCCCTCGGATAATCGCGCCGCCTCGCGGCGACCATGCCCAACTCGTTCAGGGGCAGACCCACCGCGACGTGCTCGGGGCCGTAACGTCGGCGGTGGAGCTCGACCGACACGCCCAGCACGGAATCGGCCGCCTCCAGCCTGCCTTGCGCGACATAGAGGCGTCCGAGCGACGCGAGCGTGTGGGCGACCCGCGTGTGTTCGGGGTCGATGGCTTCCATCATCCTCAGGACCGCGAGGTACATCGACTCTGCAGGCTCGAAGTGCTCCTGCTGCTCGAGGGCGATCGCCAGGGACTGAAGGCTGTGCGCCGTCCGTTCATCGTCACCGAAGAGCTCGCTATGGATCTCAAAGGCCTCCTCGAACGCAGTCTCGGCGGCCGCGTAGCTGCCTTGCGCGAGCAGGCTGTAGCCATAGGTGTTAAGGGCGTTCGCCTCCAGCGCCCTGTCGCCCGCCTGCCGAGCCCAGTCGATGGCCTCGAGCAGGAGCGAGTCGGCCGGCCCGTGACGACCCGTGCGTTGCAGGACGTCGGCCAACAACATCGTAGTCGAGGCCACATTGGTGTTCGGCTCCGAATGAAGGCCATCCAACTCGCCGAGCGCCCGGCGGAGCACCGGCTCCGCACGATCGAATCGCCCGAGCCTCGTGTACAACTGTCCGATGACCCCCAGCATCTCCGCCTGCAGCTCGGGCTGACCGGCCAGGCGATCCGCGCGCTCCTCACCCCGCTCGAGCAGGTCGAACGCCGAGAGCGCTTGCCCGCGGGTGGCGTCGGGATCGTTCGCCTCGAACAGGTCGACCAGGAACGAGGACACCTGTTGCGCCTTCACGAACTCCGTCTGGGCCCGGTCCCGCTCCGTCTCGAGTCGGTCGGCGTATCGGGCGAGCGTCGCCACATATCCGGCCAGCAGAAGGGCGACCACCCCAACCGCCACGACGATCTCCGGTCGCCGAGCCGCGAAGCGCTTGGCCCGGTAGGCCAGGGTATCGGGTCGGACGTGCACCGGCTCACGGGCAAGGAAACGTTCGATGTCGGCGGCCAGCGCCGCGGCCGAGGCATAGCGTCGCTCGGGCTCGACACGCAGGGCGGCGAGAACGATCGCGTCGAGGTCGCCGCGTAGGGCCCTTTGCGTTCTGCCCGCAGCGACATCACTCGGCCGGCGCACGCGCCCGGTCGTGATGGCGGCCTCGAGGTCGGGCCCCCTTCCCTCGAAGGGACGGGAGCCACTCAAGAGCTCGAAGAGGACCGCGCCGAGTTGATAGATATCTGCGGCGGTGGTGACCCGCTCGCCGCGCATCTGCTCGGGGCGGGCGTGAGCGGCCGCATGCCGGTGCGGGTCAGCACATCGCCGCCCGGCGCCCCGGCAGGGTCCAGCAGCTTCGCGATACCGAAGTCGAGGAGCTTCACCGTACCGCTCTCATCGACGAGGATGTTCGACGGCTTCAGGTCCCGGTGGATGATGAGCCGCTGGTGCGCGACCTGGACCGCTTCGGCGACCTGACAGAAGAGCCGTAGCCGCTCCCGAACCGAGAGCCCGCGCCGGTTCGCCCACTCCGTGATCGGCTCGCCGCTCACCCGTTCCATGACCAGATAAGGGCGTCCGTCCGACGTGGCGCCACCGTCGATCAGGCGCGCGATGTTCGCGTGCTCGAGGCCCGAGAGGATCTGACGCTCCGCGAGGAAGCGCTCCACGATATCGTCGGTGTCGAGACCGCGACGCAGCAGCTTGATCGCCACGCGCTGCTCGAACGCGCCATCAGCACGCTCTGCATCGTAGACCGTGGCCATGCCTCCCCGGCCGAGCTCACCGAGAATCCGGTAGCGTCCGACGAGGTC
>JBBDSM010000066.1:15263-42370 GCA_040904945.1 Gemmatimonadota bacterium
CGCGCACACTCGTCGACGAGAGGGCTTCCGTGAACGACACGACCAGGGGAGAGATCACCCGGCTAGCGCGCCGCTGGAGCGAGGGCGATGACGAGGCCTTCGACCGGCTGGTGGAGCTGGTCTACGACGATCTTCGGCGGATCGCCCACCACCATCTGGACGCCGGGGCGCGAGGTGGCACGGTGGACACCACGGCGCTCGTCCACGAGGCCTACCTGAAGCTGGCCCGTGTCGAGGGCGGTGTGTGGGATGGCCGTGCGCAGTTCATGGCCTTCTGCTCAAAGGCCATGCGCCGGATCCTCATCGACTACGCCCGCCGCCGATCCGCGGTGAAGCGGGGTGGCCCGCTCGTGCGGGTGCCGCTCAGGGACGACGACGCCGTGGTCGAGGCCGAGGTGACACGCATGCTCAGCATCGACGAAGCGCTTCAGGGGCTCGAGCAGCACGACGCCCGGATGGGACGCATCGTGGAGTGCCGCTTCTTCGGGGGGATGACCGTGGCCGACACGGCCGAGGCCGTCGGCGCGTCCACGCGAACCGTCGAGCGCGAATGGGCCCGGGCCCGAGCGTATCTGCATGAGGCGCTCCAGTAGGCTCGGCATCCCTCCGGGCAATGAGCCCTTCCAACGGACCGCGTCTCCCTTAATGTAGGGGTCCACACGAACGCAACTCGACCATGGGTCACCGTCAGTACGATCCGGGAGCAGGTATGGGCCGCCGCAGAGGACAGGGACCACAGCAGCACGTGAAGGGCTTTCGCCCGGGAAAGGAGCCGCCGGAGCTCCGCAAGGCGCACGCCAAAAAGCAATTCGGTGACATGAACGCTGCGCAGGAGCGGATGGTCGAACTCTTCTCCGAGCGCTCCCCCGAACAGTCACGGAAGCTGATCTCGCGTTGGAAGACGGGGGCTTTCGTCGCGGGCGTGGTGCTTTCAATCTTGACCGTCCTCGCCTGGATGTGGACCTGGATCGCAGGGACGATCGTCGGCGTGCTGGCGGGCGTGGTCTTCTTCGTGTACTTCCGGCTGCGGGCGCAGACGGCTCAGCTCGAGCAGATGGCGGACACCGTCGCGCAGGTCACGAACCGGAAGCGTTAGCTGCCGACGCCTGAAGCAACGTCCAACGTGAAGTACGTCAGCTCGGCTCGGGCACGAATCCGGACCGGGATGAGGCTGAAGCCGATACCACGGTTCACGTACAGCCGGTTGCCGGGCTCGCCGTAGTCCGAGCCGACCCACCCGTCGGAGTGCACCTCGTCCCCCCCCGCGAAGGTCATCCACGTCCAATCGGGGAGGAAGGGAAGGCGGAACTGGCCGCCATGGGTGTGGCCCGCCACAGCGAGGGGAGCCTGTCCGGCCGGGATCGACTCGAAGCTGTCGGGATGGTGCATGACCACCAGACGGGCCGCCCCCGGGGGCACTGCCGCCACGGCGTCGGCGGGTCGGTCCTTTCCCGCCCAATGCGAGCCGACGCCCACCACCCAGAGGGTGCCGGCACCGGACGCGTGCTGGACCTCCCGGGCCTCGTTGTCGAGCACCTCGATGCCCGCGTCCTCCAGGGCCCGCTCGATGGTGAGCCCGGCCCGCTCGTCGACCGGTGCGCCTTCCTTGTCCATCGACCAATCATGGTTGCCCAGCACCGCGAACACGGGAATCTCGGTCCTCGCCAAGGATGACAGAATCTCCACGGCTTCACGCGCCTCGTCGGTCGCGTCCGCTCCCGGCTTGTAGATGAAGTCCCCGGCTATGAGAACAAGGTCGGGAGAATCGCGGGCGATCCGCTCGGCCACCCGCCGTATCATCCGCGTGTTGTCACCCCACATGCCCACCTGCATATCGGCGATGACCGCCACCCGGGCGCCCCGCCACGCGTCGGGCAGGTCCGCAACGGTCCCCGTCTCCTCGCGGACGTCCAGAAGCAGGCGAGGCTCGACCAGGGATCCGTACACGAGCACCCCGAGCACGGCGGCCATGCCGACTCCCGTGACCCTCGCCATGTACCGGACGGCAGAGCGCCGCTCGAGCTCCTCGTCCGCGCTCCAGCCCCAGCGGACGAAGAGGGTCGGCGCCAGTAGCAGAGCCCAGAGGGTGGCGAGACAGAGCACGCCTGCCTCGAAGGAGGGAGAACGCTCGTCACCAGAAAGGTGCAGGAAGACACCGGGGGCCACTCCCAGTGAGCCCAGCAGGGCGCAGCGGAGCCGCAGTCCCAGTTCTTCAGAGGGGTGGTAGCGGACGAACTTCCATTCCAATGGCAGGGCGACGGCCACCGCCACCACGAATCCCCCCCACCGCCACAAGTCGGGACTCCCGGAGGAGAGGACCACCAGAGCGGCCACGACGGAGACGGCCAAGAGCCCGTATACCACGCGTCGGCCGAAGAACCAGAAGCCCACGGCGACGGCCAGGAGCAGACCCCAGCTCGTACCGAAGATGCCGAGGACGCTCTCCTGCACCCACAAGATCGGCTCGGGGTCCTGGATGAAGTCCAAAGTGCCGCTCCGCGTGGCTATGGTGGGTTTGCTGGTAGTCATGATCAAGACTCATGCCGCGGCGCGACTGCTAGTCGCGACCACTGCACCGCGCACTCCGGACGGCACATGCTCCCGCAGCCGCTCCACACCGTCGCGGCGGCGCAGCGACCCCACGTAATCTTGTGGGTGACTCTCGGAGTATGGATCTTGCACCCAGCAGCTCCCCCACCGCCGCCGTCGCGGCGTTCCCGGGAAGTCCTATCCAGCGATCAGGAGAGACGATGCGCCTCGCTCAGTTCATCCGCGAAGAGCGGGAGCGTATCCTCGAGGAGTTCGAGGAGTTCGCCCGCACCCATACGGCCGCCGGGGACACGATGGACATCCAGGCGCTGAGAGACCACGCGGCGGGCATGCTCTCGACCATCGCGCTCGACCTGGAACAGCCGCAAAGCGACGGGGACCAGGAACGCAAGTCCAAGGGTGACGCCCCCGACGACGGCCAGGCGGCTGACACGTCCGCCGAGAAGCACGGCACCGACCGCGCGGACAGCGGTTTCAGTCTGGAGGAGATGATCTCCGAGTACCGCGCCCTGCGGGCGAGCGTGGTGCGTCTATGGACCGACGACCGCACCCTGGATGGGACGGACGTACAGGACCTGATCCGCTTCAACGAGGCCATCGATATGGCCATGGCCGAGTCCATCCCGACGTTCACCGCCGCGCTCGACTACTCCCGCCAGATGTTCCTGGCAGTCCTCGGCCACGACCTGCGGACCCCCCTGAACGCGATCGTCGCGGCATCGAGCTTCCTTGCCACGAACGGCACGCTCACCGGGCGCGATCTCACCCTGGCGAAGCGGGTCCACAGCAGCGGCACCCGCATGGACCATCTGTTATCGGACCTGATCGATCTTACGAACTCCCGCTTCGGTAGGGGCATCCCGATCATCCCCGTGGAAATCGATCTCGTCGAGTCGGGCCAGGAGGCGGTCGACGAGTGCCTGGTGACGCATCCGACGGGCGAGGTGCGATTCGAGGTGAGCGGGAACCTCCGTGGGGCGTGGGACCCGGACCGCCTGAGCCAGGCGCTCTGTAACCTGGTCGGCAACGCGATGCAGCACGGGTCGGCGTCCACCCCCATCATGGTGACGGCGCGCGGAGAGGCCGACGAGGTGGTCGTCTCCGTCCACAACCACGGCAGGGTGATCGAGCCTGAAGACCAGGAGCGCATCTTCGATCCATTCGAGCGCATCGTGTCCGCGGAGAGTGAGCGTCCTCGCGTGCGCAACTCAGGGCTGGGGCTGTACATCGCTGAGCAGATCGCGCTCGCGCACGGGGGCTCCATCCGGCTCCGATCCACTGAGGAAGAGGGCACCACGTTCGAGCTACGTCTACCCCGTCGCGCAGCGCGTTGATGCCTCGAAGCGCGTCAGGCCTGCCCATCCGAGGGGGACCGTAGAGGGAGGGGCCAACCTCACCGCGCCCCGGCCGGCGTCCAATCGATACCGTACCAGGTCTCGAAATAGATCTCCAGCGCGTCGACCAGCGCTTCGGAGAAGGCGCTGCGTGCCGAGACCGAGCTCCGCACGCCCTGGTAGTTCATCTCGATCTGCACTCCGTCCACCGCCCCTCCGTCCCAGGAGCCGTGGCGGACCGTGTTGTACCCGCCCGTGAAGTGCGGCGCCCCACCCGGGGCGGCGTCGCCGACGCTGCGCACCGAGGGGTAGAACCAGAGGCCCACGGCGACGGCCGGGAGCAAACCCCAGCACGCTTGACTTCATCCACCGGCGCGGCTCATGCTCTCCCCCCCAGGCGGTTCGAGCCCCCTTTGGGCCCTCCGATCCATACCATAGGTAGGACCGTGCAGGCACCCACCTTTTATCCACGGATCCCGATCGATGAACCCTCCACGCCGCATCCAACCTCTCCGCACCTCCCTCCTGGCGATCGGCGTGGCGCTTCTCACGCTCACCACCGTGGCGCCGGACGCCAGCGCGCAAGAGCCAGGGGTGGTTCCGATGGACACCGCACGGGCCCGCGCCCTGTACGTGAGTGACCGGTGGGAAGACCATCCCGACCGAGATTACGCTCGGGACATCGAGGGTAAGGCCCGAATCGACAGCATCTTCGAGGCGGTGACGGCGGGGGTCGTCGATTATCAGAAGGTCACGTATCGGAGCCGTGTGGACGGAATGCAGATTCCGGCCTACGTCTTCCAGCCGCTCGAGAAGCGGGGGCCCCTGGGGCATGCCGCCATGATCTGGGTGCACGGCGGCGTTCACGGCAACCTGAGCGCCAACTACTGGCCGTTCATCCGGGAGGCCGTGGAGCGAGGCTACGTGATCATCGCTCCCGAGTACCGGGGCAGCACGGGCTACGGGGAGGAGCACCACCGGGCCATCGACTACGGCGGCTATGAAGTCGACGACGTGATGGCCGGGTACGACTGGCTCACCTCGACGCTCCGGCACGTCGATCCCGAGCGGGTCGGGATGATGGGGTGGAGCCACGGTGGCTACATCACGATCCTGGCCATCACCCGCGACGAGCACCCCTTCAAAGCGGGCGCTGCGATCGTACCGGTCACCAACCTCATCTTCCGGCTCTCCTACAAGGGGCCGGGCTATCAGCGGAATTTCTCCACACAGGCGCGCGTCGAGGGCCTACCCTTCGAACGGCGTGAAATCTACAAGGAACGGTCTCCCTACTATGCCATCGACAACCTTCGGACGCCGTTGCTGGCTCACGTCGCCACGAACGACCAGGACGTGAACTCCGAGGAGGCGTCGATGCTCATCTACAAGCTGCGCGCCACGAAGCCGGACCTGTCCGAGACGAAGATCTACGTCGATCCCGCGCCGTGGGGCGGGAGCGTTGGCCACGCCTTCAGCCGAAGGGTCGATCCCGAAACCCTCGAGCGCGTAGAGTCACCGGCGCAACGGGACTCATGGAACCGCACCTGGACGTTCCTCGAGGAGCACCTCAGGCCATATGAAGATCCGTCCACGGAGAACCGCTCGGCCACGGTTTTTCCGCCAACGGGTTAGGCAGGCTCGGGGCGGGTCTCCGGCACGTAGATCTCCGCGGTCGCCGGCGAGTTCCTCGAAGGCCTGCGGCTGTTTCGGGAGATCCAGGACATGACGTGGTAGGGGCCAACCTCACCGCGCCCCGGCCGGGGTCCAATCGATGCCGTACCAGGTCTCGAAATAGATCTCCAGCGCGTCGACCAGCGCTTCGGAGAAGGCGCTGCGTGCCGAGGCCGAGCTCCGCACGCCCTGGTAGTTCATCTCGATCTGCACTCCGTCCACTGTCCCCCCGTCGCGCGAGCCGTGGCGGACCGTGTTGTACCCACCCGTGAAGTACGGTGCCCCACCGGGGTCGGGATCGGCGGCGCTGGGCACCGAGGGGTAGCCCCGGTCCTCCAGGAGCGTGCCGAGGCTCGCGCCCCCGCGGATTAGCTCGTGGAAGGGGTGGGGCGCATTCTCCGCCAGGTGCCGGACGCTGCTCCCGGCTGCCATGGCGGGACGGTCCAGCTCGTCGTCCGACCCACCCAGGCCGGAGCCGGAGAGGAGGTACCCGAGCTCCAGGCGCTGGATGTCGTGGCCGTGGCCGTGGAGGTCGATGTACAACCCTTCGGCCCAGTCGTCCTCCACCGTCTCCGACGCGGCGTCGATGAAGCCCTGGAACTCCTTCCACGCCAGCTCGGCGTAGGGATTCCCCTGGGCCGCCTCTTCGATGGCGCGGTTCGGATCGAGCTTGGTCCGCTTCAGCCTGCAGATCACCAGATGAGGCCGCTGGCCCGTGCGCGCCTCCACCGCGTCGGCCAGGGTCCGGGCGAGCTGCTCGGTGTTGGCGTCGGTGACCGTGGTGCCCCACGTGCGATCCGGGATCCCCGACGGCTCGAGGGCGCCGCCGTGGGCCGCCGACAGGATGAGGGGGAGCGTCCCGGGCTGGTACTCGATGTAGTCGGCCCGGCCGAAGTAGGTCGTGCCCGCGGCGAAGGGTCCGTCCAACTCAGGCGGGTGGACCTCGAGGGTTGCCGAGTCCGCCGCCGACCCGGCCTCCGCCACGATCCACGCGGTCCCGGCCCCGGCCGCGGTGGCCACGCCGCCGGGGGCGACGGTCGCCACCGACTCGTCGGAGCTGCGCCAGGCGACGGATCCGGTCGGGATCTGCGCGCCCGAGAGCGTCCGGGCCTCGAGCTCCAGCGTCCCTCCGATCTCGTGCAGGAGCGTGCGGGCGGGCGTCACCCGCAGGGCCGTGATCTCGTCCTCACCGGAAGGCGCAGTTCCGTCGGATCCGCCGCAGGTCGCCACCGCCGATGTCAGGACCACGGCCATGGTCAACCGCCAGAGAACCCGGCGCGACCGTCTACCCCTGCTCGTACCTGCCATCTCCAGAACTCCTTCTTCCGTTGATCTCATTGCGTCGAGGCATCCTTCCGACCGCTCCGCCCTCAGCTTCGCGCCCCGACCTCTTCCGGGTCGTCGAAGACTTGGCTGCCCTCGCGCGCCGCAACCTCCCCAGGATCGGCGAGGTGGTGCACCGCGCGCCAGATGTGGTAGACCACCCGGTCCATCCAGCGTAGGGCCTCCAGGCTGGCCACCATGTGACTCGGATCCACCTGTCCCGTGGCGGCTCGGTCGAGGATCCTCAGGCGCTCGGCCCGCCGGTGGTCCGCCACGGCGGCGGACAGACCCTCGAGCGCCTCCTGCGGAGAGTCACCTGTCCCGTGCAGCCACGCCGAGGCTCGGCCGAGGATCTCGAGGGCGTGACTCACCTCCGACCGGATCTCGGGTGAACCGGGAAGGACACGGCCGTGTGCCTCAGCCAGGGCGTCGGTCAGGCGATCGATATGATCAATGGCGTGGAGGACCCCCAGGTGCCGGTGGTGCTCCTGGGCCAGGCTCGGTGTGGTCTTCACGTTCCCGAGAAAACGGCGGGTCTCACCGAGGGCCTCGCGGATCCGGTCGAGCTCGGAAGCGCGTGACGCGCGGGCGCCGGGGCGAAGAGCGCCCACGGCGACCTCCATGGTGGCCGCGAGGATGCCGAGCACCGTCCGCCGCGCCGCCTCGACACCCACGGCAGGAACCTCGGCCACGGAAGGGTCCAGGTTACGAGTCAGCTCCGGTCCGCGGTCGGGGATCATGCGTGTCACCAGGGCGGCGAAGCGGGGGGTGACCGGAAGCAGGATCATCACGCCGAGGGCGTTGAATGCTGTGTGGAACGCCGCGAGCGCCACCGCCGGATCGTCGGCGCCGGGGAGCGCGCCCGTTCCCTCTACCAGATACAGGAAGATCGGCGCCAGCGCGAAGGCCGCCGTGCCGGCCACGACGTTGAAGAGGATGTGGGCAAGGCCGGTCCGGCGGGCCGGAACCGAGGCTCCGATGGAGGCCAGCGCGGCGGTGACGGTCGTGCCCAGGTTCTGACCGATGACGAGCATGGTGGCCTGCCCCAGTCCGAGGGTCCCCGTGTGAAGCGCGGTGAGTGTGGTGGCCACGGCCGCGCTCGAGGACTGGAGCACGACGGTCATGGCCGCGCCGACGACCACCAGGAGCACCCGGCCTCCCAGGGTCGCTCCGGGGAAGCGTTCCGGATCGAAGGTCGAAGCCAACGAGGACATCGACTGCTGCAGGATGTCGATGCCGACGAAGATGACACCGAACCCGGCGAGGGCCAGGCCGATGGAGGCCGCCCGGCCCCGGAGGAGGAAGCGCGCGAGGGCTCCGACACCGACGAGCGGTAGGGCCAGGGCCGCAACGCTCACCTTGAGGCCGAGGAGGGACACGATCCAGCCCGTGCTCGTGGTGCCCAGATTGGCCCCGAAGATGACCCCCACCGCCTGGGTGAAGCTGAGGAGTCCCGCGCTCACGAAGCCGATGGTGGTAAGCACCGTGGCGGAAGACGACTGGACCAGCGCCGTCACCCCTACGCCGGAAAGAACGGCCCGGGCCGGCCCCCCGGTGAACCGAGCCAGCCCGCCACGTAACGCGTCACCGGCGGCGGCCTTGAGCCCCTCCGTCATGAGCACCATGCCCAGGAGGAAGAGACCGATGCCCCCAAGGAGGCTGCCGATCACGCCGCGGCCGCCCGGAAGCGGATGGGCTCAGCGGCGCCATAGCCCGCCCCGCACGCGATCCCCGCCTCCGAACGCGTAGTCGACGCTGAAGCGCACGCTCCGCGTGCCCTCGGACTTCCGGCCGATCTGGACATGGGTGAAATCACGCGTCGCGAAGGAGGTACGTCGCAGCCCGAGGCGATCCTCAAACACCCTACGCAGGGAGGCGCGTCGGTTGAGGAAACGATACCGGAGGCCGAAGTCGGTTGGAACCCTGGAGTCGGAGCGCCCCTGGGGCAAGTCGACCGCCAACGACGGAATCGGCCCATGGACCTCCCGCTCGATGTCCCCTCGCCCCAGGGCGGCACCGGATCGGCGCCGTGCCCGCCCCGCTACACCTCCGACCGGTTGATCGCTCCCCCGCGCGCTGCGGCTCGGCCTACTCCGCCTCCACGTAGATCTCCCCGCCCTTTTCCCGGAACTCCCCGGCCTTCTCCCGCATCCCCGCCTCGACGGCCTCCACTGTGTCCATCCCCTGCTCGGCGGCGAACTGGCGGATATCTTCCGTGATCTTCATGGAGCAGAACTTCGGCCCGCACATGCTGCAGAAGTGGGCCACCTTCGCGCCCTCGGCCGGAAGCGTCTCGTCGTGGTACTCGAGCGCGGTCATCGGATCGAGCGACAGGTTGAACTGGTCGCGCCAGCGGAACTCGAAGCGCGCCTTGGACAGCGCGTCGTCCCAGTCCTGCGCCCGAGGATGACCCTTCGCCAGGTCCGCCGCGTGGGCCGCGATCTTGTACGTGATCACCCCCTGCTTCACGTCGTCACGGTTGGGCAGCCCCAGGTGCTCCTTCGGCGTCACGTAGCAGAGCATGGCCGTGCCGTACCACCCGATCTGCGCCGCGCCGATGGCGCTGGTGATGTGGTCGTACGCGGGCGCGATGTCGGTGGTGAGCGGCCCGAGGGTGTAGAACGGCGCCTCGTCGCACCACTCGAGCTGCTTGGTCATGTTCTCCTCGATGAGGTGCATGGGCACGTGGCCGGGTCCCTCGTTCATGACCTGCACCCCGTACTCCCAGGCAATCTTCGTCAGCTCGCCCTGCACCTTCAGCTCGGCGAACTGCGCCTCGTCGTTGGCGTCGCGGATGGAGCCGGGCCGGAGCCCATCGCCCAGGGAGAACGACACGTCGTACTCCGCCATGATCTCGCACAGCTCGCGGAAGTGCGTGTAGGTGAAGTTCTCCTTGTGGTGCGCCATGCACCATTTGGCCAGGATCGAGCCGCCGCGGGACACGATACCGGTGAGGCGGTTGGCGGTGAGGGGGATGAACCGCAGCAGCACCCCGGCGTGGACGGTGAAGTAGTCCACGCCCTGCTCACACTGCTCGATGATGGTGTCGCGGTAGATCTCCCAGGTGAGGTCCTCGGGCACGCCGTCCACCTTTTCCAGCGCCTGGTAGATCGGCACGGTGCCGATGGGCACCGGCGAGTTCCGGAGGAGCCACTCCCGGGTCTCGTGGATGTTCTTGCCGGTGGAGAGGTCCATGACGGTGTCGGCACCCCACAGCGTGGCCCAGCGGAGCTTCTCGACTTCCTCCTCGATGGACGAGCTCACCGCCGAGTTTCCGATGTTGGCGTTGATCTTCACCTTGAAGTTCCGCCCTATGATCATCGGCTCGAGCTCGGGGTGGTTCACGTTGGCCGGGATGATCGCCCGGCCCCGGGCCACCTCGTCGCGCACGAACTCCGGATCCATCCCCTCGCGGATGGCGACGAACTCCATCTCCGGGGTGATCTCACCCCGGCGGGCGTACGTCATCTGGGTGACGGAGCCCGTCCCGCGGACGGTCGGGCGGGCGAGGCCGGACGGCATCTCCAGCTCGCCCCGGAGGTCGCGGACACGGCCGGTCTCGCGGACGCCGCGTTCGGCGATCCACCCCTCGCGGAGAGACGGAAGCCCCTCACGGACGTCCGCACCCAGGGGGCCGCTCGTGTCGTAGACCCGGAACGGTTCCTCGCCGCCGCTCAGCGCGATCTCGCGCATGGGGACGCGAACGCCGTGGCGGCCCTCCACGTAGACCTTCCGGGAGTTGGGGAAGGCGTCGGGGTAGTCGGTGTGGGGGGTGCTTCCGTTGCGCTCGCTCATGACGACTCCACTGCGGGGCGCAGCGAGCGCGGGCCGGGCCGGTACCGGACGATCGCCTTGCGGCGTCTTGCGGAGACCCTCCTGCCGCGCTCCCTACGCCGGTTTGAACCGGATCAGGTTCCAAGGGTCTGTCTCAATCCCACAGCGTTCGTGGGATGCCCCTGGCGGCCTCGCACCACGCCGGACGATCCGACGGGAGCGATAGTGCAAGCTAGACCTGCTGGGACGTCGCCGAAAGTCCCGAGCCTGACCCTCGCGCCCAACGGCGGATGCCTCGGTGCTCAGCCCCCCGGTATCACCGACCGAGGGGGATCACCGCCGCCCCCGCCGTCGCCGCTCGAGCTGGTCCCTTGCAACGCCTCGGAGGCCAGATAGACGCCGACACCGACCAACACCGCGGACACCGCGGAACGCCACCACGAGACGGCCCGAACCTCTGCGCGCGCGACCGCGCTCTCGGGAATCGTCAGCGCGTACGCCGCCGCGTCGAATCGATTGCCGCCCGCGGCGTAGAGCGCCTCCGCGGCGACGACCCACGCCCCGTGGTCACGACGGAGCATCGAGCCGTCGACCCGCTGGATCTCGTGCGCGGTGAAGCCCGCGACGTCGAAGCTCCTGGGCGTGCCGAGATGCACGCGCACGGGCGTCCCCTCCACCATCGGCGGTGCGGGCTCGGCCACGGCGACGTACTGGTAGCAGCCAACGGTCGGCCCGAGGACGACCAGCAGGAGGATCGAACTGAGTGAGCGAGGCATGGGATTCCGGGTGGAGGTCAAGGACGGCGATGTTACCCACGGGGAACGGACGGGTTCGCACGCTCTCCCCGGCCTGAGCGCTCCTCCCGGAAACGCACGAGCCCCCGGAAGCGTGACCGCTGAACGCGGCCCGCCCCCGGAGGCTCCGGAGCGACAGAGCGCCGAGCGTCAGCGCATCACGCGGATCCCGAGCGAAAGCGTCCGCGGAAGCCCCGGGCGCAGCCCCGCCGGACGGCGGGCCACCACGTAGCGGGCGTCGCCGATGTTCTCCACCGCCGCGTGCACGGTGGCGCCGTTGCTCACCTCGTACTCCACACCGGCGCCGAAGACCACGAAGGCGTCGGTGCTCACCGCGGCGTCGATGTCGCCCTGCCCGGCGGTCGTCCGCATGGCCGAGGTCCCGGAGGCGGTGAGCCGCGCGCTCCACGGACCACCCTCGAGGCCGGCCGACGTGAAGAACTGATGCGTCGGCAGGTAGGGAAGGTGATCCCCCACTTCAACGGTGCCCCAGGCCCCGAAGTCGCTCTCGAATCCGGACTGGAAGGTGGCCTGCGTCAGCGTGTACGTCGCGCTGAGCGGAAGACGCCATGCTCCGTCCGCCCCCACCTCCACGTCGCGGGAGGCGGAAAATTCCAGTCCGAGCGTGCGGACTGCCCCGCCGTTGAACACCTCGTTGTCCCCACCGCCGCCCACGGCCAGTGTCGCGGTGCCGAGAATGTTGTCGTAGTCACTGAAGAATCCGGTGACCTCGAACGAGCTCCCCGGCCGGAGTGACCGGATGCCGAGCTCGTAGTTCACGCTCGACTCGGGGTCGGTGGCCTCGTCGGCACCCGGGCCGCCCGGCCCGAATCCCTTGTGCACGCCGCCGTAGACCTGAAGGTCCGGGCTGACGTCGTAGAGCGCACCGAGGCCCGGGATCCAGGCCGACATCGAGTTGGTCCGCTGTCCGGTGGGCGTGGTCCGCTCGGAGTCGCCGGCCGCGTAGTCGAGCCGCTCGAAGTCGATGGTCTCGTAGCGCACGCCGGGGGCGAGCGTCAGCGCGCCCATCTCGATGCGGTCCATCAAGTGGAACGCCCACGCGGACGCCGAGCTCACCCGGTTCGCCTGGCTGCCGGGCGCGCCCGCGGTCTCGAGCGACATCCGACCGTTCAGGATCGAATAGTCGTCCTCCTGCTGGAACCGGTCCTCGTCATCCTCGTGATATCGGACTCCGAGCTCCAGATCGTGGCGGACGGCGTCTCCGAACACGGCACCGACCTGCGACTGCACGCCTCGCGACATGTACTCGCGGTTGTTGGCGCGAACCCTCAGCACACCCACACCGTCTTCGGTCCCACGTAGGTACCCGAGCTCGGTGGGGTAGGCGTCCGGATCGGCGAGCACACCGCCGATCGACGCGCCACCCACGGATCCCAGCTTGTACCAGTTCCGCGCGAAGTCGTTGCGGTACAGCGTCGTGGTCACGTCGACACCGGCCGGGAACTGCACGAAGTGCCGCAGCTGGATCTGCTGGTGGTCGGCGTTCATGACGTCCTGCTGCGACCCGGCATACCGGCGGAACGGCGTCACCTCGAAGTCGGCCTCGGTGAGCCCGAGGTACGTCTCGTCGGAGCGCTGATCGTAATATCCCAGCTTGAGCTCGACCTCCTGGTAGGTGCGTGCGTCCAGCGACGTGTTCAACCGGATCTTGCCCACGTAGTCCTGGAGGTCGAAGCCGGTGTTGCCTCCGAAGTCCAACTCCTTGAAGCCGTCGGTCCGCGACTGGTAGGTCTCGAACATCCAGCCGTAGTTCTCGGCGGCGTCACCGACGCGGGCCCGGACCTTTCGGGTGTCGTTGCTGCCGCCCGAGCCGTCGACCATCACGGAAAACCGGTTCGGAATCGGAGTGGACACCATGTTGAGCGCGCCCCCGATCGTGGAAGGGCCATACCGGATCTGGCTGGATCCCTTCCGGACCTCGATGGCGCTCATGCGCCCGGCCAGCGGGAAGTAGTAGGCGGCCGGCGCGGCATAGGGGGCGGGAGCGATGAGCACGCCGTCCTCCATGAGCGTGATCTTCGAGCTCCGCTCGACCCCGGTTCCCCGGAAGCCGATGTTGGGCCGGAGCCCGTAGCCTTCCTCCCCCTGCACGTTCACGCCCGGCACCTCACGAAGGAGCGCGTGCACGTCGTCGTAGACCACCGGGCGCTCTTGGAGCGAGCGCGGCCCGATCACGTGAACCGAGCCGGGCACCCGGCTCCGATCCATCCCCTCGGAGAGCCGCGTACGCCCGAGCAGCACCAGGATCGGATCGATGTCCACGGGCGCGGCATCGAGTGCGATCTCGGGGCGGGCGACCGCATCGGCCCGGACGTCGACGGTCCGCTCCAGCACGGACCTGCCGATCACGTGGAAGCGCAGGGTATACGTGCCCGCGGGAACACGGTTGAAGAGGAAGCGGCCGGCTTCATCGGACAGCGCGGTGCGCCCCGCCTCGGCCAGCTCCACGCTGACGCCGGCGAGCGGCGCTCCGCCTTCGACGCTCCGAACCGTTCCGCTGACGACTCCGTAATCCTGCGCGAGCGCCGGGGAGGCGCCCACCCCGACGATGACCGCGACGGCGGCCAGAATGTGCGTGAACCGCTTGAACGATTGCATGAATGCGTTGACCCGGACTGTATGGATGAGAATGATTTTCAATACTGTCCAGACAAATAAAGCCGGCGGCGATGCACTGTCAAGCATCAAATAGACGAAGGCCCGGTCGGCAGGGTGCCGACCGGGCCTTCGCTCGTCGAGCCGGCGTCTAGGGCGCTACATGGTACCCGTCAGTTCCGCGTAGATCTCTTCGAACTCGGCCCGCAACTCTTCATCGCTGTTGAGGATGTTCGTGATCGCGCTGTACCGATCCACGGACATGCCGTTCTCCTCGAGGATCGCCATCATGCGGTCGTTGGCTTCCTGCTGCAGGGCGTTGGCCTCTTCAGCCGTCTCCGCGGCCGCGAGCGCCGGGCTCATCTCGGCACGGACCTCACCGATCTCGACGTAAGCCTCGGTGAACGTCTCGAGCTCGTCGCGGTCGGGGGCTTCCTGCGCCGTGATCTGAGCGGGCACGAGCGCCATCAGGAGGGCGAGGGTCATGCCGGCCATGCGCTGGGTCAGGGTGTTCACTGTCATTCTCTCCGTCTGAATGCTCGGAAGTTGTCGTGCCCTCTCCTGAGCAACGACCGTTCCAGAGGCGGGCGGCCCGGTCCACCACATGCCCGAATCGGCCGTCATGACCGGCGATCCACGGTACGGGGCCATGTCCGCACGACCACCCGCGGCCCCTGAATCGGTCGAACAATTGTGTCATACCGACACATGCGCCACAATGTAGATGCCGACGACCCGGAAACAGGAAGAGGTCCAGTGACACATCGGAGCAAGCCGCGGATAAGCCTTCGTACTGCCTTGGTGCTGCGTGTCCTCGTCCCGCTCTTCCTCGCCCTCGGGGGATCCATCTTCTGGCTGCTCCACACCATCGAGACCGAAGCCGAGCGCCGCCTCAAGGACGATGTCGAGCTCGTCGCCAGGGCACTCCGACTCCCCCTGGTGCACGCGATGGAGAGAGACCGGCCCGGGACCGTATCCGAAGCGCTGCGGTCGGCGCTCAGCATCGGGCGGGTCTACGGGGCCTACGTATACGGTCCGGACGGCGAGATCGTCTCGTCCTTCGGCGGCGCGGACCCCAAAGGTCCCCCGGAGCGCATCGACGAGCTGGTCGCAGTGGGGGACCGCACCGGCGAGTTCGGCTCCCTCGCGGGTCGTCGCGTGTACTCCGCGTTCGTTCCGCTGACCGACCAGTGGGGACAGGGTCTCGGCCTCCTTCAGGTGACACGCAGGCAGAGCGACTTCGAGGAGTACATCGCGAGCCTCCGCCTGCGCGCGGGCGCGCTCTTGCTCCTGGGGATGGCGGTGGTCTCGGTCCTCGTGCTCCGGGGACACCGCGCAGCCGTCGGGGAACCCCTCGGTCGGTTGAACGAGAGCATGACCCGGGTAGGCACCGGGGACACCAGCCATCGGGCCGACCCATCGGGTCCGTTCGAGCTCGCCGCCGTGGCGCGCAGCTTCAACGCCATGCTGGACCGACTGGAAGAGGCGGCCGAGGAGCTCGACGAGCGCCGCCGTATCGAGCATGCGCTGCAAGCTCGGCTCGCAGGCGCGGAGAAGCTCGCGGCGGTCGGGGAGCTCGCGTCCGGGGTGGCGCACGAGCTCGGCTCGCCCCTGAGCGTCGTGGACGGCCAGGCCCAGCGGCTGCTGCGTGACTACGACGAGGGGGAGGATACGCACGGCGCCCTGGTGGCCATTCGTCGCCAGGTGCGTCGCATGGAGGCCATCATCCGACAGCTGATGGACTTCGGCAGATCCGAGCCCGGCCGCAGGCGCGACACTTCGCTGGCCGATCTCGCGGATGGGGCGGTGGCCGCCGCGAGCGAGGTGGCGAGCAGCACGGACACCGTGGTGGAGTTCGATCGCGGGGCGGACGACGTCAGGCTCCACCTCGAGGCCCGCCGCGTGGAGGAGGCGATCGCCAACCTCGTCCGCAATGGCTGCCAAGCCGCTCCGGGGGGGCGGGTCCATATCGCGCAGACGGTATCCGGGGGACACGTGGAGCTGGTCGTCGAGGACGACGGCCCGGGTATCCCCGAAGAGATCCGCTCACGCGTCTTCGAGCCGTTCTACACGACCAAGCCGTCCGGCGAGGGCTCCGGGCTCGGCCTGGCCGTCGTCCACGGGACCATCGAGAAGCACGGTGGCAGCATCGAGGTCGACGAGTCCTCCCTGGGCGGCGCGCGCTTCACGCTACGCTTCCCCCTCGCGACCGAGGCATCCGATGAGGCGTGACAAGGCGACGGTTCTAGTCGTGGAGGACGAGGAGGCGCTCCGCGCTCTCCTGAAGGACGAGGTGGAAGAGGACGGCGCTACCGTGCTCACGGCCGCGTCGGCCGAAGCGGCCATCGAGGTCCTTGCGGGGACCCGGATCGACCTCGTCGTGAGCGACCTGAGACTCCCCGGCGCGGACGGCCTCACCCTGCTCGAGCGCACCCGCACCATGGAGCACCCGCCAGCCTTCATCATGGTCACCGCGTTCGGCACGATCGACCAAGCGGTCCGGGCGCTCAAGGACGGAGCGGACGATTTCCTGACCAAGCCCCTCGACCTCGACCACCTGTCCGTCCGTGTCGCTCGGGTCCTCGAGAACAGGCGGCTGAAGGACGAGCTCCTGCGCTACCGTGAGGCCATGGGCGCGCCGGACTTCCACGGCATGGTCGGGCGCAGCCCGGTCATGACCGAGCTCTTCCACGACCTGAAGAGGATCGCCCGGGGGCAGGGACCGGTCCTCTTGCATGGTGAGAGCGGCACCGGGAAGGAGCTTGCCGCCCGGGCCATCCACGCCGAGAGCTCGCGCAAGGACGAGCCGTTTCTCGCGGTGAACTGCGCTGGCATTCCGGAATCGTTGCTGGAGAGCGAGTTCTTCGGGCACGTGAAGGGAGCCTTCACAGGCGCGACGTCCAGCCGCGCTGGCCTCTTCCAGGAAGCGGACGGAGGCACTCTGCTCCTGGACGAGATCGGGGAGATGCCCCAGGGCCTCCAGGCGAAGCTGCTGCGTGTGCTCCAGGAGGGCGAGGTGCGGCCCGTGGGGAGTGACCGGAGCATGCCCGTCGACGTCCGCGTGATCGCCGCCACACACCGCGACCTCGCCGGAGACGAGGTCCAGGAAGGGGGTAGCATCCGCCGCGACCTGTACTACCGTTTAGAGACCTTCCGCCTGTCGCTCCCTCCCCTGCGGGAGCGGACCGGCGACATCGACCTCCTCGCGGCGCGCTTCGTCCAGCGGCATGCGGTGCGCCTCGATCGGACGACGCCGGAGCTCGGTGCCCCGTTCCTGGAGACGCTGCGCGCCTACCCGTTCCCCGGGAACGTCCGGGAGCTGGAGAATCTGGTCGAACGCGCCGTCACATTCTGTGAAGGACCGCTCCTCGAGCCACGCCATCTACCGGCGCGGGTGCGGAGCCCATCGAGGAAGAATGGGGACGACCCGGGAGCGCCCGCGACGCTCGGCGCCGCAGCCAGACTCATGGGTCAAGACGAGATCATGACCCTACAGGAGCTGGAGCGCCGCTACGTCGAGCACGTGCTCGAGCGGGTGGACGGTAACAAGCGGCGCGCCGCGGCCCTGCTCGGGATCGGACGTCGGACGTTGTACCGGAAGCTGGAGTAGGCGCGGGGCCGATCGGTCCTACCCCTGCGCCTCCCGCGCCACGAGCGCCTCCTCGGAGGCCCGACCCCGGTCGCCGAGCGCCACTTCGAGCGTCCGCCGCCGGAAGGCGCTCAGCCACAGCCCGATGTCGTCGAACCACGCGTAGAGCGTGGGGGTGAGGGCCAGCGTCATGAGCGTCGACGTGGTCAGCCCTCCGATCACCGCCTGCCCGATGGGCGAGAACATCTGACCCATCCCCTCGGTCGCCCAGAACGCCATCGGCACGAGGCCGAGCAGCGTGGTCAGGCTCGTCATCAAGATCGGGCGGAGCCGCGCGGTGCACCCCTCCAGCAGCGCCGTGCGGCGGTCCTTCCCGCTGGCCCGGAGCTGGTTCACCAGATCGATCATGACGATGGAGTTGTTGACCACGATGCCCACGGTGATGAGCACGCCGAGAAACGACAGGATGGAGAACGTCGAGCCGGTGAGCACGAAGATGAGCCCGAGGCCCGGCACGGCGAAGAAGATGGAGAAGTAGATGATGAGCGGCAGCAGCAGGCTCTCGAAGAGGGCCGCCAGGATGATGTAGATCAGCACCAGCGCGAGACCGCCCGCCATCGCCATGTCTCCGAACTGCTCCTGCTCCTCGGCGAAGCCTCGGCCGAGGTCCCAACGGTATCCCGGGGGAAGATCGAAGCCAGCCATGGCCGCCTGGACCTCGGCGATGACCTCCTCGCGAACGACGCCGGACTGGAGCTCGGCGGACACGCTCACCGACGTCTGACGGTTCTCGCGCCGGATGTCCTGCGGACCTCCCACGACCTGGATGTCGGCCACGGTCGCCAGCGGCACGCTCGTCCCGTCGGCGGCGCCCACCGCGAGGTTCCCCATCTGGGCGATGGAGACGCGGTTCTCGTCGCGGAGCTGCATGACCACGTCGACCTCGTTGTCGCCCGAGCGGAACCGGGTCGCGACCTCACCACGCAGGGCTCCGGACACGGCACGCGCCACCTGTTCCGACGTGAGACCCTGGCGCTCGGCGGCTCTCCGGTCGACGCGCACGCGCACCTCCTCGTTGCCGGAAGCGAGCGAGTTCTCGACGCTCTGGAGCCCATCGATGCTCGACTCGAGCATCAGCTCGACGGCCTCCGCGAGGCGCTCCAGCTCGCTGGTGCTCTCGCCGATGAGCCGGATCTCCACGCCTGCACCACGACCGAAGCCGCGGCGCTGATTCCACTCCACGCCCGCGATGACCGGCATGACGGCCTGGATCTCCTCGGAGATCTGCGCCGTCGACTTCTGGCCACCCTCGGAGAACGGAGCCAACGTCATGAAGATCGACGCGAAGTCACGCCGGGAGAACGACGAGACGGTCTCGATCTCGAACTCCTCCTGGCGATCGAGCAAAATGCCCTCGGCCTCCGCGAAGATCTCGCTCCGCTCCTCGAACGACAGTCCTCGAGGGGTGGTGATGCCCATGCGGATGAAGCGGTTGTCCTGTTCGGGCATGAGCTCGCGCGGCAGCTCCGCGAGAATCCAACCGCCACCGACGAACAGCGCGGTCGCGAACGCCGCGGTCGCCCAGCGGTGGTCGAGCACCCGGTCGAGGAGCGCCCGGTACCACCCGTTGAGCGCGACCATCATGCGGCCGGGCGCGGGCATCTCGCCTCGGATGAGGCGGACGGCCAGCAGCGGGACCAGCGTGAAAGCGACCCCGAGCGACGCGATCATCGTGAAGGAGATGCTCGCCCCGAAGGCCCTGAACTGCGTTCCCATCTGGTTCGGAGGCAGGAAGAAAAGCGGCGCGAAGACCACGATGGTGGTCATGGTTCCGGAGAAGATCGCGAGTCCGACCTCGCTCGCGCCTTCCACGGCGGCCTGCTCCGGATCGGCTCCCATTTCGCGATGGCGGAAGATGTTCTCCACCACCACGACCGCGTTGTCGATCAACATCCCGACGGCGAGCATGAGCCCCGACAGCGTGATGATGTTGAGCGAGTCGCCGGTGATATAGAGGATCGCCACCGCGAAGATCAGCGAGACCGGAATCGCCGCGGCGACGATGAGCGTCGGCGTCACCCGCCGGAGGAAGACGATGAGCATGAAGACCGCGAGTGCGCCGCCAGTGGCGCCGGCGCCGGCCAGGAGGCCGAGCACCTCGAGGATTCCCTCGGACTGGTCCTGCCACGTCCGGAAGCCGATCCCTTCGAGCCCGGGATCTTCCACCAGCTCCTCGAGGCTCGCCTTCACCGCCGTAGCGACCTCCACGATGTTCGCGTCGGACTCCTTATAGATCTCGACCTGACGGGCGCTCATCCCGTTCATGCGGTAGAAGAAGTCACGCTCGGGGAAGTCGTAGGTGACGGTCGCCACGTCCGTGAGGCGCACCCCGTCGATGCCGACGGGCAGACGCTCCATCTGGTCGACCGACGCGAGCTGGCCCACGGCGCGCACCTGGAAGCGCGTATCGCCGAGCTCCACCTCGCCCACCGAGTAGTCCTGGTTTCCCCTGCTGAGCGCCTGGCCGATCATCGCGATGGTCACGCCCTGCGCGCGCATCCGGTCCTGATCAAGCTCGATGGTGACCTCGCGCTCCTCGAGCCCCTGCACGTCGACCTGCGCTACGCCGGGCACCTGGAGTAGCGCCGGTGAGATGCGCTTCTCGACCAGCTCGGACAGGCGAGCGGGGTCGCCCTCCCACGAAATCGCGGCCCTCAAGACCGGCTGCTCGTCCGAAGAGAACCGTCGAAGCTGAACGCGCTGGACGTCGGCCGGCAACTCCGCGCGCACCTGCGAGAGCCGCTCGCGGACCTCGAGCGACGCCAGGTCCATGTCGGTCCCCGGCGTGAACTCGAGCTCCACGCGCCCCTGGTTCTGGGACGCCGTCGAACGGATCGCATCGAGCTCGCGCACGGTCCCGAGCACCTCCTCGAGAGGCCGCACGATGCGCCGCTCGACCTCCGAGGGCGACGCATCGGGATACGGGACCGACACCGAGAGCACCGGCCGCTCGAACGTCGGGAACATGTCGAGGCGGATCATCCCGGTCGACACGAGACCGAGGACGATGACGGACACGACCATCATGCCGGTCGTGACCGGGCGGGTGACCGCGAAGCGTGGGATCGACATCGGTTACGCCCCCTGTGTGATGCTGGAGTCGCCGGGCGCCCAGGTGGCCCGCTCTGCCTGTCCTTCCTTCCTGCTCTCTCCCCCCACCGCCTCCCCGCTCTCGACTCGACGGCGCTCACCGGGCGACTCCACCATGCGGTACAGCGTCGGGATCACGACGAGCGTGAGCAGGGTGGAGAAGAGCAGCCCGCCGATGACCGGCACCGCCAGAGGGACGCGAAGCTCTGCGCCCTCTCCGGGGATCAACGCCAGTGGTAGCAGGCCCAGCACAGTGGTGAGTGTCGACATCAGGATCGGGCGCAGTCGAACCTTCGCGGCGTGCACGATCGCGGCGTCGAGGGCGTACCCCTCGTCCCGGCGGAGCTGGTTCACGTAGTCCACGAGCACGATGCCGTTGTTCACCACGATGCCGACCAGCATGACCATGCCGATGAGCGCGACCACCGAGATGGAGTTGCCGCTCACCCAGAGGGCCGCCACTGCGCCCGGGAGTGCGAGCGGGACCGACGCCAGGATGACGAACGGAAGGCGGAACGACTCGAACTGGCTCGCCATGACCAGATAGACGAGGAAGACCGCCAGCAACAGCGCGAGCTGCATGGACCGCACGGACTCCTGGAGGTCGCGGGACTGACCGGCCACGGCGACGGTGATGTCGCGAGGCAGCACGATCTCCTTCATCTCGGCGCCGATGCGCTCTATGGCTCCGGCCAGGTCGGTGCCTGCCGGCCTGGCCTCCACCAGGGCGACCCGCGACCCGCCACGGCGCACGATCTCGGCCGGCCCGTCCTGGAAACCCAGGTCTGCGACGGCGCTGAGTTGTACCGAGCCTCCGGCCGGGGTCTGAAGGCGAAGCTGAGCCAGGTCTTCGAGCGTCGTGCGCTGGTTCTCCCGCGCGCGGACGAGCACCGTGAGATCCCGGTCGCGCTCGGTGAACTCGGTCGCGGCGGCCCCCTGTACACGCGCCTGCAGCGCCTCGGCGGCGTCGCCGATGGTCAGTCCCTGTCTCGCCAGGCGCTCGCGGTCGAACCGCACGGAGATCTCCGGCGTGCCGGCTCTCCGCTCGTCCTCCACTCCTTCGATGCCGGGCACCGTGCGAAGCCTGGCCCGCACGTCCCCGGCGATCTCCTCCAGGAGGTTCAGGTCGAAGCCGCGCACTTCCACTTCCACGGGCGCGTTGACCGTGAAGAGGCGCGGGCGGTCGACGCGTACCTGAACGCCGGGCATGGTCGCGAGCCGGTCCTGCAGCTGTTCGATGACCAGGTCCTCCGACTCCGCTTCTTCACTGAGACGTACAAGCAGCGTAGCCGCATGACGCTCGAGCTCCCCTGTCCGTCCGAGTGTACCCGCGCCTCCACGAACGCCGACGTTGGTGAAGATCTCCTCCACCGTGGGGAGCGCCAACGCGGCGGCTTCGGCGCCTCGGGCGAGCTCCTCCATGCGGAGCAGGCTCGTTCCCGGCGAGGCCTCGAGCTCCACGACGAGCTCACCCTGCGAGAGCTCCGGCACGAGCGAGACACCCACCCTCATCATCAACAGGCCGCCCCCGACCAGCGTGGCGAGTGCCACCCCGAGCACGAGGGCCGGACGCCGCACGAGATCCTGGAGGATTCCCGGATAGCGAGCCTCGATGGCGCCGTACACGCGATCGAACCCGTTCGCGATGGGAGCCAGGACCCGTGCGCCTCCACTCCCCGTCGCGCTGGACAGCCTCAGGAATGTCCCGCCTCCGACGGCGAGCGCGTTCCCGACCGGGCCGATGGATCCGGGCTCCCGCCGCCGGGAGTCTCCCGCCGAGCTCGTACCCAGGCGCGCTCTCGCGCCTTCGCCGCGACCGGCGAGCATCGGGATCAGCGTGAGCGCCACCAGCAGCGAAGCCAGCAACGCGAAGGAGACCGTCCAAGCCTGATCTCCGAACAGCTGCCCCGCGATCCCCTGGACGAAGACGATGGGCAAGAAGACCGCTACGGTGGTGAGGGTCGACGCCACCACGGCGCGGCCGACACGGTCCGTGCCGGCGCGCGCGGCGTCGACGGGGTCCAGCCCCGCGTCGCGCTCGCGTGCAATCGACTCCAGGACGACGATCGCGCTGTCGACCAGCATGCCCACACCGAGCGCCAACCCGCCGAGCGACATCACGTTGAGCGTGATGTCCCGCGAGAACATCAGGATGAACGTCGCAATGACCGAAATAGGAATCGCGGTCGCTACGATGAGCGTGGTCGGAAGATGCCGCAGGAACAGCAGAAGGATCAGCATGGCGAAACCGCCGCCGAGCAACGCCGCGAGGCGCACGTCGCCTACCGCGCGCTCGATGAACACGGCCTGGTCGGTGATGACCACGGTGGAGACACCATCCGGAAGATCGTTCTGCAGCGTCCCGAGGCGGGCGCGCACGGCGCGGGAGAGCGATACGACGTTGGCGGCCGACTCGCGCAGGACCGCGATCTCCACCGCCTCGTTTCCGTTCACGAGGGAGAGCGTCTCCCGGTCCACCGCATCACGCCGGATGGTGGCGACGTCCTGGAGGAGGATTGTCTGCCCACCCGCCGTGCCGATCACGACCCGCAGCATCTCGTTGGGCGCGCTGAACTCGTTCACGGTCCGGACGACGTACTCGGCCTCCCCCTCCTCGAGGATGCCGCCGGCGAGGTTGATGTTCTCCGAAGCCAGCCTTCCGGCGACCTGGCTGAACGGAATACCGAGCTGCGTCAGCCGGTCCTCGTCGACTTCGACGAGAATCTCCTCCTCGAGCCCTCCGTTGATGCGGACCGCGGCGACGCCCTCGATGCCCTCGAGCGCGCGTCGGACCTGCTCCTCGGCGACCCACCTCAGGGCAATGAGCTCTTGGCGATCGATCGCCACACGCGGGTCGAGGGGCCGACCCGACACGAGCGCGAAACGCACCACCGGCTCCGACGCCGGATCATAGCGCGCCAGGGTGGGGCGGCCGGCTCCCGGGGGCAGGTTGATCAAATCGAGCCGCTCGCGCAGATCGAGTGCGGCGAAGTCCATGTCGGTGCCCCAGCGGAACTGGAGCGTGATGTCGGAGCGGCCGGGGCGCGAGCGGGACGTCACCTGACGGACGCCCTGAACCACGGCGACGGCCTCCTCGATGGGCTGGGAGACGAGCGTCTCCATCTCGCGGGGACCGACGCCCCCGTACTCGGTCTCGATGGAGATCGTCGGGAACGACAAGTCGGGCAGGAGGTCCATCTGCAGCCTGGAGTACGACACGAAGCCGAACACCATGACCGCCACGAACGCCATCGTGACGGCGACCGGTCGGGTCACCGAGAGATCGACGAGCTTCACTGGGTCACGCCTTCCGTACCGTCGTCGGTCGCCGGCTGCTCCGGGGAGGCGCCGAGCAACTCCATGATCCGGACGGCGGCCCCGTCGCGCAGGTTGTCCTGTCCGACGATGACCACCGTGTCACCCGCGCTCACACCGGTCTCGATCTCCACCCGGTCGCCCCGCGAGTAGCCGAGCGTCACTTCCTGCTCCATCGCCTGTCCGTCCTGGACGACGAAGACGCGGGGGGCCGCGCCGTCCACGAGGACGCTCGTCCGTGGCAGCGTGATGCGCCCCGTGAGCGTCTCGGTGACCACGTCGACGTTCACGAACTGACCCGGGCGGAGGGTCGCGCCCCCCGAAGCCGCCGGAACCGTGACCGTCACCTGTACCGTACCGCTGGCCGCGTCGACGACGGGACGGATCCGCTCCACGCTGCCATTCGCGACCGGCTCCGCACCCTCCTGCAAAAGGATCCGGACGACCTGCCCTACCACTACGCGCGAAGCCTCACGCTCCGGAATGGCCACGAGCGCCTCGAGTCGGTCGAGGTCCGCCAGGCCGAACGCGGGGTTCGTCGTGTTCACCTGCTGGCCACGCTCGATGTAGCGATGTGTGACCGTGCCGGCGAACGGCGCCCTGAGCGAAGCGTTCTCGACGCGCAGCCTCGCGAGCCCGACCTCCGCCTCAGCGACGCGCGCCTCGGAGACCAACCGCTCGACCTCCTGCTCGGAGACGAGGTCCATCTCCTGGAGACGGCTGGCCCTGTTGGCTGCCTCGCGGGCGGCCGTCGCGCGTGCATCGGACTGCTCCGCCTGCAGCCGCCACTCCTCGTCGTCGAGGCGGGCGAGCACCTGGCCGGCCTGCACCCGGTCCCCCTCCTCCACCATGATCTGCATCACGACACCGGCCTGCTTGGGCACGAGATCGATCCGCTCGCGCGCCTGGAGGTTGGTCGACGCCCGCAGCGTGACTTCGAGGTCTCCCGTCTCGACGACCCTCGCCGTAACCGGTGTCGCGCGGGCGCCGGCACCCACTCCGGGGCCACCCCGACCGCCCGGTCCGCCAGGCCCCTGGGGGCGGGCCGCAGCCTGAGCGTCATCGCCCGAGCCACAAGCGGAAAGGGCGCCGGCCAGGAGCAGCGCGGCCGAAGCGGCTCGCACGGCCGAGGCCGCCCGGGCACGCCGGCCTGAGGGATGGTCACGTCGGTGCTGTGCGGTCGTATGCGTCATGTATGTCCCGGGACCGTCGCGGTCCCCCTCGTGTTCATCGGTATCGTTCGGGGCGGAGCGTCCGCCGCGTCTCATCGAATGGGTCCGCCCACCAGCGCTTCCAATTCCACGATCGATCTGTGGAACGCATAGAGCGCGGTGATCTCGTCGCGCTCGGCCTGCGAAAGGTTGGCCTGCGCGTCGGCCACCTCGATGGATGAGGCGAGGCCGAGCGCGAAACGCTCCTGCGCCAGCTCGAGCTCCTCCGTCGAGGTCTCCCGGATGCGGGCCTGGAGCTCCACGGTCCTGCGGGCGGTCTCCACGTTCCGGACCGCCGTCGAGACCTCGGAGCGCAACCGCAGCTCCTGGGTCCGCACCTGCTCCGACGCGTTCGTCTGAGCGACGCGCGCCGACTCGACCTGATTCCGCCGGGAGAAGCCGGTGAAGAGCGGCAGGGAGATGTTGAGCGAGAGATTGAGCGGATTCCGGCGATAGCCGAACGGAAAGCCGCTGTTCTCCGTCTCGATCTGGTCTCGGATGGAGGCCTCCACCCCCGGAAGCGAAGGGTTCAGCCCCGCGCAGTCGCGGGGCGGATCTCCGAGGAGCGCACGGATCCGGTTGTCCTCCAGGCACGAATCGTAGCGACCGGCCTGACTGCTCATCGCCTGGCCGACCAACGGGCTCAGGTTGCCGGCCTGGAAGACCGAGCCGCTGATGCCCGCCGAGAACGAGATCGTCGGGAAGAACTGGCTCTGCGCCGACCGGACCTGGGACCGGGTCACCTCATGCGAAAGGCGCGAAGCCTGGATGACCGGGTTGGTGCCGAGAGCGCGTCCGAGCAGGTCTTCCGCATCGAGGGCCGGGGTGAAGATCTCGAAGTCCGTGACGAGCGCCACGTCCTCCTCGAGAATGACCCCGACCACCTGTCCGAGCGCGGCGCGGGTGGCGGCAGCCGCGTTCTCGCTGGTCACGAGCACGACCTCGGCCTGTCCCTCCTGAACCTGGGCCCTGCGGATGTCCAGCGGCGTCGCAACGCCCACCTCGACCTGTGCGGTCGCCTGCTCGACGGCGAGCCGCGTGCGCTCGAGCGCGTTGAGCGCCTGAACGACCTGCGCATCCGCCTCGAGAGCGGCGAGATACGCCACGGTCACCTCGGCGTCGAGCGCCACACCGGCGCCCCGGACCCGCGCCTCCGCAGCCCTGGCCTCCGTTCCGGCCTGGCCGGGACGAAGCAATGACTGGCCGCTCAGCGAGTAGGAGAGGTTGAGCGAGTACGAAGAGCTGTAGAAGTCCGGCTGGGTGCCGAGCACGACGGATCCCGCCCGGCGCTCGCCCTGAGCCTGGTACCCGTAGCTGTTGGACACGCTCGCGTTCGGCAGCAGATCGCCTCGTGCGTTGCTGATGCCGATGTCGGCGGTACGGAGCTGCTGCCGCTGGATGCGGAAGTCTGGATTGTGATCCCGCGCCAGGCCGACCGCCTCCTCGAGCGTCAGGGCATCGGGCCCGTCGGCGAGTGCCGTGGATTGGGCCGCGAGAGGCGCCGCCAGAGCCATGAGTGGGAGTAGGACTAGCGACACACGTGGGCCGCGCGCGCGACCCGGGTTGAGACACGACGACATCTATGACCTGGCCCTGCGGCCCGAAGGCCGAAAAAGACGAAAGAGAACGGGACACCGTAGAGAGGTACCGGCGGCATTCGTAAGGACATCCGGAAAGGCCGAGACGTTAAAAACACCGCCCCGGCGACCGACCGGTCCCCGTTCCAGCAGCCCGTGGTAGAAGTCTGGTGGGCCGCGCACGAGGGTCTTGCGGATATCAG
>JBBDSM010000067.1:0-1304 GCA_040904945.1 Gemmatimonadota bacterium
CCACTGGCCGAAGCTCTTGTTGCTGGTCAGGATCACGGACTTCTCGGCCTGGTAGCGCTTGTTGATGACCTCGAAGAGGAACGTGGCGTCCGCTCGTTCGAGTGGCAGGTAGCCTACTTCGTCGAGGACGAGCAGGCGGGCACGAACGAGCACGCGCAGGAACGAGTCGAGCCGGTTCTTCTCACGGGCGACGCGCGACTTGGTGACCAGGTCGTGGAGCGTGAGGAAGTAGATGCGGTGCCCGCGCTCGACGGCCTTGAGCGCGAGGGCGATCGCGAGATGCGTCTTGCCGACACCACTCGGACCCAGAAGCAAGACGTTCTCGCCCTGATGCAGGAAGCGCAGCGTGGCGAGCTCGGCGACGATGTCCTTGGGCACCTGCGGCTGCGCGTCGAAGTCGAACGACTCGAGGGTCTTCGGCTTGGGCAGACCGCTGAGCTTGAGGTTCGTGCTGACCCGGCGTTCGAACCGGGCGGCGAGCTCGATACCCATGAGCTCGTCGAGCACCTCGACCGGGAGCTTCTCGGCCTTCTGGGCACCTTCGAGCACGGGATCGAGCGCGCCGAGCGCGGCGTCCATCCCGAGCTCGCGCAGGTGGTCGCGGACGCGCTCGTACCGCACTGCGGTGCTCAAGCGACCCCCTGCTGCGCGATGCGCTCATAGGTGTCGAGCGAGCCCGAGCTCACCGAGGGCGCCACGAGCTGGACGCCACGCAGGAGGTGATCCATAGACTCCGGAGCCTGATCGAACTCCGGCTGCCGGCTCCGGCGCGGCCTGCCTCCGATCCGGGCACGGTTCGCACGCCGGATCGCTTCCGCATGCTCCGGCAGCGTGACGTAACCGGCGCCCTTGGCGTGGACCCGGTGCTCACAGAGCTCGGTCTCGCCGAGATGGACCGTGAGCCGGTCGCCCACCCGCTCCCCGGCCGGCCGCACCACGACCGTGTGGCCGCAGGCCTCGGGCGGCACGCTGTAGCGGACGCCGCCGAAGCTGAAGTGACAGTCCGGCGCCACGCGCCGGATCTCCGTAGGCCGCACGTCGTAGACGGGTGCCGCCGCCGCAGGGCGCAGGTGCTGTAGCTCCTCCCGGTGCCGGTCCACGGGCACCGCGCGCGTCGTGCCGTGCACGCGCACGTTCGCCACCGTGGCCAGCCAGTGCTCGAGCTGCTGGTTCAGGTCCGCCACGTCCGTGAACGAGCGCCCTTCCAGGAACGACCGCTTCACGTAGCCGACGCCCCGCTCGACCTTGCCCTTCACCCGCGGCCAGTACGGCGGACTCGCCACCGGCAACACCCCGTGGTGCTC